>CAMZNU010000007.1 GCA_947313885.1 uncultured Clostridia bacterium | reverse complement strand
CTATACTCTTTTCTAATATCCCATTACAATATGCTATTACTACACCATAGTTTGTTATTTGTTTCTCACTTTCATTTGCTACTCTTATTCTATTTTTCATCTCTGTCGGCGTTATCATACATCCACCACAATGGATTATTAAACTATATTCATTAACATTTGTCGGGTAATCTCTCCCTACATAATATTCATACTTAAATTTTTTACCTGTCTTCTTTTCTAGCATCTTCGGTATTTTAACGTGTCCTATATCTTCATGGGTTACGTTATGGGTACATACCTCTGCCATTAATATTTTATCCCCATCTTTTAATTGTTCTATTTTTTTTATTCCTTCTACTAACTTGTTTATATCTCCTTTTTGTCTTGCTAACAATATTGAAAAACTCGTTAGTTTATACCCCTCGCCTATTATCTCATTTACTTCTTTAAATACTTGGCTATCTGTAATTACTAAATCTACTTTTTTAATACTTTTTAACGTACTTTCTAACGTATGTAAATCACACACTGTACATATTATTTTATTATCTATAGCATCTCTTATTACTTGTACTTGTGGTAATATTAATCTTCCTTTTGGTGCTGCTGTATCTATCGGTGTTACTAACACTACACTAGATCCCTCTTTTAATAAACTACCTAACAAACTTTTTTCTCTTCCTACTATTTCCTCTAATTTATTTCCTATTTCTTTTTTTATTTTTTCTATTCCTTTTTCTTCATTACCTTTTGCTATTACTACAGATTCCCCATAATTTTTCTTTATTTTATCTACATGGTCTTTCTCTAAATCTTCTTTAGTGTTTATTACTACTATACTTTTTATACCTCTTTTTTTAAACTGCTTTTTAAATTTATCATACTCTTTTTTTCCTTCTAAATATTTTTTTTCTTCTATTATATATAATGCTATATCTACTCTTTCTAACGTCTTATTTGTTTTTTCTAACCTTTTTTCTCCTAGCTCACTTTTATCATTTATACCTGCCGTATCTATTATTATTACTGCACCATACGGTATAAATTCCATACTTTTTGTTACTGGGTCTGTTGTCGTTCCTGATATCTCTGATATTATCGCTATGTCACTATTTGTTATACCGTTAAATATTGTTGACTTACCGCTATTTGTCTCACCATATATTCCTATTACTTTTCTATTTCCACTTGGGGTTTTATTCATATCCCTCTCCTTATAAAAATAAATCTCTTTCGCCTTTTTCTAACCTTTCTATATAGTCCTTCGTCGTTTTTAATATTCCTTCATCTTCTATATTTTTTATTTTTCTTTCTATTATATCATTCGCTTTTTGTTGCAATTGCTCACCTGCATAATCTATGCTATATTCTTTTAACGTTAATAAACTATTTGGTAAACATACATTTTTTATATCTCCACTTTTTGCAAGCTCCATAAACCTATCCCCTGTTCTTCCTTGTCTATAACACGCCGTACAAAAACTAGGTACCATATCCTCTTCTATAATCCACTTTATTATTTCCTCATTACTTCTTCCGTCTGTAACTTCAAACTGGTTTCCGCCTTCTTCTCTTTTTAAATATCCGCCTACTGTAACTGCTGATCCTCCTGATACTTGTGATATACCTTTATTTATTAATTGTTTTCTTATATTCTCATCTTCTCTTGTTGACAATATTAATCCCGTATGTGGTACGGCTAACCTTAATATAGCTACTAATCTTATAAATTCATCATCTGTTAATAAATATTTATAATCATCTTTACTACTTCCTTTAGCATCGCATAATCTTGGAACACTTATTGTATGAAAGCCTACGCCGTATTTATCTTCTAAATGTTTATTGTGCAACATTAAGCTTAATACTTCATACTTATAATCGTAAAATCCAAATAATACTCCTCCGCCTACGTCTTCTATTCCTGCTTCCATCGCTCTATCAAATGCCGTTAAATGATAATCATAATTTGATTTTGGTCCTGCTACGTGGACTTCTTCATAACTTTCTTTATGATACGTCTCTTGGAATAATATATACGTCCCTATTTCTTTTTCTTGTAATCTTTTATAATTTTCCACTGTTGTTGATGCTATATTTACGTTTATTCTTCTTATAGCTCCGTTTTTAAATTTCATTTCATATATTGTATCTATACATTCTAATACATAATCTAAACTACAATTTATAGGATCTTCTCCTGCTTCTAGTGCTAACCTTTTATGCCCCATATTTTCTAATATTTTAACTTCTTCTTTTATTTCTTCTTGGGTTAATTTTCGTCTTGTAAATTCATTATCATGTTTAAATCCGCAATATGTACATTTATTTACACAATAATCACTTATGTACAGCGGTGCAAACATAACTACTCTATCGCCGTAAATTTCTTTTTTTATTTTCCCCGCTATTTTAAATATTCTATCTTCTATCTCTTTATTTTTATTCATTAAAAGGCTTCCTACTTCTTCATAGTTTAATCCTTCTAACTTATCGCTCTTATCTAATATTTTATGCAATTGTTCCGTTGTCTTTTGCTCGCTTCTTTTTAATACATCTTTTACAAATGTATCATCTATTTTCATGTTTTTCATTTTGCACCCCCATATTATAATTTGTTTATAAATTTATAATATCACATAATTTATTTTCTTTCACTTTTTTAGTATAAAGTTTTAAAAAATCCCAAAAAAAGAAAACACTTTTTTATAAAGTGTTTTCTTTTTTTTCTATAACATCTAACATGTTACCATCGCTTAATTTTATTTCAACATTAAATAAATTTTCATACATATCTAACTTTGTATGAGATGCTATTATTATAAGTTTTCCTTTTTCCTTTTCTTGTTCTATTAACTCTAAAACTTTATTAAAATTTTCGCTATCTAGTGCATTAAATGGTTCGTCTAATAAAATTACATTTTGATCTTCCATAAATGCCTGTGCCAACCCTAACCTTTGTCGCATTCCTAAAGAATAAGTTTTAACGTTATTATCTGCTACATCGCCTAAATTAAATTTTTCTAAATATTCTCTTATAGTTTCATTATCTATAGTTTTTTTTATATCAGCTAATGACTTTAAGTTATAAAACCCTGTTTCATATTTAATAAAACTTGGATTTTCTATCATAATTCCATAATTACATTTTTCTTTTATCGTTATGTTTCCTGATGTCGGTGTTAATAATCCACATATCAATCTTAATAACATAGTTTTACCACTACCGTTATGCCCTGTTACTAAATAGCATTTACCTTTTTCAAACTCATAAGTAAAATTTTTTATTACTTCATTTTTTTTAATTTCCTTTGATACCGCTTCTAATTTTATCATTTTTTCACTCCTATATAACAAACTGTTCTTTTTTATTTAAAATTATTGTAAAACCTATGTAAGTAATAATTATATTTACTATACATACTATTATTGCAAGTATTGATAAACTGCTCACAACTACATTTCCTATAGTTATAAATTCACCAACAGTTTGATTAATTTTTATCATTAGTAGAATATTATGTATAAGTTCTGACATTATAAATCTAATTAATATAGCGCCTGTTATTGCTTTACCATTATTTTTCATAATTACACTAATAATTACGTATGTGTACATAAATGCTAAACTTGAAATAAAGTGTTCTACAAAAATTATTAAATATTCATTTTGTTTAATTACTTCCCCTGTAATTATAGATGATAAAATTAACATTGTTATTGTTGCAAAAGCAAAAAATAATGATAAGTATACATATTTCAACTTTATATACTTTATATATTTTTTTAAATTATCTCCGTATCTTATTATTTTATTTGTATTGCTATGATCGTCGAAAAATCCAACTATTATAAGGGAAACTGGTAATATTACTCCAATAATAATTGCTGGTGAAGATAAATAAAAACTTTTTAAGACGTTATTAATATTATGATAAGTATCTGGATAATTATTTAAATAATTTAATATTTCTTTTATTTTAACTAAATTGAAAATAATTATAAATATAATAGTTGTCCATATTTTAATTTTAGAATGTTCTAATAAAAACTTTTTTATTTTTCTCATTTAAATATAATCCTTTCCCTTTTTATTTATAATTATTTTAGATAATAATATAAAAATAATTACTGTTATTAAAACATACGCTATCTCAAAACCATACTGCAACTCTATGTTCATCGCAAATGTTTCTTCACTTGTAAATCCTCTAGCATGTAAATTCCCTTTACCCAGTGATGATGTAAGATTACCTAAATGACCTGATAAAGTAGTTTGTCCTAATATATTTTGAAGTTTAGGATAT
The DNA here is from genome assembly GCA_947313885.1 of uncultured Clostridia bacterium. Classification (GTDB taxonomy): domain Bacteria; phylum Bacillota; class Clostridia; order Lachnospirales; family CAMZNU01; genus CAMZNU01. The sequence continues at coordinate 98,009 of CAMZNU010000007.1, read as the reverse complement.
CCATATAAATTATTATAAATATAATGTGGTATTATTTGTATAACGTAAGGAAATGATATTGCTAATACTATACTTCTCGTTAAAATTCCTAACATTATACCTAAAAGCACTAGGCTATATACTACTATGTACATAACTAATGTTTGCCAATATACATACCCTATTACTTTTATAGTTGTAAACTCCTCAGATAGTATCATTATCGTTTCATTTAAATTATTTATATCTCCATATTTTAAAAAATTTATTATTAAAATAAAAGTGGAAAACGAAAAGGTATATATTAATGTATATATTAAATATTTTTTTATATTTTTTAAATAATACTTTTTATATGTCGTCCTAACCATTACATTATTGCCATATCCAGAAGTTTGATCCGTTATTAATCTTGTAATATTTGTCATTTTAAAACTATATGCAATAATACCCATTGCAACAAAATCTATTACAGAATCATCTTTAATATAGTTTATATTATATTCCAACCAAGATATACTTCTTAGAGGTTTTCCTGTACCAAAATTGATCATCTTTACAATTTTTAGAAATTGTGCCTGTCCTAACATTACGATTGAAAATAATATTGTTGTTACCACAATAAGTAGTATTATTTTTCTATACCTTCTCGAAATTTCCACTTTTTTCTCCCTTCTTCTATCTAAATTTAAAATGCATTATATCTTAACGTTATAGTGTCTTCTCCCACTTGTCCCCAAGCCGGATCTATTGCTATGTAATAATTATACCATTGTACTAAGTTGCTTCCATCTCCCTCATGTGTTCCTACTTTCCCTACTATTTTGTCTGTTCTTATCATTCCATCACTATTTGCTAGATACAAGCTGGGATTTGTTAACATAGTTTTGTTATATACAGTTACCTCCCACTTAGGTAATGTTGTAGCTTTTGTTGATACTGTATCTTTATAAACTACTAACCCTTGTCCAGCACTTACATCATACGTTACTGTTTCACTTATTCCTTTTGTTAACGTATATTCCTTTGCATGTACTGTTCCTGTTTGCACTAAAGTTGATACTACTAATAAAATACTTAATAATTTTTTCATCTTTCCTCCTTATACAATTAAGAAATAAATATGAATTCATATGTTCTAATACAATATTGTCTTATAATATATATATATATATATATTGCCAACATATTGCAATAAATAAATTACTTGTTATTTTTTCAACATAGTTGTATAATTATAGTCGTAAACTTCTAAAATTTTTTAAACTATTTTATTGTAGTTTTTTTAATGTTATTCTATAATTAAATTAGTAATTTTTAGCACTTAATACGTAAGGAGATTTTTATGAATAACAAAAATGTTTCAACTATTTTAAATCAAAGTACTTTTTCTAAAGAAGATATCGTTTTTTTATTAGACTTAAGTTCTGATAATGACATTGACTTACTTTTTAAAAAAGCTTATGAGGTTAAATTACAACATCTTAGCAATGAAGCATATTTTAGAGGGCTTATTGAATTTTCTAACTACTGTATTAAAGATTGTCTTTATTGTGGAATTAGAAAAAGTAGCGAGGTCAAACGTTTTTTAATGTCTATTGATGATATTTCTAAAATGTCTACATGGGCTTTTAATAACAATTACGGCTCTGTTACTCTTCAATCTGGAGAACGTACCGATAAAGATTTTATCGAATTCTCTAATCAAGCTATTAAAGAAATTAAAAAAGTTAGTAACGACGCCCTTGGCATTACGCTTTGCCTCGGTGAACAATCTTATGATGTTTATCAAAAGTGGTTCGATTTAAAAGCACACAGATATTTGTTGCGTATCGAAACTACTAATGAACAACTTTATAAATCTATCCACCCTAACGATTCTCTTCACAGCCTTAACAATCGTATAGATTGCCTTAAGTCTTTAAAGAAAATCGGTTATCAAGTCGGCACAGGTGTTATGATTGGACTTCCTAATCAAACTACTGACATGCTCGCCGACGATATATTGTTTTTTAAAAAAATGGACATCGATATGATCGGCATGGGTCCTTTCATTTTAAGCAAAGATACTCCTTTATATGATAAAGCTATATCTCTTGGTCTTGATTCTACAGAGGCTAAAAAATATAGAACTCTTCTTTCCCTTAAAATGATTGCCATTTGTCGTATCGTTTTAAAAGATGTTAACATCGCAGCTACTACAGCTCTTCAAGCCCTTGACCCTCTAGGTCGGGAAAAAGGTTTAAAAGCCGGTGCTAACATTCTTATGCCTATCATTACACTACCTAAGTTCCGCAAAGATTATCAACTCTACGACGATAAACCTTGTCTTGATGACACCGCTGATCATTGTAAAGTTTGCTTATCTTCTCGTGTTCATTCTGTAGGCGATGTTATAGGGTTTAACAAATGGGGGGATAGCCCTCACTTTAAAAAAAGAAACTTATTATAATTATTTTTAGGAGGTTATTATGTGCGAAAATTGTAACGGGCAATTTGGTACGGATGAACAAAAAGAAAAACTTATTAATTATATTTCTAAAAACAAAGATGTTGACGGCGGTATTATCGCTATTATGCAAGAAGCTCAAAGTATTTACGGCTATCTTCCTCGTGAAGTACAAGAAATTATAGCCGATGAAACTAACGTTCCTTTATCTAAAATTTATGGTATCTCTACTTTTTATTCTCAATTTTATTTAGAGAAAAAAGGGGATTTTCATATTTCTATTTGCATGGGAACAGCTTGCTACGTTAAAGGTAGTGGTGATATTATGAACGCTTTTAGATCTAAATTAGGACTTAGCGGTGAAGAAACTTCTAAAGACGGTCGCTTCTCTATAGAAGCTACTAGATGTATTGGTGCTTGTGGTCTTGCTCCTGTACTTACCGTAAATGATAATGTTCACGGTCGTTTAACTGTTGAAGATGTTGATAAAATTATTGAACTTTATAAAAGTAAAGAGGTGTAAATTATGAATAATTCTTTTAAATACAATTTATTAGTTTGTGGTGGTACTGGTTGTACATCTTCTGATTCTGAAATTATTATTTCAACTTTTAAAGAAGAATGTAAAGAAAATAACATCGATAAAGAAGTTAAAGTTACTAGAACTGGTTGTTTTGGTCTTTGTGAACTTGGTCCTATCGTTATCGTTAACCCTGGAGGATATTTTTATTGTCGTCTTGAAGTTAAAGATGTTCCTTCTATAGTTAAAGAACATTTAATAGGCGGTAACCCTATTAAAGATCTTATTTATAAAGAAACTATCCAAGATGATAAAATAATCGCCTTTGATGAAACGCCTTTTTATGCTAAACAAAATAAAATCGCTCTTCGAAATTGTGGTGTTATTGATCCTGGTGAAATAGACGAATACATAGAACATGATGGTTATAAAGCTTTAGACACGGTTCTTAATTCTATGACACCTGATGAAACTATTGCTGTTGTTAAAGATTCTGGATTACGTGGTCGTGGTGGAGGTGGTTTCCCTGCCGGTCTTAAATGGGAATTTACTAAAAATAACGAATCTTCTCAAAAATACGTTTTATGTAATGCCGATGAAGGTGATCCTGGTGCTTTTATGGATAGAAGTATTTTAGAAGGGGATCCACATTCTATTATTGAAGCTATGACTATCGCAGGATATGCTATTGGTGCATCTAAAGGTTTTGTATACGTTCGTGCTGAATACCCTATTGCCGTTACTCGTTTACAATCTGCTATTGATGTAGCTGTTGAAACTGGTATGCTTGGTAATAATATTCTAAAATCTGGTTTTAATTTTGAACTAGAAATTAGATTAGGTGCTGGTGCTTTTGTATGTGGTGAAGAAACTGCTCTTATCCACTCTATAGAAGGTGAACGTGGTGAACCATCTTACAAACCTCCATACCCTGCCGAAAGTGGTCTTTGGAATAAACCAACTCTTATTAATAACGTGGAAACTTATGCTAATATCCCTGTTATCTTTAATAAGGGTGCTAAATGGTTCGCATCTATCGGTACAGAAAAAAGCAAAGGTACTAAAGTTTTTGCTCTAGGTGGCAAAATTAAACATACAGGTCTTATTGAAATACCAATGGGTACTACTTTACGTGAAGTAATTTTTGAAATAGGTGGCGGTATCCCTAATGGACGTAAGTTTAAAGCCGCTCAAACTGGTGGACCGTCTGGCGGTTGTTTACCTGAATCTCTTTTAGACATTAAAATTGATTTCGATTCTCTTACCTCTGTAGGATCTATGATGGGTTCTGGTGGACTTATCGTTATGGATGATTCTAATTGTATGGTTGATATCGCTAAATTCTTCTTAGAATTTACCGTTGATGAATCTTGTGGTAAATGTACACCTTGCCGTGTCGGTACTATGCGACTTTATGAAATGCTTCAAAATATTTCAAGTGGTAAAGCCGTTATTGAAGATCTAGATAAATTAGAAGCATTATGTCACGTTGTTAAATCGTCTTCTCTTTGTGGTCTTGGGCAAACAGCTCCTAACCCTATTTTATCTACTTTACAATATTTTAGAGATGAATACGTTGCTCACATCGTTGATAAAAAATGTCCTGCTGGCGTATGTGCGGACTTATTAACTTACACTGTAATTGAAGATAAATGTATCGGTTGTACACTTTGTGCTAAAAATTGCCCTGTAGATGCTATTGAAGGTTCTGTTAAAAAACCTCATATCATTGACGTTGATAAGTGTATTAAATGCGGTATTTGTGTTGATAAATGTAAATTTGATGCTATTACAAGATAGGAGATGACAAAATGATTAATTTAAAAATAAATAATATTGATGTATCTTTACCTGAAAATAGCACGATTCTTGACGGTGCTAAAAAATTGGGAATTAAAATCCCTACTCTTTGCCATCTTGATTTATGTGACTTAAAAGTTGTAAATCAAGTTGCTAGTTGTAGAGTTTGTATGGTTCATATTGATGGCTATAGAACTTTAATGCCTGCATGTGCTACTAAAGTTCGTGATGGTATGGTAATTCAAACTAACACTAGCGAGGCTATTGCTGCCCGCCGTACAGTTGTTGAACTTCTATTGTCTGATCACCCTACTGATTGTTTAATTTGTGAAAAAAATACAAATTGTGATTTACAAACTTTAGCCGCTGTTCTTGGTATTCGTGGTAAATTAAAATACGAAGGTAAAAAATCTACTTATCCTATAGATAAGTCTAGTACTTCTATTTACAGAAACCCTGATAAATGTATAGTGTGTAGACGTTGCGAGACTATGTGTTCTGACGTTCAAACTTGTAACGTATTATCTGGTGTAAATCGTGGTTTTGATACTGTAATTCAACCAGCTTTTGAAATGGATTTAAATACTACGCCATGTACTTTCTGTGGTCAATGTATTGCTGTATGTCCTACATCTGCTCTTACAGAAATTAATAATGTTGATGAAGTATGGTCTGTTATTAACGATAAATCTAAACATGTTGTCGTTCAAACTGCTCCTGCTGTTAGATTTGCATTAGGTGAAGAGTTTGGTATGCCTGTAGGAACTGAAGTTACTGGCAAAATGGTTAACCTTCTTAATAAACTTGGTTTTGATAAAGTTTTTGATACGGATTTTGCCGCTGATTTAACTATTATGGAAGAAGCTAATGAACTTATTAAACGTGTTACAGATAATAAAAATTTACCTTTATTAACTAGCTGTTGCCCTTCATGGGTTAACTTTATTGAACATAATTTTTCTGATTTATTATATATGCCATCTAGCTGTAAATCTCCTCACCAAATGTTTGGAGCTATCGCTAAAACATATTATGCCGAAAAAGAAAATATTGATCCTAAAGATATAGTAGTAGTTTCTGTTATGCCTTGCGTAGCTAAAAAATATGAATCTAGTCGTGAAGAACTTTCTCACAATGAACTAAAAGACGTTGATTATGTTATTACTACTAGAGAACTTGCTAGTATGTGTCGTGAAGCTGGTCTACCTTTTACCGATCTTGAAGACATGGAGTTTGATAATCCATTAGGTGAATCATCAGGCGCTGGTACTATATTTGGTAGCACTGGTGGAGTTATGGAAGCCGCACTTAGAACTTCTTATGAATGGTTAACTAAAAAATCTTTAGACAAAGTTGACTTTAATAACATCCGTGGACTAGACGGAATTAGAGAAGCTACTATTGATATCGATGGGCTAGAACTTAAAGTTGCTATTGCTCACGGTCTTGGTAATGCTAGAACTCTTTTAAATATGATTAAAAATAAAGAAGCCGAATATCATGCTATAGAAATTATGGCTTGTCCTGGCGGTTGTATCGGTGGTGGTGGGCAACCGTACCACGGCGGTAACCCAGATGTTATTTCTAAACGTCGCGACGCTGTATATAATGCCGATAAAAATAAAACACGTCGTAAGTCTCATGAAAATCCTTCTATTAAAAAATTATATGATGAATATTTAGGAGATGTCGGCGGTAAAAAAGCACACGAACTTTTACACACAACTTTTAAAAGTTCTAAAAAATAAAAAATAGTAATGAATAACAAAAAACCAGTTCACTTGTGAACTGGTTTTTTGTTTGTTAATCTATATATTTTTTAATACTTTAATTATAAGTGCTACTGTATTTTTATTCTCTTCGTATTATATTTAATAGTTATAGTATTTCTTCTTAAATAATTTATCTAAAAAACCACTTATTAAAATTGTAACGCCTCACTTGTGTAATGTTATAATACTCCATCTATTACTATACCTTCTATTTTATAAGCTACCACAAATCCTACTACACTTAGCTTATTTCGCCTTTTTCATATTTTACCCAAATATCATTTCAAACATCTTTGCTATTATATAGTCTATTCCATCGCCTATATGGGTAATCTCCAATATAATTACAACAATGAAGTATATTCCCACACCATCTAATAACGACCTTACTTTTTTCTTTCTCGGTTTATCATTTTTCTCTTTATTTTCTTTTATATCTTCCTCTATTATAACCTCCTTTTCATATTTTATTAATGTATTGGTGTATTACCATCACATGATAAAATTTCTCTATTTGATTTTTTATCCCATTCTCTTCTCGTAACCTTACCTATAACTAAAATAATTTTTCTAAAAAATCTGCTATATATAGTGTTGGTTGTGTACCTGTAATATTTGTTAGTACTACACTTATTACAGGTTTTAATAACATCCCTGTTACTGTTGCACCTACTAATAGTTTTACGTCTGTTTTTTCTTTTTTCATACACAATCTCCTTTATTACCTTGTAAAATATAATATTATTCCATCTAATAGCATTGCTAATACAATATATATTACAACATATGTTATAAATTTCAGAATAACTCTATCTTTTAATTCTTTTATATTATGTAGTTTTTCCTTCATCATATTCCTCCTATCTTACTGGATATGCATTTCCTCTTTCAAAATACATTCTACTATTTCCTTTTTTAACCCAATCATCAAATTTTTCTATCGCCATATTTAATATTTCTGATGGCGCATATCCCGTAGTATATGTTATTACACCGTCTGTTATATGTGCTACTAAATATCCAGCATAAAATACAGCGATAGTTGCAAATATTCCATTTTTCATTTGTTCTTCTTCTATTATTTTCTTTAACTCTTCCTCTGTTACCTTCTTGGCATTGATATATATTTTTCTTTCTTCTTTCAATCTTTCTACTTTTTCTACAAACTCACTTGCTTTTTCTTCCTCTACTTCTACTACTTTTACATCGTCTGGTATTTCTTCTACTTCTATTATTTTTATATCTGTTATTTCTTCTGGCTCTTTATGTAGATTATTGAACATTTCTTTTTGCTCTTCTTCTGTTGCCTCTTCTAATTCCATTCCATCTGGTACTTTTTTTAATTGCACTACTGCCATTTTTTGTTGTACTCCATCTCCTTCTTTAGCATATACTTTTACATTCCCCCCGCATCGGTACTAGCGCCACCACTTTTAATCTTTTTAATTGATTTCTTTTCATGATAAAACCCTCCTATATACACAATAATTTTCCCTTATCGGTATATATACTTATCTATAAGTATATATACTTATCTATAAATTATCAACATTTTTTTACATTATTTGGTTTTGTCTATAAAAAAAGAACCTATATCAATAGACTTTTTTAGTGTCCATTATATAAGTTCCAGTTTAAAAATATAGTGTACTTTTTGTTTTATTTAGTAAGTTTCTTTATTAACTTAAATATATCAAATGATGTTTTATTATACACTTTGTTATACATAGCCTTTTTAGGATCTCTTAAAAACCCATAACCTCTTGGCATTTTTAAATTTCCTCTATGAATTATTTGTCTCTTAATACTTGTTCTTGCTTTAATACGCTTTTTTATACTCGGTGTTCTCATTCCAAATTTCATAATATCCCCTCCATTATTTATTTTTATGTCATCCACTACTACCTTTTTATATTATTATATCCAATTGCCACAAGGTAGAGTCGTCGATATTTCATCATCCTAAATAGTCATAATTTCTAATATAGTACACTTTCCTTATCTTTGATGAATACATTTTAACGTGTAATTTATAACCTTTCGTATCCTCCTTTTACTAATATAATATTCATTATATCACATAATCTTTCTTTTTTATATATTATATCCAATTACTACAAGATACATTAGGCGCTCTACTCTCACCTTGATAACTTGTAACTTCCAATAACGTACATTTACCTTCTCGTTGATGTTCACATTTTTCTATACAATTTATATCCATTTCATAATCTCCTTTAACAATATGATATATTTTTATTATGTCTTATTTTTCTACTTTTATTATTATATTTATTAATGTATAATGTAAAAACATGATGAATCTTGGAGGATGAAATGAATACTAAAAACTTTAAATACGTACTCGCAATATTAATATTTATTCTAAATGTTGCAACATCAAATGCAAATGTTAAAACTTTAAATTTAACTATAGATAACAAACCTTTAATATATACTGGTCCTTTTATCAATTTATTTATTAATGATAACCCTATTTTAGATTTACCTCTAGAACCTATAATCTTAGATGACCGAACTTTAATACCTGCTAGAGAAATTTTTGAAGGACTAGGTGCTTCTGTACTTTGGGTTGAAGATACGCGACAAATAATAATTTCTTACGAAAATGACAGTGTTCTTCTACAAATTAATAACAACGAGGCTATCGTTAATGGTGAAACGGTATACCTAGACGTACCTCCTAAAATAATTTACAACAAAGGAACAAATCTTGCTAAAACAATGATCCCTATTCGATTTGTTAGCGAAAATTTAGGCTTTAATGTCCACTGGGATGGCGATACATACACTGTTAAAGTTGACAACTTCCCTTTAACAGAACCCGTTCCGCCTATTACACCAGATATTGACGAACCTATAGAAAATTTATCTCCTGCTATTGATGTATCTGTGTTGGTTATAGAAGATATGGATTTTCCTGTAGCTAAAATTAATAATGTTTTTATACCTATAGAAAATGTTAATTATTTCTCTATTTTTTCTAATTCTGAAATTTCTAAAGTGGATTATTTTTTGCTACCAGACAATCGTCTAGTAGTTGATATTTATAATTCTATTCTTTTAGACGTCCTCATAGATGAAAATATCTCTGGAGACAATTTTTTAGAATTTAGAATATCTCAATTTGAATTAACACCTTTACCAATTACTAGAGCTGTTTTTAAACTTGATGAAAATACTAATTATTATGTTGATTTGTCAAAAGATAGACGTCGACTAGATATAGGCTTTTCTGAAAATTTACCTGTTATCGACGATGTCACACCTATAATTGAAACCGATGATGAACAAACTTTTGCATTAGATATTTCAACTGACATCATCGAAAGCGAAACTCACATAAAAACTAATATTAACAAAATTTTATTACCTGATTTAAATAATAATTTTTTATCTATACACTCAACTTCTAAAATAAGTGAAGTGAAAAAAACTCTATTACCTGACAATAGACTTATTATTGACATCTATAATAGCGAACCTACTGTTCCTACTTCTTTAGATGTCCCTATCGGTCTCCCTTTTACCGAAGTTCGTATTAGTCAATTTGAAACTACTCCTGAATTAATTACTCGTGTCGTTATACAACTAAATTCTAATACCTCTTTTTTTACAAGCATTAATAACGAACGTACACAAATACAAATCGGTTTTGAAAAAAACACTATATATGATGTTGTTCACTCAACTAATGGGGTTTCGGACACTTTAACTATTAAAAGCTCTATATCTCCTATCGTTAATTATAAAATTTTTCAAACCCCTAAATTTTTACAACTAACTTTACCAGCTTCTTCTTTAATTAATGATTTTTTTGAACCTGTACCAGGTATTTTTATACATAGTATTACAGCTTCTAACATCAACGGTAATGTACAACTTACTTTACCTCTACTAGATGATGTATCTGTTGATATTGTTCAAAATCAAAATAGCAACAGTACTGTTATAACTTTATTTTCAACATCTTTTAGAAATGTTTATTATGAGTCTGATGTTATATCTATTAAAAAAGATGATAACCTCTTTTTTAACATTAATGATTTTGAACACATAGACAATTATAATAATAATGAATATACATTGAACACATATACTAACTTCGAACCTTTTATAGGTAGCGGAACTTTTGAAATTAATGACAATTTAATTGAAAGTTTTAATATTTCACATAGCGACTTTGGAACTTCTTTTAAATTTAAAACTAATTCCTTCATTGTGCCTATTATTACAGAAGATGATGATTACTTGTACTTTACTATAAAAACACCTAAAGATGTTTATGATAAAATCGTTGTTTTAGATCCTGGGCATGGTGGTAAAGATGAAGGTGCATCGGGCTACGGCATAATAGAAAAAAATATTAATCTTGACATAGCTCTTAAAACTAAAAATATACTGGAATCTAACTCCAACATAAAAGTTTATATGACACGTGATGATGACTCTTTTTCACCTCTAGATAGTATTGTTGAATTCGCCAATGAAGTAGGTGACTTATTCGTATCTATACATAATAATTCTTCTTATCGATCAGCTCCTAATGGTATAGAAACTTATTTTTTTACTCACAGTAATGATAATGAGCTAGGTTTTAGTAGTAAAGCTTTTGCTAATATTGCTCATAATAATTTACTTACTACTTTACAAGCAAATGACCGAAAAGTTAAAGAAGCAAAATTCGTCGTTATTAGATACACGGAAATTCCTTCTGTTCTTTTAGAAGTTGGTTTTATTTCTAACTTTGATGAAGCTACTAAACTAGCAACAGATGAATACCGTTCTCTTGCAAGTGTTGCTATATTCAATTCAATAGTTGATGCGTTTAATATATACTCCCCTAAACGATAATAAAAAAGCTATACTCTCCATATAAAAAAGAACCTATATAATAGACATTAAAAAAGTCAATTATACAGGTTCTTTTTTTATACAATAGTGTATAAGTGCTGAGGTATGAAATAAAGCATTATTTACTAAAATGAAGCTGAAATTTAAGATAATAAATATAAAAATTACTCTAAATGCAATAACATGTCAAATTACAGAATTACTTTAGATATAGCAACAACAACTATCAAAAAACTTTTCTTAAATAAAGCTATAGTTTTGCATAAAATACCTTTGTTCATCCAGATAAGGGTTTCTCTACACTAGTTCTAAATTTCAAAAGTTACTTAAACAATATAATTTGGGATAATCAAAGTTGTTGGGATAATTCCCGCAAAAGTCATTTTTCGGACATATTGAAATAAATTGATTACAAAGTATGCGGATCATTTAAAGAACTACAGCATTTAATAAGCGTCTCTTTGAATTATTATAATGACTTTAGATATCAATGGGATTTAAAAAAGCCGACTCCTGTAAAATACAGAAATTAGCTTCTCTCTTCATATTTTTTTATTGTTCCTTGACTCGGGATCGTTTACCAAACAATTATAGCTTTTTTATTTGTTAATTATATCCGATAGCTTTCCAAAATCATCAAGCTCTAATTTTTCACCTCTAATTTTTATATCTAATCCCGCTTCTTCTAAAACTTTCTCTATTTCTTTTTTTGATAAGTTATATACACCACTATTAAATATACAATTTAATAAAGTTTTACGTCTTTGACTAAATGCGATTTTTATGAGTTTAAACATTTTACTAACATCTTTAACTTCCACTCCCTTAACTTCCTTTTTTGTAAGTCTTATTACTGCAGAATCTACTTTGGGTCTCGGTGTAAATGAGTTTTGTGGTACATTAGCCACTAAATACGGTGTTGCATAATATTTGACGGCTAACGTTAAACTTCCATAATCTTTAGTACCTGATTTTCCCGCCATTCTCTTAGCTACTTCTTTTTGTATCATAACTGTAATTGTTTCAATATTTAAATCTTTTTCTAATATATCCATAATTATTGGTGTTGTTATATAATACGGTAAGTTAGCTATTAATTTAGCACTTTTATATCCTCTTTCTTTTATTATCTCATTTAAATCTACTTTTAAAATATCTTCATTTATTATCGTTATATTCGTGTAATCTTGTAATGTATCCTCTAATATCGGTATTAACCTTTTATCAATTTCTATAGCAACTACTTCTTTAGCCTCTAATGCTAAGTATTCTGTAAGTCCACCTATTCCAGGTCCTACCTCTATAACTAAATCATCTTTTGTTATATCACTCGAATCTATTATTTTATTTAATACATGACTATCTATTAAAAAATTTTGTCCAAAGTTTTTCTTAAACATAAAATTATATTTATTGACTATTTCTCTGGTTTTTTTAAATGTTGCAATTTTTTCCTTTGTCATTTTCTTTTCCATTTTACTCCTCTTCTAGTTCTGCAAATCATTATAATATAATTTACCAATACCAGAACCATGACCACTATTTATTTCATTCCCGTTTGATGTTATAGTTATATACTCAACGTCATAAAATTTTATCATAGTGTTTACTAATACTTGCACCGCCATATATTCACCACTATTGCCATATTTAAATGGTAAAAAATTATCTATATCCATATGCAAATAATTTTCATCCTCATCTACTTCTATACTATTTATTTTACAACCTGATGTTCCTACTGTCAGAAATTCTATTTCTTCACCATCTACTTTTATTTTATTCATTTCTTTTTCTAACTCTTTTACAATGTCTCCATTCGTACTAAGCTTAATAACTTCTTTTTTTACTCCTGTTACATCTTCTACTACTTCATAATAGTATGAATCAAATTCTACTAACATTTTTTTATTTTCATTGTACTGTGTTATTACTAAAATTTCTTCTTTATCCGTTACTGATTTTACTGACGAATTAGTCTCTTTTATTTTTTTTATTAACCCTATGTCTTTAGTATAGTAACTTTTCTCTACTATGTTATCCATAGTTTTCGTAACTTCAATAGCCTTAAATTCACCTAATGGCGTATTTAATAGCAAATCTACACCTGTTATTTCTTTGTTTTTCCACTTGTTTCCTAGTGTTATAGGATCTTTTAATATTATTTCTTCCTCTAGATCTATGTTTAATCTGTTTTTGTACTTGTCTTTACCATTCTCTATTATTCCTTCTGTGACTTTGCCATCTTCTATTGTTATTTTACTTTGACCTTTAATAATATTTTCATCCGTTAGTACTACTTGCTGTATTTTATTATTCTCTACAAACATATTGAATCTTTTTTCTATCGTTCCGTTTTTTTCATCTCTAAATACTAATTCTGTATTTTCAGCTCTATTTATATAATCTCTACTTTTGCCGTAATTAGGCATTTCTTCTATTTTCATACTTGGTGTTGTTTCCTTATCATTTTTATTTTTGTACTCTTTGTACACTTTTATAGATATTGCGAATATGCTTAATAATACCAATCCTGAAACTATAATTTTATTTCTATCCATTATTATCTCCTTATCATATATATTTATTTAATATTATCATTTGTAGTTATCATTGTAAATATATAATAAAAAAGGAACTCTTTTTTAAATACCTTCTCTTGCTTCAATTAGCGTTTTGATTTTTTCTATATCTTCATAATCCATAGAATCCATTAGTTTTTTCATTAGTTCTTCTTTTTCTAATGCACTAAGCTCTTTATCTATTTTATTTCCAAATTCTATTATTTTTACTATCTTTTCTACACCTTCTAACTTTTTTATTTTTTCTTCATACAATTTTAATATTTCTATATTTTTATTTTCCATATTATACTCCTTCATTATCCATATCTTTAACTATTTTTATCAGTTCTTCCATTTCCATTATTTTTAATATCATATTTGCATTATTTTTTTTGCTTTCTTCTAAGTGTGGTTTTATTGCTAAAATCATTTCTTTTTGCCAGTTTTCACTTTCTTCTATTCTCTTATCTACCATTTTAGAATATTTCTCAATTACTGTCTGTAACTCCATAATTTTTATAAATGTTCTCACACTTTTTTGATATTTTGGCTCTAAATAAGGTATAGACTCTTTTATACTATTTAGCGCTGGTTTGTTTACATGTTCTATTTTTATATCATTTTCATTTTTTTTTACCTCTACTGTTCTTTCTTTCCCTTCCTCCTTTCTCACGTTCATTAAATTAAACATTTCTATAATATTTTGTTGCCTATTTTCATTTCCTAAAATTTCTTGCATTGTCATAACTTTTTCAAATAAATCACTTATGTTGTTTTCCATATATGCCATCCTTTTTATTTTTTTACTCCCCTACTTATGTATATGCTAACAACTTTTTTTTATTATCTTTTATTTTTTCACAAAAAAAGAAACCCACAATAAATTGTAAAGTTTCTTTGAATTTATAATTATCTTTTTGAAAATTGAGGAGCACGTCTTGCACCTTTTAAACCATATTTCTTTCTTTCTTTCATTCTTGAATCTCTTGTTAAAAATCCTGCTTTCTTTAATGCTGGTCTATATTCTATATCTGCTTCTAATAATCCACGTGATATACCATGTCTTATTGCACCTGCTTGACCTGTAAATCCTCCACCATGAACATTTACTTTAATATCAAATTTTTCAGTAGTTCCTGTTAATTCAAGTGGTTGTTTAATTATAACTTTTAACGTTTCTAAATCAAAATATTCATCTATATCTCTTTTATTTACTGTGATTTTACCGTTACCTGGAACTAAATATACTCTAGCTACAGAACTTTTTCTTCTTCCAGTACCATAATATTTTGCTGTCATTATATAATTTCTCCCTTCTCTCTAGTATTTAATTTCTAATAATTGTGGTTTTTGAGCCATGTTATTATGATTCGGTCCAACATTCACTTTTAATTTTTTTAACATATTTTTACCTAACGAATTTTTAGGTAACATTCCTTTTACTGCTAATTTTAATACTTCTTCTGGTTTCTTTTCTAACATTTCTCTTAATGTAGTTTCTTTTAATCCGCCTACATAGTCTGAATGTTTTCTATATAATTTTTGATCTAATTTGTTACCAGTTGTAACTATTTTTTCGGCATTGATTACTACTATGTAATCTCCTGCATCTACATTTGGTGCGAATATTGGTTTATGTTTACCTCTTAATCTTAATGCTATTTCTGATGCTAATCGTCCTAATGTATGTCCTTCTGCATCTACAACATACCAATCTCTTACTATGTCTGCTTCTTTTGTAATATAAGTTGTTCTCATAGTTGCCTCCTATTTTTAAATTTAATTATTTTTCGTCTTCGTATATTAAAACCCGGGGCTAACGGGATTAATCTTCTTTACAACATTAATATTATATAATAGTACTTATATATTGTCAATGAATTAATTGTAGTTTTTTAATATTTTTATCTAACTACATCGTTTAATATTTCTGCTAATACTTCCATAGAGTTTTTCGCTTCCTCAAATGTATTAGTTTGAGCACCTACCTCTACTAACAACGTTTTAGGCGCTAAATGCAAGCTATATCTATATGCATGTAAATACACTTTTCTAAATAATCCATTATATTTAAGATTCCCCCTATAAACCATATTAAAACTAAATGCTAAATTTTTCTCTAAATATGGATTTGGCAACTCTTCTAGTTTTTTTACCTCTCCTCCTATTAATACTTCTGATAAACCATTTACAAACATAATTTTAGCCATTGGTTTACCGTTTACCTCTTTTACCATTCTTACATCGTCTGGAACTCCATCTCTATGTAAATCTAAAACAATTTCTATACTTGGATTTTCTTCTAATATTTTTTTTATAGGGTCATTCATTCTACTATACGATCCTAATATTTGTGTTTGACCATCCACTTGATCATAACTATCTGTTATATGCAATGTATCCATTCCATATTTGTTTTCTAAAATCATTTTTAATTCTTTTCCTACCCCCACTATTCCTTCTTCCGTGTTTTTACTATCTTCATACAATTCGGAGCTATGTGTATGAAATATTAATACTTTATATCCTATATTATCTTTTATTTTTAAATCTTCTAATAAAAATTTTTCTACATCTAATTTATCAACACTTACTTTTGTTTTCTCATCTACTATATAGTAATTATTTTTTAAATACTCAAATTTACTTAATCTTTTTAAGTCGGTTTCAAATATATCGCCACTCTTTGGTACGTTGCTAGGTTCAACTTGAAATATTACATTTTCCTTATTTGTTATCTCTTTTTTTAATTCATTATTTTTACCTACAAATTTTTCTACATTACTTTTAAATTCTTCTATAGACTCTTTTCTTTCTATAGCATCTGTATTGTTTTTACCTGCAATATTTAACACCCATATTAACAATATTAATATAGATAGTATTACTATTTTTATTATTTTTATCTTCTCTTTTCTATATTTACTCGTATACCTTCGGTTCATATATCCTCCCCTCTGTACCCACCTTAAACTAGTATATGTTCATTTTATAAAAAAATGTTTTAATTTTTATTCTTTTTAGTATAAAATTAACTTACATTTACATAATTTAAGGAGGGTCTTATGAATATTTTTGATGTTATCGGTCCTGTCATGATAGGTCCATCTAGTTCACACACGGCTGGCGTCGTTAAAATAGGTAACACATGCTCTAAAATTTTAGGTTGTAAACCTAAAATTGCTACAATTACTTTTTACGGTTCTTTTGCCGAAACTTATGTAGGACATGGTTCTGATAAAGCTATCATAGCTGGACTATTAGGATATACACCTTTTGATACACGTATTAAAACATCTATAGACGATGCTAATAACCTTGGATATAATTTTAAAATTGAAACGAGTAATAGAAAAACTAGACACCCTAACACCGTTAAAGTCGTTGCTAATGATGCTAATGGTTCACAAATGACTATTATTGGAGAATCTCTTGGCGGTGGTGCTATATCTATTTGCAAAATAAATGATATGAAGGTTTCTTTAAACGGTGATTACAATACTATAATTTTAAAATACATAGACAAACCTGGTACTGTTAAAGACGTTAGTGCTATTTTATACGATTTTAATATTAATATAGCTACTATGAAAGTTATTCGAATATCTAAAGGTGGCGAAGCTATTATGCTTTTAGAAGTTGACTCATCTATTGATGACGTATTAGCAAAAACTATTTCATCTCTACCTTTTGTAGATGATGCGAAATTTATTAATTTAATATAGGAGGTTTTTATGAAGTATAAAAATATTGATCAATTATTAGAACTCTGCCAAAAACATAATCTTTCTATATCTGATGTCGCTTTACAAGATACAGCAAATTCAATGGAAATTTCGACAGATGAAGTTTATGAAAAAATGTTGCAAAATTATTTAATTATGAAAGACTCCATTAAAGAAGGTCTTAAAAAAGATTTGAAATCCGTTAGCGGTCTTACCGGCGGTGGAGCTTTTAAACTTAAAACTCTTGTGGACAATAAGAAAAATATTTCTGGATCTCTTATGGGAGAAATTATTTATTCAGCACTTTCTACTGCTGAATACAATGCTTGTATGGGACGTATAGTCGCCTCTCCTACCGCTGGTAGCTGTGGTATTTTACCCGCTTGTTTAGCAACTTTACAAAATCATTATAAGTTTGATGATAAAAAAGTTGTGATGGCTCTTATTAATGCATCGGCTATTGGAAAAATAATTTCTACTAATGCTACCGTATCGGGTGCCGAAGGCGGTTGTCAAGCTGAATGCGGTTCTGCCTCTGCTATGATTGCCTCTGGTATTATAGAATTATTTGACGGTACTCCTAAAATGTGTACCGATGCCGCCGCTCAAGCTCTTAAAAGTCATTTAGGACTAGTTTGTGATCCTGTAGCTGGACTAGTTGAAGAACCTTGCGTTATACGTAATGCCTCTAGTGCTACTATCGCTATTACGTCGGCTGAAATAACTTTAGCTGGTATAGAAAGTTTAATACCTTTAGATGAAGTTATTGAAGCTATGTTTAGAGTCGGTAATCAAATGGCTCCCGAACTAAAAGAAACAGCATTAGGCGGAATAGCTATTTGTAAAACTGCTAAAGAACTCGAAAAAAAGATTCTTGGTTGTAACTAATAATTTTCATAAAAAAAAGATGTAAATTTAAATATTTACATCTTTTTTTTATTTTATATATGTTATCGATTTAACATCTTCATATTTTTTTAGTATCCCAAAAAAATAACTAGAACGAACATACTTTGGCATCGAAAAGTGCATGATTCTTTTAATAACTATATTTTCACCTTCTCCTGTTTGACTAACCGTTCTATCTAAAATAACTTTTATATCTTTTTCTAAAATCAATTCTTCTATTATTTCTTCTATTTCTGCATTTTGTACACATTCTAAAATCACTTTCCTTAATTTTCTTTTATCAATATACGATACTTCGAATTTTTTTATCAAGTATGATAACGTTAATATCATAATCGCTGATAATATAATGTATACTTCAAAACCATAACCTATTCCTATACCAAGTATTGCAACTAACCATAACGTTGCCGCTGTCGTTAAGCCTACCACTTTGTCCCCACCTGTCATTATAACTCCTGCACCTAAAAACCCAAGTCCTGAAATTACTTGTGCCGTAAGTCTTGTAGGATCTCCTGATATTCCACCTTCTAATCCTAAACTATATTTGTTGTATATCATCATTTGTATTAATGCAACTAGCGCAGCTCCTGAACATGCTAACATATTTGTTTTAATGCCTGCTGGCTTTCCTTTATTTTTTCTTTCTAATCCAAATAATCCACCTATTATACACGCTATAAAAACTCTCCATAAAAATTCATACAACTGTATTCCGTACATGTTTATTTCAAATATTTTATTGAAATCCCGTATATCCATATTTATCTCCTTTCCTTATAAAAAAGAGTTTTGCAATTGTGTTTGCAAAACTCTTGCATATTTTATTATAGCATTTTTTTATTTGCTTTACCTTTTTTCTTTTCTACTCTCTATAATATTTAATACTATCGGTGATATTAAAGATAATGCACTTATTGAAATTAGAACAATACTAATAGGACTCGATACTAATTGACCCATATAGTCGTCTGGATACATTAATATTATTCTTCTTAGACCTTCCTCACCTATAGGACCAATTATTAATGCTAGAACTATAGCTGCCGCATTTAATCCAAACTTTTTAATGAAATAACCTACTATCCCAAATGCAAACATTAAAAACACATCATTTAATGAATTTTTAATTGCATACGATCCAATAACACTTAATGCAAATATTATAGGTATTAATATACTATTTGGAACTTTAGCTATTTTTGCAAAATGTCTAGAACCAAATAACCCTAATATTAACATAAATATGTTAACTATTATAAACCCTGCAAAAAATGTATACGTTGTAGTTCCATGCACTGTAAATAAATCTGGTCCTGGTTGTAATCCTTTTATTATCAACCCACCCATTAAAACCGCCGTAACTGAATTACCTGGTATTCCTAATGTTAAAGTTGGTATTAAAGACCCACCTGTAACAGCATTATTTGCAGCTTCTGGTCCTGCTATTCCTTCTATTGAACCTTTACCAAATTCACTTTTATTTTTAGACATTTTTTTAGCTGTATCGTAACCTATAAATGCCGCGATTGTACCGCCAGCCCCTGGTAAAATACCTACTACACTTCCTATTACTCCTGATCTTAATATTGTTGGTAGTATCATTTTAAACTCTTTTATAGTTAATCCCTCATCGTCACCTTCTTTAATTACACTTTTAGCCATTTTTTTTAATTTTTTTTCTGCAAGTATAAACACTTGTGACATTGAAAATAAACCGATTAGAGTAGCTGTAAATGGAAGCCCATCTAATAAATAAGGTGATCCTCCTGTAAACCTTCCACGTCCACTCATAGGATCCATTCCAATTGTAGATAGTGCAAGTCCTAACGCTCCTGAAATTAATCCTTTTACTACTGACTTAGAACTAACTCCCGCTATTATTGTTAATCCAAAAATTGATAACCAGAAATTTTCTGCTGGTCCAAATTTTAATGCTAATTTTGCAAGTGGTGGGGCAAATAAATATAGTGCCACAGCACTAATCATAGCTCCACCAAAAGAACTAATTACAGCTGTATTCAATGCTTTTTTAGCTTTACCCTTTAATGTTAATTGATATCCATCTAACGCCGTTGCCGCGGCCGATGATGTACCTGGTGTGTGAATTAATATTGCTGATATAGAACCACCAAATACAGCACCACAATAAACTCCTGCTAACACTATGAGCCCCGTACTAGTTCCCATACCAAATGTAAGGGGTATTAGCAATGCAACTCCCATAGCTGCCGACAACCCAGGAAGCGACCCTATGAAAATACCAGTAGCTACACTAAGTAATGCCGCTAGTAAGTTGATTGGTAACAATGCATTTCCAAACCCATTTATAATTTCATTCATTACTATACTCCTTTTCTAAAATAGTTTACCGCTAGGTAATGGTACTCCTAAAAACATTTTAAATACTAAATATAAAAACACAGCAAATACAATTGTTACAATTATTGAAGTCTTTTTACTGTTTTTCAATAAAATCAATAAAGATAACATAAATATACTAGTTGATACAAAGTACCCAATAATATTAATCAACGCAATGTATATAATTCCTACAGTAAGTACTGTTCCAAATTGTTTAACATTAAAATCTTTAAATAAACCTTCTGCTTTTTCATTGTCATCACTAAAGTAAGTTTGGAAAAATGAAACTATAGTTAATACAATTAATAGAAATAAAACAAACTTAGGGTATAATGTGTCTTCTGTCGGAAGTTTTAATATACTAAGTCCATATATCGCCGAAATTACCACAAACACTCCACTTAATATATATTCATTATTTTTTTGCATTTTGCTCTCCTTATAACTTAATCTAGTTAATCATTCCTAAGTCTTTTAATATTACTTTTAAACTTTTTTCTTGATTATCAATAAAAGTTCTATATTCTTCTGTACTCATATATTTAATAGGCATATTAGCATCGTTTGCTAATTTCATATGTTCCTCTGATTCCATTACTTCTTTAAATACATCATGTAAATATGTAATTATTTCATCTGGTGTTCCTGCTGGTGCTGCTAATCCTCTAGATGAACCAAATATAACTTCGTAACCTTTTTCTGTTAACGTTGGTATTTCTTCATATCCTTCTATGTTTTCTGTTGTAAATGTAGCTAGTGCTTTTAATTCTCCAGAATCTATAAGTGATGCAACTTCTGAAATTTTTGCTAATGTAGCCTCTACATGACCACCTCTAAGTGCCGCTATCATATCTGATGAGCCACCAAATGGTATATGATTTAATTCAATTCCTGCCATTCCAGCAAATTCTAATGCTCCTATATTATTTGATGCACCTGTTCCATTATTTGATACCCTTATTTCATTAGGGTTTTCTTTTGCATACTCTATAAACTCTTCTATACTATCTATTTCACTATCGCCTTTTACTAATAATAATCCTGGATCATATACATAGTTTATAATAGGTATTATTGTATCTTTATTAAATTTTGTATCTCTTGTTAATGAAAGTGATACGTAGTTTGGTAAGTTTATAAATCCTATCGTATATCCATCTGGTTTTGCATTTGATAATTCTGTAAATCCTAGTTGTCCATCTGCCCCTGGTCTATTAATTATCGTTAATGGTTTTTCAAATTTTGACGACGCTTCTTTTGTTAAAACTCTCGCTCCTATATCTGTTCCGCCACCTGCTTTATATGCCACTATAATATTTATATTTTTTGATGGGTATGAATCTGTACTTCCTGATTCTTTTTCCACACCTCCACAAGATGCAAGTGTTAATAACGTTGTTGCCAACAATAAAGATTTTAACATTTCCTTTTTCCCTCCATTTTTTGATATAATATTTTCTAATATAGTCTCTCATTATTTTGGATATATGTACATGTTTTTTTATTATATTTAGACTTTTTTCCTTCAAAAAAACTAAATATAACTTTTGTTTCAAAATATTAACAAAAAAACTAACTCTTATATTAAAAGTTAGTTTTTTTATCTATCTTCTTACGCCCTTTTTATAATAGCTACCTATTTCCATTGCTTCAAAATTTATTACTACTTCTACACCTTCTATTTTTAACTCTTTTTTCATTTCATCTTCTATTAACTTCGCTACTTTATTTTGTATCTCCTCTGTTTTTTTAAACCACTTTATATGAGCAAATACTATTGTCTTACTTTCTTCTATTTCACCTTCATTGTTAATTGGTGCAAAAGTTTTATTGCTAGTGTAATTAAATGTTAATGCATTTATAGGGCAACCTATTAATTCAACTAATGGATTTACTAACTTGCTACCTAATTTTTTTACGTTTTCTTCTTTAATATTCTTAAATGTTATATGTGGCATTTTTTCTCCTTATAATCTAGTTTTAAATTATGTTTTTAACTCTTCCTACTATTCCTGAATCTAACATGACTTTAATACCATGAGGATGGTTTGATGAGTTTGTTAATATTCTTTTTACTACACCTTTCGTTAATTTATTTGAACGTTGGTTTTGTTTCTCTACTACTTCAACTTCTATTCCTATTTTTATATTTGATTTTGATTTTCCACTCATTTTTTCTCCTTTTTTTAAACTACATTATTTTCTCTTAAAAGCTTTCTTTCTGTAAATTTATAGCTAACTACCATAATTGTACCCTTAAAAATTGTAGAAATCGAAATCGCCCACCAAATCCCTTCAAGACCTAACATATTTTCTTGACTTAAATATAACGCTAACGGAATTCTTAATAAATTGAAAATAATACTTATTATAGCTGGTGGTTTAGTTTTGCCCAATCCATTAAATGCTCCTGCTGTCATTATTTCAACTCCTTGAAATAGCAACGCTATTGATAATATATGAAAATAACTAACTCCTAACAACATTACTTCTGGTTCTTTACCAAAAAATGGACTCAATAATATTTCTGGTAAAAATACAAACGCTAAAAATGCTACACAGCTAATTGATAGTGTAATTAATAATGTTTTATTATACCCTTCTCTCACACGTCGGTATTTTTTAGCCCCTACATTTTGACCTGTAAAACTACTAACCGCTACAGATAATGCAACTGCTGTCCCCCACGATATACTTTCCATTTGACTACCTACTTTTTGTACCGCTATAGCTTCTGCACCAAATTTTGATACTATTCGTGTTAAAACTATCGCAACTATTAAATGTACAAAATTAAATACAAATGGCGGAAATCCTAATTTTAATATTTCTTTTACACATTTTTTATCAATTTTACTAAATATACCTATATGTATTATATCCTCTTTTCTCATTGTATATATTGTATACGTTGTAAATTGTATACCTGTAGCTATTAGTGTTGCTATTCCTGCACCTTTTACACCTAAGTTAAAGTTAAATATAAAAATAGGATCTAAAATAATATTTATAACAATAGATACTGCACTTATTTTTAATGGTATTAAACTTAATCCTTTTGAATTATATATACTAGCATATATTATATTCATAAATATAAACGGAATAAACATGCTTACTATATATAAATAACTTCTTGCATTTTTTACTACTTCCGCACTTTCTATATTAAATATGCCTATTAAATTTTTATTAAAAATGAATATCATTAATGCATATATTACCCCTATTATAAATGCTAATTGTAAACCCGTTCTTTGATATAGTAATGCTTTTTTAAAATCTTCTTTCCCTATTTCTTGTGATGATTTTACTTGTGTACCTATAGATATTAATTGACCTATCGTAAACCCTGCCCATATAAAAAATCCCGCCGTACCTATAGATGCCACAGCATCACTATTTATTTTTGCAATCCAAAACATATCTACAACATTATACATCATATCTAATAATCCATTTGCCAACATTGGTAATGATAGCATTATTATTAATTTACTTATGTTACCTTTTGTTAAATCTTTTATTTTCATTTATTTGCACCTTTTCATTTCCTTTATAATATTGACATTTTGCATTGTTTTATAAACTCTTTAAATATTTTACTATGTTCATTGTTTTCATTACACAACATTTCTGGATGCCATTGCACCCCTAATGCAAAACTATTTTTATAACTTATCCCCTCTATATGCCTATCTTCATTGTAACATTCAACTTTTAAATTTTCCCCTATATCACTTATTACTTGGTGATGTACTGTATTTACATCTATTTCATTAACATTACATATACCCTTTACTATACCATCTTCTAGTATTACTTTATGACTTATCTTTGTCCTATCCTCTAAGTGTAAATGATTTTCTACATGCTGATTTAATTTACCACCTAATGCAACATTTAATAACTGGCACCCTCTGCAAATTCCTAATATTGGTTTTTTCATTTCTAAAGCTTTTCTCATTAATTTCATTTCAAAAGTATCTCGTATTTCTAATGATGTTTTATTTTCTTTATGTGGTTCTTCATTATATAGTTTACTGTCAATGTCAAGACCACCTGTAAATAACAAACCATCTGCATTTTCTAATATATAATCTATTAACGAATCATTACAACAAGTTGTAAATGGTATGCCACCGCTATCAATTATTACATTATAATAATTTATTAATAATTTGTAGTACCCTTTTTCATCTTCTATATCTGATGTTATAAATATTTTCATATCGATCCCTCCTTTTTTATACTTATTATATTATAACTTATAGCGACTTATATGTATATATTTCAATTTCATTTTATGCACTAAAAAAGATATTAAATATTTTAGTTACAAACATTCAATATCTTTTTTATCTATTTTTTTTCAATCTTTCTTATTAGGTTGAAATATATATCTCCATCTTCTATAAACGCTTTGCTATAATCATATTTTTTTCCTGATATAATTGTATCCTTACTATAAAGAGGAACCAATGGTGCTGAATCCATTACTTTTCTATGGAGTTCTCCATATATTGATTCTCTTTCTTCCTTATCTATAGTAGTTATCCCCGCTTCTATTAAATAATCTACTTCTGGATTACTATATCTTGCTTTATTTTGAATTCCGACACTATCCGAATGGAATAGAGGTGTAAAATACCTATCTGGGTCTTTACCAGTTGTCCATGATAATAATCCTATATCATATTGTCCAATATTTAAATTTTTTCTATATTGTTCTATTTCTTCTGATGCTATTTTCACATTTATTCCTATATCTTTTAAATTACTTTTAATCACTTGAGCCGTATTATATTTTTCTTCACCTGATACTAAAAACGTTAGTTCTTCACCTTCATACTCTGTTTTTTCTAAATATTCCTTCGCCTTTTTAACATCATATTTATAATTTACATCTTCATTATACCCTAGTATATTACTCGGAGTTACTGATTTTAATGTTTCACCTATGCCTTTTATAGCTATCCTGTTTACCTCTTCTTTATTTATTCCATAATTTAACGCTTTTCTAAAATTCACATCATTTAAAAATTTTCGCGTGTTATTTATTACTAAATAATTTATGTTACTCGTTTTTACTTTTAGTAACTCTAATTCATCCAAGTCTTCTAACTTTCTAATTTGATAAGGCTTCACATTTAAATTTATATCATATTTACCATCTAATATATATCCTTGTCTTTTGTCGCTATCGGTTACTACATTAAATTCTAAATACTTCCAATCTGATCTTTCATCTTTTAAAAAATATCTATTGTTCTTTTCTAAGATTGTTCTATCATAATACATACTTTTAAATTTATATGGTCCAGAACCTATATTTTTATCAAATTCTTTATTTTCTATTATTTTTTTTGGCATTATACTACTACCATTGTGTGTTAAATTGCCTATTAACGGTGCATATGGCATTTTAGTAATTATAGTTAGATTATAATCATCTATAACTGATATATGTTCTATAGCCTCGAATAGTTTTGATACACTCTTTTCTTTCCTGCTTCTTTCTAAGCTCGCTTTAACATCCTCTGCTGTTAGACTACTTCCATCATGAAATTTTATCCCCCTATGGATTTCTATGTTTAATATTCTATCTGTAGTGTAATCATGATTTTTTGCAATTAAATAATCTATATATCCCTCTTCGTCAATTCTAAATAATGTATCATATATAGCGGTTGATGCATATCCGCTAATTAAATCATTATGCTTCATAGGATCTAATGTTAATTTTTTTCTGCTTAATACAACTTTTAAACTATCTTCGTACTTTATATATTTTTCCTCTTCTTTATTTTTTTGACAAGATGTCAAAATAAACACCAATACTACACATACTACAGCAATTTTTTTCACTACAATACCTCCTTTGGTATTTTTTCCTTACCTATATTTCTATTACTTGCCACAACACACCTTATATTTTTTTCCACTTCCACAAGGACATAACTCGTTTCTTCCGATTTTTGTCCCTTCTCTTTGCTTCGGTTTTTTAGTTTTTGTATCATCTTTATTCGTAAAAATTTCTTTTACTATTTTTTCTCTTTTTTCTGGTTCTCTTTGTACTCTTACATTAAATAACCCCTTTACTGTATCCTCTTTTATTTTATATGACATGTTTTCTAACATTGAATAACTTAAATTTTTATATTCAACTAATGGATCTTTTTGTGCATAAGATTGTAATCCTACACCTTGACGCATTTGATCCATATCATCTATATGATCCATCCATCTTTGATCTATTACTCTTAATAATATTCCTCTTTCAACATTTCTAAATCTTTCTGATGTGAACTCTTCTTCCTTTGCATTATATATTTCTACGGCTTTATCGTATAATTTATCTTCTATGCTTTGTAACGTCTCATCTTCTAAATGTTCTATATCTGTTACCATTACAGGCTCATGGAAAATTGGCATTAAGTGTTCATTAAGTGCTATCATATCCCATGTGTTTTTATCTTTTTCATCACCTACTGCTTCTTTTATATATTCTTTTAAAACCGTTCTTAACATTTTTAATATGTTATCTTTTAAATCCTCACCTTTTAAAACCCTTTTTCTTTGTCCATATATAATTTCTCTTTGTTCATTCATTACTCTATCATAGTCTAAAACTCTTTTTCTTGATTCAAAATGATTTCCTTCTATTTTTTTCTGAGCTTTTTCTATTGATTTACTTAATATTGGGTGTTCTATCGCTTCGTCTTCTTCTATTCCTAACGCATCTATCATTTTTATTACTCTATCACCACCAAATAATCTCATTAAATCATCTGATAATGCTATGAAAAATGTTGACTGCCCTGGATCTCCTTGTCTCCCTGATCTGCCTCGTAACTGGTTATCTATTCTTCTTGACTCATGACGTTCTGTACCTATTATTTTTAACCCTCCTACTTCAACAACACCTTCTCCAAGCTTAATATCTGTACCACGTCCTGCCATGTTTGTAGCTATCGTTACAGCACCTTTTTGTCCCGCTTTTTCTACTATTTCTGCTTCCTTTTCATGGTATTTTGCATTTAATACTTCGTGTTTTATACCTTCTTTTTTTAAATACGTACTTACTTTTTCTGAGTTTTCTATCGTTATCGTACCCACTAAAACTGGTTGTCCTTTTTCATAACTTTCTTTAACGCTTTCTACTACCGCTTTCATTTTACCCACTTCAGTTTTATAAACTTTATCTGGATCATCTTTTCTTAAAATAGGTTTGTTCGTCGGTATCTCTATAACGTCCATACTGTATATTTGTCTAAACTCATCCACTTCTGTCATAGCCGTACCTGTCATTCCTGACTTCTTATTGTATTTATTAAAGTAGCTTTGATACGTTACTGTTGCTAACGTTTTACTCTCTTTTTTAACTTCTACATTTTCTTTCGCTTCTATCGCTTGATGTAACCCATCCGAATATCTTCTTCCTGACATTATTCTTCCTGTAAATTCATCTACTATTAGTATTTCTCCCTCATCTGAAACTACATAATTTGAATCCTTAAACATTAAATAATTTGCTCTAAGCGCTGTATTTATGTGATGCTGTATTTGTAAATTTACTGGGTCTGATAAATTCTCAATATTAAAATATTTTTCGGCTTTTCCTACACCCCTTGCCGTTAATGATACAGATTTTGTTTTTTCATCTGCTATATAATCTCCTACCTCTTCTATTTCACTTCTTATTAATGGATTAAATGCATCTTCCTCATTTAATATCGCACCCATTTCTAATCTTTTTACAAAGGTGTCTGCTATATTGTATAGTTGTGTAGATTTATCGCCACTTCCAGAAATTATTAATGGTGTTCTTGCTTCATCTATTAAAACAGAATCTACCTCATCTATTATTGCGTAATGTAATTCTCTTACTACCATGTCTTTTTCATACACCGCCATGTTATCTCTTAAATAATCAAACCCTAATTCATTGTTAGTAGCATATGTTATGTCACAATTATACGCTTTTTGTCTTTCGTCGTTACTCATATCATTTAAAACTACTCCAACCTCTAGTCCTAAAAATTCATGTAATTCACCCATCCATTTTGAATCACGTTCTGCTAGATAATCATTTACCGTTACAATATGAACTCCTTTTTCTTCAAGAGCATTTAAATATGCTGGTAATGTCGATACTAACGTTTTACCTTCACCTGTTCGCATTTCCGCTATTCTTCCTTGGTGTAATATAATTCCACCTATCAATTGTACTTCAAAATGTCGCATATTTAACACACGTTTCCCAGCTTCTCTAACTACCGCAAAAGCCTCTGGTAATATATCATCTAACGTTTCGCCTTTTTTTAATCTTTCTTTAAATTCTAATGTTTTACTTTTTAATTCTTCATCTGCTAGTCTTGCTAACGACTCTTCAAATCCATCAATTTCCCTTACAATTCCTTTTAATTTTTTTACTTCTTTTTCACTATAGTTACCAAATATTTTTTCTAATATAGACATTACATTCTCCTTATTTAACGTTTTTACATACTTACATATATATTAACAAATAATTATATAGTGATGCAACTTATTTCATTTCTTCTATTACATTAAATAAAGTTTTACAGCCTTTCTCTCCAAGCTCCATTAATTTAATTAATTCATTTTTACTAAAATCTCCTTTTTCCCCTCCGCCTTGAAGCTCCAAAAACCTTCCTTTATCCGTCATGCATATATTCATATCAACATCTGCTCTACTGTCCTCCTCATAACATAAATCTAACATAGGTTTTTCATCTACTATGCCAACACTTACAGCCACTACTCCATTTTTAATCGGGTTTTTTTCTAACTTACCTTCTTCTAATAATTTATTACACGCTAACTTTATTGCTATATATCCTCCTGTAATACTAGCTGTTCTAGTTCCTCCATCTGCTTGTACTACGTCACAATCTACTATTAACGTTTTTTCTCCTAACAACTCTAAGTCAACTGCACCTCTTAAACATCTTCCTATTAGTCTTTGTATTTCTAAACTCCTACCATTTTTCTTAAGCTTACTTATATCCCTTAACATTCTTGTATGGGTAGATCTTGGTAACATATTATATTCCGCCGTAATCCATCCCTTCCCTTTTCCGATTAAAAATTTTGGCACTTTATCTTCTACTGTTACATTACATATTACTTTTGTGTTTCCTATTTCTATCAATACTGAACCCTCTGGATAAATTATATACTCTTTTGTTACTTTTATTTTTCGCATCTCGTCTAATTTTCTTCCATCTCTCCTCTTACCCATTTTCTCTCCTTTTCAATAATTAGACCGCTTCCTATATAATCTAATTTTCCTCCTACATATATCGTTACCTCATCTACATATTCTAATTGTAATAATGTCCTTAACATAATTTCTCCCATTCTTACATTTTCATATGAACTATTTTTATCCCGCTTAATATCCTCGCCCATATTTACTATTAATTTACCTTCTATTAAAATAAACCATATTATCTTAATTTTTCCTTCTGTGTATCCTATCATATCTTCATATTTTAAAATTATTCCTTCTAATTCATCTCTTATCTTTTCATTTCTTTTTATTTCATTTCTTTTTATTTCTTCATTAGTATTTACTTTTACTACAAAGCTACTATTTATTATCATCGTTAACATTAATAGTGCGACTATTTTCTTGTTCATAAAAACCCCCTCCTCATAAATATATTAATATTTATGAGGAGGGGGTTCAAAACTTTTTAACAACTTAATTATTTTATTAATTGCTATTTATTTTCACTTTAAACTAATATGATGAAAATAACATTAGTTTTTTTTATATTTCGATGTTTTTTATTCTACTAAAAAACTTTCTAAAGCCTCCACCCTCTTTTTTTCTTAACATATATCTTCCGATTAATATTTTTAACATAGCTGTAATTGGCACTGCAAATATCATTCCTACTATTCCAAATACTGTTCCTGCTACTGTTAATGATAATATTACTAAAAATGGACTTATTTCCACACTCTCGCCTACAAATTTAGGAACTATAAATAGTCCGTCTATTTGTTGTACTATTAACACTATAACCGCAGCATATAATGCCAATATTGGATTACCTGATAATAATCCCGATGTAACAGCTAATAAAAATCCTACAAAAGCTCCTACATAAGGTATTAAATTTGAAAATCCTGAAAACATTCCTATCAACCACGCAAATGGTATTCCCGCTAAAGATAAACTAAACCCTAATAAACTACCCATTATCATAGCATCTGTCATTTGCCCTCTTAAATATCCTGAAAATATCGTATGTACATCATCCATAAAGTGTTTTATTCCTATATTTACTTTACTAGGAAAAAATGTCGTCATAAAAACTTCTAAATTATGTTTAAATTTATCCTTGTCACGCATAATATAGAAACTTAACGTCAGTATTATTATACTTGATAATATTCCTGAACCTACTTTTATTAAAATCCCTATAAATCTAAAACTGAAACTTCTTACAAAAACAACTATACCTTCTATTGTATTATTAAAAATATCTAATAACCCTAGTTTTTCTAATTCAACTTTAATTCTCGCATACTCACTATTTAAACTTTCAATCATTCCATATGTTGTTAATGTTATTTTCCTTAAAAAATTACTTTCCAACATTAACTGTTCTGCTTCTTCGCTATTTATAGAATCATTTTCTATTAACGTCTCTATAACCTTATCGCTTTGCTCTGGCGAAAAACTTGATATCATAAAATTCGTAAATATAAACAAACTCACAAATATCGTTAAAAATACTAATACCGTTCCTGCTGTTCTTGGCTTATATGTAAATCCATTTTTTCCATCTATGCCTTCATTCTTTTGCTTCTCTTCTAACTTGATTTCTTTTATTGTTTTTTTGGTTGCTCTCTCATCGTTCATAAACTTTAACTCATACTTCTCATACAATCTTTGATATTTATCCACTAGCGGATCTAATAAATAACTAAATATAAATGCTATTATTAAAAAATTAAACACTTTTAATAAATATTTAATCGCTCCTAAAATGTCTCCTACTAACGTTTTAATATTTGCAAGAGATGCTATAAATATATCAAATACCGATATTAATATATAACTCACTATTACTGTTAATACTGCATACATTGCCATTTTAAAAAATTTCTTATCTATTTCTATTTTCATATTTTCACCTATAATCTTTTTAATCCCTCTACCAATAATTTATACGTTTTTTCTAATGATGTTATCGACACCTTCTCATCTGGTGTATGAATATCTAACATCTCTGGACCAAATGCTATTATATCCACATCTTCCATTTTTTCCGTCAAAATCCCACATTCTAATCCTGCATGTATGGCATCTATTTTTACTTCGCTATTAAACAACTCATAATAGCTATTTTTAAATACATCTCTTAATCTAGACTCTGGATTGTATTCCCATGCTGGATAATCACCCTCTGTCTTTAATGTAGCTCCTACTAACTTGCTCAATAATTTTACTTCGTCTAGTACGTTGTATTTTCTACTCGCTACACTACTTCTCAATGCACACCTTATTCCTATTATTTTATCATCACTTTTTACCGCTCCAATATTATTAGATGTTTCCACTAACCCGTCTATTTCCAAACTCATAGTTGCTACACCTTTTTGTATTAAATATACAGATGATATGTATTTCTCAAAAGTTTCTTTGCTATATACTTTTTTATTTTCACTTTTTTTACTCACTAACTCTATATTTAAATTACTATCACTTACTCTAAGTTCATTTTTTATGTCTTTTATACTTTTTTCTAACTGTTTTTTAAACTTATTTATGTCTTTTTTATGTACAAATATTTTACTCTTTCCTTCCCTTGCTATAGCATTATCTTTCGCACCACCTTCTATATCTCTTATGTACATATCTACATTTTTGCCACTTTCATACAATGCTCTACTTAGTACAACGTTACTATTTCCTCTTTGTAAATGTATTTCTGCTCCTGAATGTCCCCCTTTTAACCCATTTACAACTAATATAAATTCTTCATACTCTCCATCTAACTCTATCCATTCAATATCTACATTAAGGTCAAACTTTATTCCTCCCGCACAACTTGATAAAAATACACCATCTTCCCCAGTATCTAAATTTATTAACATTTTAGATTTTAATACTGATGTGTCAAAATTTGTCGCTCCTATTAGCCCAATTTCTTCGCCTGATGTTATTAACAATTCTATTGGTGGATGTTTTATAGTCTTACTATCTAATATTGCAAGTCCCATCGCCATAGCAACACCATTGTCCGCTCCTAACGTTGTCCCTTTACCACTTATCCAATCACCATTTACTTCTAATTTTATTCCTTCATTTATAAAATTATGCTCCGTTCCTTCGTTTTTCTCACATACCATATCCATATGTCCTTGTATTATTACTGATGGCTTATTTTCTAATCCTTTAGTTCCATCTTTGTATATACACACATTTAAATATTCATCTTGAATATATTTAAATCCTCTGTCCTTTGCAAATTGTACTAAATAATTACTTATACTTTCTTCATTTCCTGATCCTCTTGGTATTTCACTTATCTCTTCAAAATATTTTAAAACTTCCTTTGGTTCATATCCCGATAAAATTTTACTCACAATTACCTCCCATAAATAAATTATTTTTTATATTTTTTAGCTAGTTCTGTATACCCAAACGCATGTGAATCATTTAATTTACTCACATCTATTTCCTTTATTACTCGTCCTGGTGATCCTAACACTAAACTATTTTTCGGTATTATTGTGTTTTCTGTAACTAATGTTCCTGCTCCTACTATACTACCCTCTCCTATTACTGCATTATCCATAACTATAGCACCCATTCCTATTAAACAATTTGTACCTATTTTACACCCATGGATTATTGCATTGTGTCCTACTGTTACGTTGTCGCCTATTACTACTTCCGCATCAACGCTTACATGCACTGTACTATTCTCTTGTATATTAGAATTTTTCCC
This sequence comes from uncultured Clostridia bacterium, assembly GCA_947313885.1. Lineage (GTDB taxonomy): Bacteria > Bacillota > Clostridia > Lachnospirales > CAMZNU01 > CAMZNU01. Next base: position 64,054 of record CAMZNU010000007.1, on the reverse strand, counting down.
TATAGTGATTTTATTTATATCCCCTCTAATTACCGCATTGTACCACACGTTAACATTATCTCTTAATTCAACAGCCCCTATTATTTTTACGCCTTCCGCTAAAAATACACTACTCTCAATTTTAGGGCTATTTCCTTTAAATTCTATTAACATATATTCACCATCCTTTTTATTTGATTATATATTTATTTTTCATCTTTATCAATTAATTTACTTCATTTTTTTATTTTTTTTATCATCTTTCACCTTTTTTTATTATTTTTTCCTCTTGTAAATATTTTATACCCTTTGTAATAAAAAAAAACTGTAAATAAATTTACAGTTTTTTTTATTACGCTTTATATTGTTTTCCATCTCTATCATCTATATACTCATTTAATTCGTTTTTTGAATATGTTAACCCCGCATATATTTTTTCTTTATTCTCTACTTCGTTAACTTTACTTTCTACGTTTTTTTCTACCTCTACAAATCCTTCTTTTATTTCACTTAATATTTTTTTACTCTCTTCTAATTTTTCAATGTTCATTTTAATCTTACTTTGTACTAATTTCTCATTTACGTATAGATATAATTCTAATAATGATTTCGATATTTCATATTCAAAATTTAAACTTAGTATTAACTCATCTAAAAAACTCTTGCTCTTATCTATATAACCTATAAAAATTTTTTTATCTATCTCTTTTTTATCTTCTAATATCTTTATACTATTATCTATATTTAATATACATAACTCAAAGGTTATTATAGTTAATTGAACCCCTGTAGCATTCGTTATTTTTACAACATAATCTTTGTTTGTCATCATTTACCTATCCTAATAGTTGCAATATTTGCTGTGGTCTTTGATTTGATTGTGCTAGTATCGAAATTCCCGCTTGGTATATTACTTGATGCTTACTATACTCTGTCATCTCTTTTGCCATATCTGTATCTCGTATTCTACTTAATGCTATTGTTGTATTATCTTGAGCTGTATCTAAGTTTTTTATAGTATATTCAAATCTATTTTGATACGCTCCCGCCTTTGCTCTTATTAATGATATTTTTTCTACAGCTATGTCTAATTTTTGAATACCTTTTTGTGCACCTATAAACGTACCTATACTTAAATTTTCTATACCTAATGATTTTAGATCGATTTTTTCTACAAATAAATCTAATTCCATATCTTTATTTTGTCCTACTTGTATTTTTATACCACCATGCTCTGTTATTTTTGCTTCTAATTTTAATCCCCCACCAACGTCTATCCCTACACTATTACCATCATTTAATTCATATTGTCCTGTACTCTCTGATACAGTAAAGTTTAAATCTATATTTATTTGTTTTCCTCCATCACTTACTATTTCTATATGATTACCTTTCGTCGTTATTTTTGCTGTGCTTTCAAACTCCTTATCTGTATATCCGTTTAACGTTACTTGCGCATCTGTTCCATCTTCTAAGTTTGATATTATAAATCCTGCTTTCATTAATATATCATCTTTATCCTCTATGTTTATTTTTTCTTCTGAACCTTCATCTAATGTTACTAACTTATTTTTTCCTGTTCCCAATTTTATTAGTTCCATCCCTGCATTGTCATAAGCTTTTAATAATTTTACACCTATATCATCTGCTGTATCTTCTAGATTCACATTTAATTCTGCACCATTTACAAAAATTTTACCTTCTAGTCCTAACGGTACTGTTCCTGATGGTATTTCTATATCTAAAGATGCTGGCTTTCCTATTTTATCTACAGTATATTCTAATGTACCTTTTTTCATACTATCTGATACGAAGGTTACTCCTCCTGCTACAGGCTCACTATTATATACAAGTCTCTCACTATCACCATATAACAACTTTATATTATTAAATGATGTGTTTTTCGCAGCTACATCTATTTCTTGCTTCAATTGTTCTACCTCTTTTTGCATCTTTTCTCTATCTGACGTCGTATTCGTATCATTACTTGCTTGTATCGATAACTCACGCATTTTATGCACCATGCTATGTATCGAACTTAATGTTCCATCTAGTGTCTGAATTAGTGATATACCGTTTAATGAATTTTCTCTAGCCTTTCCTAATCCTCTTTCTTGATTTTCTAACTTTGTTGATATCGCCATTCCTGTTGCATCATCTTTTACAGAATTTATTCTTACTCCTGATGATAATCTAGTTGACGATAACGTCATCCTCTTATTTGAATTTCTTAATTGTTGCGCTATATTTAATGATGCTATGTTATGATTAATTCTCATTTTATACACTCCCTTTTATTTTAGTTTCACTATTCTTTTTATCTATAAAATTTACTATGTTATTTATTATTTCGTATATTTCTTTTTCTTCTTCGCTCATTTACACCTCTCTATATGATAAACAAATTTTCATTTTGCTTATCGTCTTTTTTTATTTTTATATTAACTTTTTCAATATTTTTTGTTTTTATTATTTTTTTTATTTCTTCCATGTTATCCTCAAATATTTTACCATTATCACATTGTATTTCTACATAACTTTCCTTTTTTACCTTATCTAGCTTCATGTCTATTCTTATTTCACCTTGTTCTTTTGTTTCTAATTTAAATATTATGTTTACTTCATCGTTTTTTAACTTGTTTTTATCCAATACGTACATCGTTAAATTTGTTTCATTACCACTAAGTGGCATTCTAATAGGTATTTTTGTAAATCCATTGTTTCCCTTGTTTAATTCATTTTGAAATTCTAAACTTTTCATTACACTTTTGTGTATTTCTAAATCACTTATAGCTTTTCCTATATCTCTTCCCCTGATCTCTCCTATTACCTCATCTAATATTTTTCCTTCTTCTACTACTTCTCCTAAATTGTTCCCCTCTACATTAAATAACTTTTCTCTGACCTTTTTATCATTTTTAATACTTTCCTTTATTTTTCTTTCCACTTCTTTTGGCTTTCTTATTAATTCCTTAACTTCCATTGCATTTCCCAATGTGATCGGAATATCGTTTTTTTCTAACCACTTATATGTTTTATCATCTATATCATTTTTTAACTTTTCTATATTTTCTATATTTCCTTCTTCTATCTTCCCTTCACTTTCTATCACTTCTTCATACATACTTTTTAAACTTACATCTTCTTTCCTACTTACTATCTCTTTTACTACCCCATAGTTTTTTTGCCTCACTATTTCTCGCATTAATTCTTTGTTTAATTTATCTGCTATTCCTTCACTCTCTTTGAATCCCCTATTTTCATCGATTATCTCATCTAAAAATTCACTCTTACCTTTTGTTTTTTTATAGTACTTTGAACTGTTTAATATATTTTCTAATGTTAATGTTTTTTCTGTTCCCACATAACTACCTATGGCTACTCTATCATTTTTTAACCCTTGATTCATCCCACGATACACATTTTTTACTGCCTCTAATTGTTCTTTACTTACGCCCTTATCCTTCTCTAATCTTAGTATATTTTCTATTATATCTTCTTCCTTTGTAAACCCTTCCTTCTCTTCATATTTATTTATATATTCTATAATTTTACTTACTTCCTCTTTTAATGGATCTACTCCCTCTTTTATCATCTCTACCACTATGTCTGGTTTTAATCCTTTTACCAATTTATTTAGTTCCATATCTATTAATGAAACTTTATTTATATTTTCTACATTCACTTCCATATTATTCTTTATTAATATACTACTAGCTTTTATGTTTATGTCGTTGTCCTCTATTCCCAAACTTTTTAACAATGGTAATATTTCACCCTTTATTTTATTAAAACTATCTTTGAATTTACTGTTTACTACTGTCTCCGTTACCGCATATCCCTTCTCTAATCTTCTTAAATTACTACTCTCATATATATCTTCTATATTAAATTTAAAATTTTTATCTACTATCCTTTTATATGTCTCATTTGTAAACGGACTACTTCCTTTTACTTTTGTTATAGTATTTTCTACTGTCGCTATATTTTCTTTTGTTATTTCTAGTCCACCTTTTTTTATAGCTTTTATATATCCTTCTTCCTCTATCTTCTTTATTTCTCTTAACGCATCTTCTAACGGCTTATTATTTATTTCTATACCTCTTTTTGCTAAACTATAACTTATTTCACTCGTTAATTTATATTGTATTTCCAATAACATTTTTTTATTCTCTATTTCATTATCTTTTTTTCTTCCCTCTAGCTCGACTTCTCTATATTTACTTGTTTCCTCCATTACTCTATTTATCGTAAATGGTATGTTTTTATCTTCCATATATTTTATTACTTTATCATCTATTTTTAAATTCTTTCTTGCATCCTCTATCTCGGCAAATAATGGTCTTACATTTTCCTTTAGCTCTCTTAAATTTATCTGATTTGGATGATTTCCTTCTTCCAATCCCCTAACAGCATTTTTTACATACGTATCTATTCTTATCTCTTTTATATCATCATTCATAAATTTCCATTTACTTATATTTTCTCTATTTATTTCTATATCCTCTAATATAAATTTCTTACTAATACTTATATTTTCTTCGCTTTCTTCTATCCCTATCTTTTTTAAATGGCTTTTTATCTTTTCTTCTATCCCTTCATCTAAATACTTATTTTCTATGTTATTATCTGCTTCATACTTACTACTCATTAAATTATTTATCGTTACTTCATTTCCACTTTTTATTAACTTCTCTTTCTCTATGTTATCATTCCCTCTAATAGTTTCTAATTTTTTTACACTATCTTCTATTATGTCATATGCATTTTGCATTTTTAAACTACTCATACCTATTTCTTTACTTATATTATCTTCTATCTTTCTATCTTTTTCTTCCCCTTTTTTACAACTTTCTATAACTTCTGATAATTGCCCTATTTCAATGTTATTTACATTGAATCCATTTTCTATTAACAATGCTACCGCACTTTTTGTTAAACTATTTTTATTATGATTAAGTTTTCTTTTTAACTGCTCTTTTTTTATGTTTTTTTCTATCGTATCTTCTAATAAACTTTTTTCTTCTACTTCTATTTTATTTCCATTACTTCTATTAAACGTCTTTACTATATCCATACTTACTTTATCATTATTTTTTATTTCCCTAATCTGCTTTAAATTAATTTGTCCTTTTTCATTCCCTATTACTTTAAATTTAATGCTATCACCTATATTTCCATCTATTTGATTTCTTTTGCCTACTATTTCTTTATCATTTTCCAACCTTATTTTTACATCGCTATTTTTTATGTCTATTATTTTTCCTCTTACAATTCCTTCATTTATAGATAGTTCCTTTTTTACCTCTTTATTATTTATTATTATTTTATTACTGTTATCTATTCTCATATTTATAATACTCCTTATCTATTCTAAATATTTCATTATATTTATTATCGGTTTTTTTTTTATTTTTATTAATACAGGAATATTTTCTTTTTTTTTTGACTATATTTAAAATAGTACAAAGGAGGTCATATATGGATACATTTTTAACCAAAAATATTAAAAAAGCTAACTCATCTCAAAATCATAATGAAAATTTAGAAATTTTATCAATTCTACGGGAAATAGAAGTTTATTTAAATTCTATGTACAATCAATTTGAATTTATTACTGACCCTACCCTCATAGATAGTTGTATCTATGACATTAACTCCGCACAAAATAAATACAGTTATTATCTTAGACTTTATAAATCACGTAACATTTCATGACTTAGGAGGGATTACAATGTCTATTAACTCAGTTTTTATTCTATTAATATTAGTATGTTGCATTATTTTAGTTTTACAAATCTTTTCTGTGAAATATGCTACTTTTTTTAAATTTTTAATTAAAAGTAGTTTCGCCGTTCTAGGAATTAACGTTTTTAATTCCCTTTTATCTTTTACATCTATTTATATTGGAGTGAATTTTTTTACCGTTTTATTTACTGCCATTTTAGGAATACCTGGTTTTTTTACTTTATATTTAATTCAAGCAATTATCTAAAATCTAAAAAGCATGTCCGAAATATTTTCGACATGCTTTTTAGATTATTTTTTTATATGTTTTATTTACAATCCATATTACACCTACAGACAATAACAAATTACCTACTATTATTATATATTCTGAATAATCTACATACTCACTTTGTATATCATTACCTTTTTCCATTTCCAACATCCAAACACTTCTACTTGATAATAATATTTTATCATTTAAATATTCTCCCTTATCTACCTTATTGTTACTTATTATTTTATACTTACTTTTATCGCCATTCATATTTCCCACATATACCATCAAATCATTATCACTATAGTTTATAAATGTTCTTACGTTGTTATTAGTCCGTCTATCTAATTGATCGTATATTAACACTCCCCCTCCGTCTTTTATTATTTCAATTTCACTTTGAAAATGATCATACTCTTTCCTGATTTTTATTAATTTATTTACTTCTTCAATATTTTTCTCATCTACTTCACTTAAATATGGAATGCCTTTTAAAACTAATAATACATTTGTTATATACTCATCTATTGTACTATCGACATCTGTACTTATTTCTGAAAAATTTATACTTTCGTTTTTTAATTTTAAAATCTCATCTTTCACTTCCTCTCCAAGTATCATATTCTTAATTATTTTATCACTCATATCATATTTACTTAATATATGAATATTAGAAAACTCATCTTTTACCTCTTCTATAAACTCCTCCGTATAATATTCCTCATTTAAAACTACACCTTCTATTTCATATATATTTATTAAACTTTCTATATCATCTTTTATTAGCTTCTTTACTAACCCTCTTTCTATTGCCAATTCCTTATTCTTAAAATAATATTTGTCATTTATACCTTGCAACCTATTTTCATTTACTCGATAGTCTATTATTACACCTTTGCCTTTTTCTTGAAGATCTTTTATAAATTCTTTTAAATATTTTATGTTTTCTTCATTTCTAAACAAGTTTAAATAACTATCATTTTTTATATAAAAATGGGTATAGTTTAGTTTCTCACTCTCATAACTTAAATTACTTTTTTTTATTTTCTCATCTATACTTCTATCGCTTAAAAAACTTTTTTCTGTTCTTAACTTCTTCTCTCCTACAGGTTTTTTCTGCTCAGATGGGAAAAAAAACTCTTTTTCATTTTCTATGTTTCTATTTTCATTTTCTCCTTTTTTTTCATTTGTTCCTTCACTATTCTCAATATCTACCAACCCATCTAACATATACTCATAATATATTATATCTACATCTTTTAATATCGTATCTTTTTCTTCCTTTTCTCCCAAATACTTATCTAACTCCTTATCTAACGTTTTTTTTTCTATAACATCTTTATTAATATAACTATCTATAACTTCGGCATTTTCTTGTAATTTATTTATTTCGGCATTTAAATTAGATATTGTGTTTACAACCTTTTCTTCTACTTCAAATACCTTTGTCGCTTTTTCCGAATAAATCATTTCTATATTTTTTTTTACTCTATAGTTACCTATACTATCATTAGCTACTATTTTACCTAAACCATCTTCGCTTATTATTTTTAAAAATGGATCGTTTATTACTTTACTTCTACCTTCTACATTTATTAATCTATACGCATAATATTTATTTAATATATCATTTTCTTCTATTTCAATTTCAAAAAATCCATCGTTTTTCTTTTCCATACTTATAGCCTTATATAATGATAAGTTTTCATTGTATATATTCAAAATAACTTCTGTTTCTAGTGGCATAAATAATTTAAATTTAAATTTTGTATCTTTTTTTGTTATTCCCATTTCTTCAATTTTTTCCATTTTCTTATTATATTCAACACTATCATATGCTTTTTCTTTACTTATTTGACTGCTTCCATATCCTTCTAAAACTACTTTATAACTATCATCTATATTTAATTTCTCAACGTTTATTTCAAAACTTTCACAATAATCGTTACCTATAATATTCACATTTGTAATACTTTTTATTTCTATTTCTCTTTTTTCTTTATTTTTCAAACTTTCTAGTTCTTCTTCCTTCTTTTCAATTCCTTGTTCCAATATTTCTTTTTCTATAACATCATCATGTTCTTTAGACTTATCTATATCTTTTACTTTATCTTTTAATATTTCCTTTTCTTCTATAATATTTTTAATTTGATCTTTTATATCGTCATTTTCTTTATTTGTATCTGATTCTTCTTTTATTATTTTAAACTTGTTATTGTTTCCTATTTTAATTGGATAAGATAATTCAATCTTTATTTTATTTAAAGATATTATTTCGCTAGATTTTATATACTTATAGTTATTAAATTTTTCCTCATCATAGCCTACAAATTTATTACCCTCTATCATGTATGCTTTTAGTACACCATCTTTATTTTGGTTCGGATATATTACTCCATCTTCAAAGTCAATTATTTCTAAACCTTTTTTTATTTGAAAATATATTGGTTTGTTATTTTTTACTTTTAATTTAAATGTTCCATAACTACCTTTATTCTCTATATAATATTTTTTATTTTTACTACCATTATCATTTTTTATTTCTAAGTATAAACCTTCGTAATTTTTCTCGTAGTTTATATATTTTATTTCTACCTCTAGTTCTTTTATCTCTTCATAAGTAGATACATATAACTTAGGGCTTATATATTTTACACCTTCATCTTTCTCGTGCCATACTTCATTACCTTTTCTTAGGTCAATTATAAATTCATCTACATCTTTATTATTTATTTCATCATGTATTTTTACTACTAATTTTTCCTCTTCAAATATAATGTTTGTTTTTAATGTCATTCCATATTCATCATAATAATTAAAGCGTTCTTTTTTTACATGGTTTTCACTTTCTATTATTAATAATAAATTATTATAGTACCCATCATCTTTTTTATAATGAATTATTAGATTATACTCTGCACTATGTACAGCTGTCGCATCAAATATTATTAATAAAACTATTAATATCATTTTAATTTTTTTCATAACTCCTCCTAGTTCATACTACTTACATTATTAACAGTTTTACTTTTTTTTATAATATTTTTACTTCATTTGAAAAATTTTACACACAAAAAAAGAGTACTAATGTACTCTTTTTTTGTTTATCGTTTAAATTAGTCAGTTATTGATGTAACAGAACCTGCTCCAACTGTTCTACCACCTTCACGGATTGAGAATTTTAATCCTTCATCCATTGCGATTGGTACGATTAATTCTATATCCATCTCAACGTTGTCACCTGGCATACACATTTCTGTACCTGTTGGTAATGTGATCACTCCGGTAACATCAGTTGTTCTGAAATAGAATTGTGGTCTATAATTATTGAAGAATGGTTTGTGACGCCCACCTTCTTCTTGTGATAATACGTAAACTTGTGCTTTAAATTTTGTATGTGGTGTAATTGATCCTGGTTTAGCTAATACTTGACCTCTTTCTAATTCATCTCTTTGAATCCCTCTTAGTAAGATACCAACATTATCTCCAGCTTCTGCTGAATCTAATAATTTTCTAAACATTTCAATTCCTGTAACTACAACTTTTCTTGGCTCATCTGTTAATCCAACTAATTCAACTTCGTCTTGGATATTTAATGTTCCAGCTTCAACTCTACCAGTTGCAACTGTTCCACGTCCTGTAATTGAAAATACATCTTCAATTGGCATAATGAAATCTTTTTCTGTTTCTCTTTTTGGTGTTGGGATATATTCATCTATTACTTCAAATAATTCAACGATTTTATCTCCCCACACTGATGATGAGTCTTCTAATGCTTTAAATGCTGAACCTCTAATTATTGGAGTTTCATCACCATCAAAATCATATTCTGATAATAATTCTCTTATTTCCATTTCTACTAAGTCTAATAATTCTTCATCTTCTTCATCTATCATATCACATTTGTTCATGAATACTACTAACTTAGGTACTCCAACTTGACGTGCAAGTAAGATATGCTCTCTTGTTTGAGCCATTGGTCCATCTGTAGCTGCAACAACTAAGATCGAGCCATCCATTTGTGCTGCTCCTGTGATCATGTTTTTAACGTAATCGGCATGCCCTGGACAATCCACATGTGCATAATGTCTAGCTCCTGTTTCATACTCAACGTGAGTTGTAGATATTGTTATACCTCTTTCTCTTTCTTCTGGTGCTTTATCAATATTTTCGAACGCTACTGATTCTCCTGTTCCTAATCTTTCATGTAACGTTTTTGTTATTGCTGCTGTTAATGTTGTTTTACCATGATCAACATGTCCTATTGTTCCAATATTAACATGTGGTTTATTTCTTTCGAATTTTGCTTTAGCCATTATAAGCCTCCTTAAATTATGAATATTTTTCTATATATTTTTATTATAAATACTTTCAAAACTTTTTACAAGTTTTTTTTATTTATTTGCTACTTCTTCTTGTATTGATTTTGGTACTGGTTCATACATTGCTAATTCCATAGCGTATGTTCCTCTACCTTGTGTTTTAGAACGTAAATCTGTCGAATATCCAAACATTTCTGCTAATGGTACAAATGCACGTATAATTTGTGCACCACTTTTAGATTCCATACCTTCGATACGTCCACGTCTACTACTAACGTCTCCCATTACATCTCCCATATATTCCTCTGGTACTGTAACTTCAACTTTCATAACTGGTTCTAATAACACTGGGTTTGCTCTTCTCATCGCATTTTTAAATGCCATTGATCCTGCTATTTTAAACGCCATCTCTGATGAATCTACATCATGATATGATCCGTCATAACACGTAGCTTTAACTCCTATAACTGGGAATCCTCCAATTATACCTGATCTCATTGCTTCTTGGATACCATTATCTACCGCTGGTACGTATTCTTTTGGTATTGATCCTCCAACTGTTGCATTAACAAATTCATAAGCTTTTTCTGGATCATTTGCATCCATTGGCTCAAATCTGATTTTAGCGTGACCATATTGTCCACGTCCACCTGATTGTTTTGCATATTTTGAATCTTCTTCTACTGTATCTCTTATTGTTTCTCTATATGCAACTTGTGGTGCTCCTACATTTGCTTCTACTTTGAATTCTCTTAATAAACGATCAACAATTATCTCAAGATGTAACTCTCCCATTCCTGATATTATCGTTTGTCCTGTTTCTTCATCTGTAAAAGTTTTAAATGTTGGATCTTCCTCTGCTAGCTTTTGTAATGATATTCCTAACTTATCTCTATCGCCTTTTGATTTTGGCTCAATTGCTATAGAAATAACTGGATCTGGGAAATTCATTGACTCAAGTATAACTTCATCATCACCTTGTAAACATAATGTGTCACCTGTAGTCGTTGATTTTAATCCTACTGCTGCTGCTATATCTCCTGCATAAACTTTTGATATTTCTTCACGTGAATTAGCATGCATTTGTACTATACGACCGATTCTTTCTTTTTTACCTTTTGTCGTATTATATACGTATGATCCCGCTTCTAACGTTCCTGAATATACTCTAAAGAATGCTAATTTACCTACAAATGGATCGTTCATTATTTTAAATGCTAATGCTGAAAATGGTGCTTCGTCTGATGATGGTCTTTCAACTATGTCTTCTTCATCTCCTGGAACATGACCTGTTATAGCCTTAATATCCGTAGGTGCTGGCATATAATCTATTACTCCATCTAATAATAATTGAACACCTTTATTTTTATACGCTGAACCACAAAATACTGGTACGATTTCACATGCTATCGTCCCTTTTCTTAAAGTTTCCTTTAATTCTTTTTCTGTGATTTCTTCGCCTTCTAATAATTTCCCAATTAATTCATCATCTAATTCTGCTATAGATTCTACCATTTCTGCTCTATACGTATCTGATAACTCTTTTAATTCTTCTGGTATTTCAATTTCTGAAATGTCTTCACCTTTTTCATCGTTATAAATAAATGCTTTCATTTTCATAAGATCTACTATTCCTACGAAATCGTCTTCTGCACCTATTGGTAACATTACAGGTACTGCATTTGATTTTAAACGATCTCTCATCATTTCAACAACATTTATAAAATCTGCACCCATCATATCCATTTTATTTACAAATGCCATACGTGGTACATCATATGTGTCTGCTTGACGCCATACCGTTTCTGATTGTGGCTCAACTCCACCTTTTGCACAAAAAACACCTACAGCTCCATCTAATACACGTAATGATCTTTCAACTTCTACTGTGAAATCAACATGTCCTGGTGTATCAATTATATTAATTCTATTTTCTAACCAAGATGTAGTTGTTGCCGCTGATGTTATTGTTATCCCTCTTTCTTGCTCTTGCTCCATCCAGTCCATTGTTGCTGTACCTTCGTGAGTATCTCCTATTTTATAGTTACGCCCTGTGTAGTATAAAATACGTTCTGTTAACGTAGTTTTCCCTGCATCAATATGAGCCATGATACCTATATTTCTAGTCTTTTCTAAACTAAATTCTCTTTTAGACACTATTTTTTCCTCCTACCTTTATCTTTATATAACAATTTAGCATACCTATAAGTACACTAAATTGTTGACACATTTTATTTATTCTAAAATTTGAAATGTGAAAATGCTTTATTTGCATCAGCCATTTTATGCGTGTCTTCTTTCTTTTTGAAAGCTCCGCCTGTGTTGTTTACCGCATCCATTATTTCATTCGCTAAACGGTCTTTCATCATTCTTTCGTTACGTTTTCTTGAATACATTACTAACCATCTAAGTCCTAATGCTTGTCTTCTATCTGGTCTTACTTCTGTTGGTACTTGATATGTTGCTCCACCTACACGGCGCGCTTTTACTTCTAACGCTGGCATAATATTACCTAATGCTTCTTCAAACATTTCTAATGCCTCATTACCTGTTTTTTCTGCAACTTGTTCAAAGGCTCTATACACTATATTTTGTGCAACACCTCTTTTGCCATCTACCATAATGGCATTGATTAATTTTGTTACTACTTTACTATTGTACAATGGATCTGGTAGTACATCTCTTTTTGAAACATGTCCTTTACGTGGCACGATTCTTCCCTCCTCAATTATTATAATTTTATCAACGGTACTCGTTCGACTTATATCAAATAGTTGTTGACTAAATGATTATACGCTCGTTTCATGCCTGTACTTTCTATATCTTCATGGCTGACTTAGTGTACAGGGATAATTAAATATATAATCTTTAACATTTTTTACCTAATTTATTTTTTCTTATCTTTAGGTTTTTTAGCTCCATATTTTGAACGTGATTGCATTCTATTTGCTACACCTGCTGTATCTAGTGTACCTCTTACAATGTGGTAACGTACCCCTGGAACATCTTTAATTCTTCCACCTCTTATTAAAACAACACTATGTTCTTGTAAATTGTGTCCTTCTCCTGGTATATATGCTGTTACTTCAATACCATTTGAAAGCTTAACTCTTGCTATTTTTCTAAGTGCTGAGTTAGGTTTTTTTGGTGTAGCTGTTTTAACAGATGTACACACTCCTCTTTTTTGAGGACTTGATGTGTTTGTACTTCTCTTTTTTAAACTATTTAAACCTTTTTGTAATGCTGGTGCCGTAGATTTCTTTACTGAAGTTTTTCTTCCTTTTTTAACTAACTGGTTAAATGTTGGCATTAATTACACCTCCCTATAATTTGTACTAATCTGCCTTAATTTTTAATTTTTAATGTGTTCACCATGAATTTCTTACACACAACTTTGATTTTAACAAAGTAATATATTTTTGTCAACATTGTTGACTAACTTTTTATTTTATATTTATTTCATTATTGCTCTATTTTACTCCATATTGTAAATGAATTTTTTCTACTTAATCCGTTTTCTTCCTATTTATATATCTATATATCTTTTTAAAATCATTTTAAATGTAATAACCTTAAAAAAGAACCTTGTACATAAGATTTTGATTTCTTATGTACTAAGCCCTTTTTAGTTAAAACTTACCTTTACAATTTTATTCTAAATACTTTGTTGGATCGCTTGATTTGTTTTCTTCTATTACTTCAAACCTTAAATGATTGCCTAACATCATAGAATTATTAGATGGACTCCCTACGTGCCCTATTATATCTTCTGTCAAAACTATATCTCCAACTTTTACTATATGCTTACTTATAAGTTGACTGTATTTTGTAACATAACCATTTCCATGTTCTATTACTACATACCCATTAGCCTCTTTTGACACACCTACATCTATTATTTTTCCATCTGCTGATGGCGATACTTTACTTCCTTTTTCTGCTTTAATAGCTATGTTTGAATTTGTTCTGTATTGATCTAATGTTTTGTCATATACTAACTTCTCCTCATTAAACGGCATCAACACTTCACCCTCTACAGGCCACTTTAATTTATCGCCTTTCTGAAATTTTTCATACGATGTTCTATTTGCCTTGTTCTCTTTTTCTATATCTCCAATATTTCCAATATCTATTTCTTCCTTCTCCTCTTTTATTTTTGGCTCTTTTATTTTATCTACTTTGTCCTCATTTCTTTTTTTCTTGAAAAGATTAAATGTCTCTTCTATCTCATCAACATCTTCTTGCATTCCTTCTTCACTTATCTCTTTTTGATCGTTCCATTCTATTTTATCTTCCGTACTTTTTACCCCTACATCTCCTCTTTCTAACTCTACTTTTTCATTACTTGCATTTTTACTATCTATATTATTACTTTCTTTTTCCTCCATCTCCTTTCTTGCTTCTTTTTCCCCACTCTCCTTAAGCTCTTCTCTTAGTTTTTTAATTGCTTCTAACTTTTCTTCATTCTCTTTATCTTTAAAGCTTTCCGATAAATTCGATTCTACTTCTCTAACCTCTTCTTTTTTAACATTTACGTTTCTAGCTTCTTTATATCCTGTATAAGTTAACGTTCCTGCCGTTACTGCTAGTACGCCTACTACTCCATAAAGTACTACTAATATTCCATTCTCTTGTAAAAAGTTTTTCATTGAATTGCACCTCCTTTAATATTATTTACTGCCTACACTATCCAATGATATAAGTTTGTGTTTCTATATTTTTATTAACACTTCACTTTACAATTTATTATTAACCCAATTTATTAAATTTAAACATTAAATTTATTTTTAGTACATTTCTATTTAATCTTGTATTATAATAAATTTATAAATTTATTTACTTATAAAATATGAAAAGAGGTTCTTATGTCATATACTGCCCTTTATAGAAAACTTAGACCCAAATTATTTTCAGATATTCAAGGTCAATATCACATTGTTAAAACTTTACAAAATCAAATCATTAATAATCATATTAACCATGCTTACCTTTTTTGCGGTACTCATGGAACTGGTAAAACTTCTTCCGCTAAACTTTTTGCTAAAGCTATAAACTGTTTACATTTTGAAAATGGTGAACCTTGCAATAAATGTGAACCTTGTATTCAAATTAGTAACGGTTCTTCTCTAGACGTCGTTGAAATTGATGCCGCTAGTAATAACGGTGTTGAAAATATTCGCGATATCGTTAACGAAGCTAAATACCCTACTATCCTTTGTAACTTTAAAGTTTATATTATTGATGAAGTTCATATGCTTTCTACTGGTGCCTTTAACGCACTACTTAAAACTTTAGAAGAACCACCTAAAAATGTTATTTTTATATTAGCAACTACAGACCCTCAAAAAATACCCACAACTATACTTTCAAGATGTCAACGTTTTGATTTTAAACGTATTACCGTAAATATTATGGTCGATACCCTTAAATCTTACATGAAATTAGAAAATAAACTTGTTGATGATGAAGCTCTTTTTTATATAGCAACTTTATCAGATGGTTCTATGCGTGATGCACTTAGTTTGTTAGATCAATGTTTATCCCTTTACTTCGACGAAACTATTACTTTAAACAACGTTCGTGAACTAGTAGGCGGTATAGATAATCATAGTCTTGACTCTTTTATATTCGCCTTACACAACAATGACTCTAATTCTATTATCTCCTTTATAAATGACATAGTTATAAATAGCAAAGATATTACTCAATTCATTAATGAATGTATCTCCTATTTACGTGATATAACTATTATTAAATCTATCGCAAATCCATCTAATACTATTAATATGTCATTAGAAAATATCAACTCCATAAAAAAAGCTTATTCAAATATCAACGATGCTTTCATAATTAATTTAGTTAAAGAATTTTCTAAAATCCTTAACGACCTTAAATATTCTAATAACAAAAAAATTCTTTTTGAAATATATTGTATTAACCTTTGCACTTTAGAAGTTAAAGTAGATTATAATAGCATTATAAAACGTCTTGACTCTTTAGAAGTTAATGTTAAAAACCCTCCTACCACTATAATTAAAAATGTACCTTCAATTAATGTTGATAATAATAAACCCATTACCAAAAAAACAACTGTAACAAAATCTGTTCCCAGCGACATTACTAAAGTTTTTTCAGAGGCTAAAACCATTATTAACAAACTTTCAAATATCCCTCTAAAAGAAAGTTTATTACAGTGTAAACCTGGCTTTATTAATGAAAATGTTTTACACATTGTTGCCCCTTGTTCTACTACTAAAATAATTATCGATGAACGACTAGATGATTTATTGTCCCTTTTAGAAAAAACTTATAAAAAATCTTTTGACGTCGTTACTATTACAGATGAAGAATATAATAAACTTCACAATGATTTTTATGGCGCTGATGATACACACATATACACTAAATTACAAAATGATATTAATATGGATATTACACCTATATAATACTGTCGTTAATTTCGTATTGTAAAAATAAAAAAAATAATATACAATTATTTTATATTAAATTATATTAGATTAGATATGGAGGATTTTATTATGGCTAGAGGTAGAGGCGGTATGCCGGGCGGTATGAATATAAACAATTTAATGAAGCAAGCCCAAAAAATGCAACAACAAATGGAAAAAGCTCAAAGTGAATTAGAAACTAAAGAACTAGAAATTACATCTGGTGGCGGTGCTGTTAAAGTTCTTATTAACGGTAAAAAAGTTATTAAACAATTAACTATTAACAAAGATGTTGTTGATCCTGATGATGTTGAAATGCTTGAAGATTTAGTTATGTCTGCTGTTAATGAAGCAATTAGACAAGTAGAAGAATTATCTAACAATGAAATGGGTAAACTTACTGGTGGTATGGGAATGCCTGGAATGTTTTAGAGGTGATTTTATGAATTTTTACGGTAACTCTTTAACAATATTAATTGAAGAACTTGCTAAGCTACCTAGCATAGGCAACAAGTCCGCACAACGCCTTGCATTCCATATTATTAGTTTGCCAGAAGAAAAAGTTTTATCTTTATCCTCTGCTATTATTAATGCTAAAAAAAATATTAAACATTGTTCTATTTGCCATAATATTTCAGATAACGATATTTGTCATATTTGTAAAAGTTCTAAACGTAATAAAAATATTATTATGATCGTTGAAGACTCAAGAGATATGGCCGCTTATGAACGTACTAGAGAATTTAAAGGCTTATACCACGTACTACACGGTAGTATATCTCCTATGCACGGAATCGGTCCTGATGAAATTAAAATTAAAGAACTTGTAACTCGTGTTGGTACTAATGATAATATTGAAGAAATTATTTTAGCTACTAACCCTAATGTAGAAGGTGAAGCTACTGCTATGTATATAGTCAAACTTTTAAAACATTTTGATATTAAAATTTCTAGAATAGCACACGGTGTTCCCGTAGGTAGCGATCTTGAATATATTGACGAAATAACATTAGCTAGAGCTTTAGAAGGACGATTAAAAGTTAATTAAAAAAAAACAGACTAATTAGTCTATTTTTTTTTAATTAAATCAGGTCTATTTTTTTTTGTTATTTTTAAAGATTGTTCATGACGCCATACTTCTATTTTTTTATGGTTGCCCGATAATAAAACAGCAGGTACTTCTCTTCCTAGTATTTCTTTTGGTCTACTATATTGGGGGTACTCTAACAACCCATTTGAAAAACTTTCTTTTTGATGAGATTCTTCTTTACTTATTACACCATCTATTAATCTTGCTACACTATCCATTAAAACTAATGCTGGTAGTTCACCACCTGTTAGCACATAATCACCTATTGATATTTCATCTGTAATAATTTCATCTATTATTCGCTGATCCACCCCTTCATAATGTCCACATAATATTACTATATCATCTACATACCCTAATTCCTCTACTATTTTTTGTGTTAATGGTTTACCTTTTGGCGACATATAAATAACCTTTTTATTTTTCGACAACTTTTTTTCCACACTTTTATAACAATTATAAATCGGCTCTACTTGCATTACCATTCCACAACCACCGCCATATGGATAATCATCTACTTTTTTATGTTTATTAATCGTAAACTCTCTTATATTTAATGCCTCTACTTCTATAATTTTATTCTCTATAGCTCTTTTCATTATACTATGAGTTACTGATTGTTCTATCATTTCTGGAAACAATGTTAATACCGTAAACTTCATGTTATAACCCCTTTATAATGTGTATTTCCATTTTTTTATTTTCAATATCCACATCTAATATACAATCTTTTATAGCTGGTATTAACAATTCGCTTCCATCTGTTCTTTCTATTACATATACGTCATTTGCACCTGTAAATATTATATCTTTTATAACTCCTATTTTTTCACTTTCTTCAAATACTTCTAGTCCATATATATCACGCATATAATATTCATCTGTATTTAATTTGATTCCTTCACTTCTTGGTACTCTAATTATACTATTTTTATATTTTTCACCTTCTGTCATGTCTGGTATTTCTTCAAATTTTATTATTACAAATTTTTTATTGTACCAAACTTTTTCTATCGTTAAAATTTCTGTTTTTTTCCTACTAACAACTTCTACCTCTTTTAATTTTTCGAATCTTTTTATATCATCTGTCATCGGTACTACTCGTACGTCACCGCGGACTCCTTGTGTATTTACTATTTTTCCTATTTCAAAATACTCACTCATTTTTTTCTCCTATTGTACTAACATTAATCTCTACTTTATCTACTTTATATTTAATGAATTATATCATATTTTTATATTTTTTCAAAATTTTAATATATACATTTTTTGAATTTTACCCCTATTTTTAGTTATTTTTTTATATTTACCTTTACTTCATACCTTATAAATAATATAATACAGTATAATTTTATTAAGTTGGAGGTGATATTATGGCTGGCATTATTAGTGATATATTTGGTTGGTACAAGCATTTAGAAGTTGATAAAGATAAGGCATTAGAACTAATTGGTGATGACGCTGTTATTTTAGATGTTCGTTCTGGAAAACAAATAAAAAATGTAGAACCTATTTTCGAAGAAAATTTTCATCTAGAATTTTCAGAATTCGAAAAAAAATTCAACGAATCTTTAGAGAAAAATTTATTTAAAAAAGATGACTTGTTTTTAGTTTTTTGTAAATCAGGCTCTAAAGGTTTAAAAGCTGTTAGGCTTTTACGTTCTATTGGTGTTGAAAATTCTTTTAACGTTAAGTATGGTACAAACGCATGGTTTGCAAACTTAGATGGTTGTGGTACATGATAGAAACTCTAAAACCTAGTTTAGGTTTACGGAATAGGGATATTTACATTGTATTTTAAATAAAATATCATCTTATTAAAAAAATATAAAGGAGATTTTATGCAAATTTTAAATTTATTAATTATGGCAACTTTGTTATACATTTTGTTTTGGATGCAAAAATCATTTAAATCTTTTACCTCTAGAGTTTTTACAGGTCTAGGTTTGGGTATCGTTTTTGGTGTATCTTTACAACTTGCTTATGGTCAAGGTTCTAATGTAATTTCTAGTACACTATTATGGACTAATATAGTAGGAACTGGTTATGTTTCTTTGCTAAGAATGATTGTAATTCCTCTTATTATGGTTTCTATTACTAGTGCCGTAATAAATGCGGAAGAATCAAAAAATACTTCTATCGCAAAAATTAGTAGTATTATCGTAACTTTTTTATTAGTTACTTGCGGTATTGCCGCCATAATAGCTACTTTCACATCTTTGGCTTTTAACTTAACAGCCGAAGGACTAGTATCTAGTGCTAATGAAATCGCAAGAGCTGAAGCTCTAGAACAACGTGCATCTTCTATTGGCGGTACGTCTGATTTAATTAGTCAACTTGTAAGTATTATACCTACAAATCCTTTTAAAGCAATGACTGGTAGCGGTAATAATGCTACTATCGGTGTCGTTATATTTTCTGCATTAATAGGCATGGCTACTAGAAAAATTAAAAGCAATAATAAACAAAGCTTCGAACTTATTCAAAACCTTGTTAACGCATCTCAAGACGTAGTTTTAAAACTCGTTCAAATGGTTTTAGCTCTTACACCTTTTGGGGTTTTATCTTTGATGACTAAAGTTGCTGCATCTTCTAACTGGACTGAAATTTCTAGACTTGGAAATTTCGTTGTAGCTACATATGTTGCGTTAATACTTATGTTTTTAGTTCATTTACTTTTAATTATGCTATGTGGTGTATCACCTATTATATTTTTGAAAAAATCTTGGACTGTTCTAGTTTTCGCTTTTACTTCTAGAACGTCTGCAGGTGCTATCCCCCTTAACATAGATTGTCAAGTTAAAAAATTAGGTGTACCTAATTCTATTGCTAGTATGTCAGCTAGTGTCGGGGCTACTGTTGGTCAAAATGGTTGCGGTGGAGTATACCCCGCTATGCTCGCTGTTATGATCGCAACAGCTTTAGGTATTGAAATATTAGCACCTATATTTTTTGTTAAATTAATAATAGTTATTATGGTAGCCTCTCTTGGCGGTGCTGGTATTGGTGGCGGTGCTACTATTGCCGCTTTAATAGTTTTACCAATTATGGGACTTCCTATAGAACTTGTCGGATTATTAATAGCTATTGAACCTATTTTAGATCAAGGTAGAACAGCGCTTAATGTTTCTGGTGCCATGGTTGCTGGCGTCGTAACTGCTAAAGTAGTTGGTGACTTAGATAAAGATGTTTACAATGCAAAAAAAGTTAAAGTAGTATAAATAAAAAAGAGTAAAAAGAAAATTTTCTTTTTACTCTTTTTTATTTACTCTTTTTTATTTACTCTTTTTTATTTACTCTTTTTTATTTACTCTTTTTTATTTACTCTTTTTTATTTACTCTTTTTTATTTACTCTTTTTTATTTACTCTTTTTTATTTACTCTTTTTTATTTATCTTTTTTATTTACTCTTTTTTATTTACTCTTTTTTATTTACTCTTTTTTATTTATCTTTTTTATTTATTTTTTTTATTTATCTTTTTTATTTATCTTTTTTATTTATCTTTTTTATTTATTTTTTTTATTTATTTTTTTTTATCATATTTATATTTAAATTTTTATTACTCTTTAATATGTTACTAATAAAAATTTCACATTAAATTTATTTTTCTTATTTTTTCAAATTTCCCAAAATATTACCCTAATTTATTTTATCTTCTACATCTTCCTTATATTATACATTTCCCCATTTTATCATTATATTTCCCGTTCCAAATTGTATTTTTTTACCTTTTTTCCTTGCAATTACCATTTTTTGGTATTATACTATGTTTAGTTAGTAAATAACACTTATTAAATAATTGGGGGACAATTCGATGGATAATGATACAATAAAAATAGTTTTAGCCGATGATAACGTAGAATTTTGTGATGTTTTAAAATCTTTTCTTAATATGCAAGATGGCTTAGAGGTGATTTCTACAGCTCATAATGGTCTCGATGCTTACAAAAAGATTTGTAGTTCTAAACCTGATCTAGTTCTTATGGATGGAATTATGCCAGAATTAGATGGTCTTGGTTTATTAGAAAAAATTAAAGCTAATAAAGACCTCACAAATGATACATTTTGCATCATGGTATCTGCTATGACCCAAGAGAAAGTTACTCAACAAGCTGTTAACTTAGGTGTAGATTATTATATGGCCAAACCTTTTGATATGAACGCTTTAGTTAATCGTATTAGACAAGTAGTTAGTAACGATACTATTAATTCTACTAATTACAATAATCGTACTAATTCTTTTAATTTAGAAGCTAAAGTTACTAATATTCTCCATGAAATAGGTGTACCTGCACATATTAGAGGATATCATTATATGCGTGAATCTATTATGATTGCTGTTGAGGACATGGATGTTTTAAATTACATAACTAAAGAACTATACCCTACAATCGCAACTAAATGCAACACTACACCTAGTCGCGTAGAACGTGCTATACGTCATGCAATAGAAGTTGCTTGGTCTCGTGGCACTTTAGAGGCTAAGGATAATGTTTTTGGTTATATAATTAGTAGTACAAAAGGTAAACCTACTAATAGCGAATTCATCGCTATTATCGCTGACAAATTACGTCTTGAGATGAAACAGGCAATGTAACTTTTTCCAAATAAAAAAAATTCCAAATAAAAAAGATTGTATTCAATGAATACAATCTTTTTTGCTTTGTAGTTCAAATTAAGCTTTGTTCGTTGAGCCAAATAAATCCATTTTTTCTTTAACTGTATTTTTAATAGCTTCTACACCTGGTGCTAACACTTTTCTTGGGTCAAATCCTTTAGCTTCTTTATCTTTATTATCTTCAAAATATTTTCTTGTAGCGGCTGTAAATGATAATTGACATTCTGTATTAACATTTATTTTAACAACACCTAATGATATTGACTCTTTAATCATATCTTCTGGAATTCCTGTCCCGCCATGTAATACTAATGGCGTTTCGCCCGTCTCTTTAATAATATTTCTTAACACTCCAAAATCCAATCCTGTCCAATTTTTTGGATATTGTCCATGAATATTACCAATACCTGCTGCTAATATTGTAACACCTAAATCTGCTATCATTTTACATTCTAATGGATCTGCTAATTCTCCTGTTCCAACTACTCCATCTTCCTCTCCACCAATAGATCCTACTTCTGCTTCTAATGATAAACCTTTTTCTTCGGCTATTTTTAAAAATTCTTTTGTCTTTGCAATGTTTTCATCGATTGGATAATGTGAACCATCAAACATTATTGAAGAAAATCCTGCTTCTATCGCTTTGTAACTACCTTCATAACTACCATGATCTAAATGTAATGCAACTGGTACAGTTATTTTTAAATCTTCTAATAAACCATTAACCATGTTTGTAACTGTTTTAAATCCACCCATATACTTGGCCGCACCTTCTGATACTCCTAAAATTACTGGTGATTTATTTTCTTCTGCTGTTAATAATATTGCTTTTGTCCATTCTAAGTTGTTTATGTTAAATTGACCTACTGCATACTTACCTTTTTTTGCTTTTGTTAACATATCCTTTGCTGAAACTAACATATTATTTCCTCCTATTTTATATATTTCAAAATTAAATTACTCTAATAATATTTTATACTTTTTTTCTATGCTTTTCAACACGTATACTACTATTTCCTAAACCTTTTAGCTTAACTTATTTCGGTAATGTAATTTTATTGTTTTCTTTTGATTTTCTATAAAAAATTATTTTTTTACCTATAACTTGTACAACTTCTGATCTCGTTCTTTCTGATAATACATTTGCCATATCTTTTATATTTTCACTACTATTATTTAATTGTGTTATTTTAACAAGCTCTCTTTTTTCTAATAATTCATTTAATGCCTCACTCACTTCTGGACTACTTCCGCCTTTACCAACTTGTAATGACGCTTCTACTTTACTACTTAATTTTTTTAAATATGCTCTTTCTTTACTATTTAACATTTTTTCTCCTTATAAACTTGTTTTAAGCGAAGTATTCAAATTCTAATGCGTACATTCTTACTGTGTCACCTTCAACAATTCCTTTTTCTTTTAAAGCGTCAATAATACCTTTTTCTTTTAGATATTTTTGGAAAAATGCATATCCTCTTTCTGTCTCAAGATTTGTGTTTATTAGCATTCTTTCTATTCCACGTCCTTCAACTATATAAACTTCTTCTTCATCTACTTCTACTGTAAACGGGTTTTTTATACTTTCTATTTCATAATACTCTTCATAATCTTCTTCAAATATTATATCTTCTGGATAATTTTTAATTATTTTTGCCGCACTTATTAATAATTTATCTAACCCTTGATTTGTAACTGCTGATATTGGATATACTTCTACACCTTCTTTTTCATATTTTTCTTTTATTTTTAAATAGTTTTCTTCTGCCTCTGGTATATCCATTTTATTACATGCTATTATTTGTGGTCTTTTCATTAAATTTGAATCGTATTTTCTAAGCTCATTATTTATTTTTTCTATATTTTCTAATGGGTCATCACCTTCTAACCCCGATGCATCTACAACGTGAATAAAAACTTTTGTTCTTTCTATATGTCTTAAAAAACCATGTCCTAATCCTACTCCCTCACTTGCTCCTTCAATTAATCCTGGTATATCCGCTATTACAAAATCTGTACCTATTTTTGTTGATACCACTCCTAAATTAGGTGCTAACGTTGTAAAATGATAATTGGCAATTTTAGGTTTAGCATTTGTTACCATAGATAATAATGTTGATTTGCCTACATTTGGAAATCCTATAAGTCCAACATCTGCTATTAATTTAAGTTCTAATATTATTTCGTATTCTTTAGAAACTCTACCTTTTTCTGAATATTCTGGTGCTTGTCTTGTCGACGTTGCAAAATGTTGATTACCACGTCCACCACGCCCACCTTTAATTAATACTTTCCTTTCCCCTTCTTTTGTTAAATCCATCATAACTTTGTTTGTCATTTTTTCTCTTATTATCGTTCCAACTGGAACTTTTAAAATAATATCTTCCGCATCTTTTCCGCTACAATTTCTTTTAGATCCATTTTCACCTTTATTAGCTATAAACTTTCTTTTGTACCTAAAATCTACTAATGTGTTTAAGCCTGTCTCTGCAACTACTATTACATCTCCACCACGTCCGCCATCTCCACCGTCTGGACCTCCTGCTACTACATATTTAGCACGGTAAAATGATACACACCCATCTCCACCGTCTCCGCCTCTAACTTTTATTTCCGTCCTATCTATAAACATTTTTGCACCTTCGCCTTTTTAAATTAAATTTTTCTCATTATATCAGATTTTTGAATAAATATATATATATATTCAAATTTTTTTTACTACATGATTGTATCTTTTATCTTAATATGATAATATTGATTAACTTATACTTTACATAGGAGATTTTCACATGAACATAGAAAAAGAAATAAATAAAAAACTTAGCAAGTTTCTAATATACTTACTACTTCTAATTAATTTATTTTTAGCAATATCATTAACCTTTTACTACATAAATAACAAAAAAAATAATCTTAATTTAACTTCATATTCTAAAAATGCACTGTTCGAATCTTATGCATTTTCTGAAAACTACATCTTTGAGCAATTATTAGATACCACCTTTATTAAAATAAAAAATGAAGGCTCTTCACCCCTTACATTTTTAGATACCATTTTCGTTAGATATGATAACTTGTACGTTTTTGATGATTCTGGATCTATGCTCTTTAACTCTGGTGATTCTTTTTCTATTACTTCTTTACCGATTAATTTAGAAAGTGTGCCTATAAATAAAATTGTTCGTTTCAAAATGAACGAAAGTTTCTATTCTTTTCGTAAACAGTTAACTAAAAATAATGAGATGTACTATTATCTTTTAGAACTTAATAATGACTTTGCTGCTACTATTCTTGATGCATATATTAATAACACTTCCACATCCTCTTATTTACTAAATAAGGAGACAGGTTTTTTATTTTCATATGGTAATAGTTATGCTCAGAATCTAAATGCTGTTGTTGATGGTTTCCCTTATAGTAAAATTGATAATAGTAATGATACGCCTAATATTGTATATTTCCATTCCTCTGGTCAAATATTTGTAGCTTCTTATCTTTATGTAGACAGCCTTGACTTATATTTTATATGTGCGTCTCCTCTTTTCTCTATTGAAGATAGCGACTTTATGATTTTATTACTCACTCTTTTACTTTTACTTATTTTACTATTGTTCTCTATGCAATATGTTAAAAAATCGATTTATAAATATTCTGCACCTCTTATAGAAATGATTGATTTTTTAAAAGATAACACAGACAATAATAATATTAATACACATAAGTTTTTAAGTAAAATTAATGGCACTTTTAAAGATTTAAAACATTTAGAATATGAAAATACTTTCCTTCAATCTTATGATGCTGTTACTAATACTTTTAATTTTAATTCTACGGCTCTTGAATATAATAATTTGGTAACTAAAAAAGAACCTTTTGGCTCTATTTTAGTTACTGTTACAAATTTACAATATATTTATAAAATGTATTCTATTAAAGTTGGTGATATGGTTCTATTAGAAATTGCTAATAAAATTCGTAGACTCGGTGAAAATCTTAGTATTGGTCGTACCACGACGACAGATTTTTTTATCACAACTACGTCTAGTCACCATGAAACCGAAGATCTTTCTAATACAATAAACGATCTTTTTAAATCATCTATTTTTATACTTAATTTTTCTTTGAAAGTTGATTGTAACATTTCATATATGTTTTTTGATGACGAATTTTCTACATTTAGTGATACCATTACTAATCTTAAATACAGTAATCGTATTAATCATAGTCCTTCGAAAAAACCTAAGCATGTTGATTCTACGTTTATTGATACGATTAGTCGTAAAACCGCTATAACTGATTTGTGCAGATCAGCATCTAGGGCTAATGCTTTTTATTTAATGTATCAACCAGAATTATCACTTAAATCCAATAAAATTGTTGGCTTTGAATCTTTACTTCGTATAGATGATAAAATTCTTGGTAAAGTATCTCCTCATGAAGTTATTCCAACTTTAGAGGAACACGGTTATATTATTAATCTTGGATACATTATTTTAGATACAGCTATTTCTTTTGCTAAAGATTTAATCGTTTCAGATTGTGATTTTGACTTCATATCTGTTAACATTTCCGCTTTACAATTAGAAGAAGAAAACTTCTTGAGCAATGTTTTTAGTATATTAGATTCACATAACCTTCCTTATCATTATTTACAACTTGAAATTACTGAAACTTTATTAATTTCTGATATGGATAGTACTATTCAAACTTTAAACGATTTTAGAAAACAAGGTATTACTATTGCACTTGATGACTTTGGTACAAAATATTCATCATTTAGCTATTTAGTTGACTTGCCTATTGATACTCTTAAAATTGATAGATCTTTTACTTTAGGTATTTTAGAAAATGATAAAAAACAAGTAGTCGCTAAATCTATTTTGTCTATGTGTCAAAACTTAAATCTTAAAACAGTTGTTGAGGGTATTGAAGATAAAGAAGTTGTTGATTACTTTAAAGGTAATGGTTGTGATATTTTACAAGGTTACTATTTTAGCCCTCCTCTTTTAGATGTTGATGCTAAAAAAATATTATTAAAACATAATTAAATAAAAAAAACAAAAAACACATTTACGCCGAAGTAAATGTGTTTTTTGTTTTTTTTTATTTTTTTATTTTTCACTATTTTTCACTATTTTTTAAATATACAAACCAATATACTGCTCCTACACATAATGACCCACCTACTATATTTCCTAATGCTACTGGTATTATGTTGTTAGTTATCATATTCATCCATGTTAGTCCATCTAACTTCTCAACAGTTACTCCATATTCCGCTATCGCTTTTTCTAAATACTGCGGATTACTCTTAGCTAAAATACCAGCTGGTATATAAAATAAATTAGCTACTACATGTTCATACGCTGATGCTACAAATAACCATATAGCAAAAAATGATACTATTACTTTTCCTGTAACATCTTTAGCTGCATAACTCATCCATACTGCAACACTTACTATCCAGTTACATAAAATTCCTAATAAAAATGCTTTATCCCAAGATAACCCTACTTTTGCTACAGCTACTTTTATAGTATATCCACCTAATAATCCACCACTTATATCGTATTGTCCACTTTTAACTACTAGTAATGATACTATAATTGCTCCTATACCATTTCCAATTAATACTAATCCTAAATTTTTAAACACTTTTGAAATAGGGTATTTTTTTTCTAATGCCCCTACTATCGTTAATGTATTTCCTGTAAACAACTCTCCACCTGCTACTAATATTAATATTAATGCTATCGGGAATAATAATCCTGCTATAAGTTTTGCAACACTTCCATTTGTCATAGTATGCACTGCATTATTTGTTCCTGCTGATGCTAATGCTATATATGCGCCTGCTATTGCTGACAATATTAATGTGTTTGTAACTTTTAAACCAATTTTCTTCTCACCTGCTGACACTACATACTTTGCTATTTCATTTGGTGCTAAATAGTTTTTTTCCATTCCTTCTCCTCTAGTCGCCTAAATAATTTATCTTATGTAGAATATCAAATATTGCTACATTGGTCAATATATTTAATATTTATACTTTTTTCTCACAAAAAAACTACTTAAGACCTTTTACTTAAATAGTTTGCATTTATTTATAAATATTCTTCTTCTCTATTTTTTACTTCTTTATAAACATCTTCTAATTCTTTTTTATGTGTATTTAATATTTTAATTAAAATATTTCTCATCTTAACTATATCTTCTTCATATTTAAATGTAATAATCCATGTCGGATTATAGCTATCTTCTTCCTCTTTAAAAGTTATTATTTCTTCTAACAACTTTATTTTTTTTTCATCGTAATAATCTAGTATTGCATTGTATTCCCAATCTAATACATCTCTTTCTGTAGTTAAACCCATTGTTATCATTATTTCTTTTTTATCATCTTCTTCACCATAAATATTTACTAAATAATTTTCTAGCTCTAGTAAAGAAAAAGCCCCTAACTCCTCTTCAAAAAAACCTGTTCTCTTATTTTTTAACATTATTATTATTAAAGTTTCTTCCATAATATCTCCCTTTTATTTAGTATTTAAATACAGGTGGTTTTTCTCTTTTGTGTTTTGTTTTATTATGCATTAAATCTATATTTTCTTTTAAATCCCTTGATGAACATATATTCTCTCTTAAATATTTATTTAATTCATTATACGAAAACCCTATTTTCTCTTCATCGGTTTTACCTGATATTCCATCACGTGGCGTTTTATTAAGTATATCTTTTGGTACTTTTAAATACTCTCCAATTTCTATAACTTCTTTTGTAGTAAACATAGCTATAGGGTTAAAATCATAAGCTAAATCTCCCCATTTTGCATTATATCCTATGTGGATTTCACTTAAATTACTCGTTCCCACTACTAAATATTCATTTTCTGATGCTATTGCATACAATGTAGTCATTCTTAACCTTGGTAATACATTTATAATTGCTTCTTCTTTATTAGTTGGCAACTCATTTATTAAACTTTTATACGCGTTTTCCATATTACATTCATAACTTGTAACGCCGAAATGTTTTACTAGTTTTTTTGAATCTTCTAAATCTTCTTGAACTCCATTTGGCATTAATACACCTATTACATTATCTTTTCCTAATGCCTTCACTAGCAACGCTAAAACACAAGCACTATCTTTCCCTCCTGATATTCCAACTACGCATCCTGTCGTATCACTATTTTTTAATTGTATCTTTATCCAACTAACAATATTTTTTGTTATTTCTTTTACTTCAAACTTCATATTTTCTCCCTACAATTTTTATATAATTATAACAAATATATATTTTTTATACTATATATTTTTTTCTTCATTGTATATACTTTTAAACAATGTTAGCTTCTTTTTTAATTTTTCTTCCATAGATTCATTAAAATATACTACCTTAATTCTTGATGGTTTATTTTTCAGTAATTCAAATTTATTAACTTCACTAATATTAAATCTAGCTTTATCTTTGTTTTTACCTGGTTTTAAAACTCTAGTTTTATAATGTTTTTCTAGTTCTCCATTTGGCATTGAATTAATAGCAATTACTAAAATATTCAAATCGTCCCTATCATATAGAATAGTAATAAAGTATGATAAACATATTTTTTCCAATAAGCCACCTTTGTTATAATACGTTGGTAATGATGGCACATATTCCCTTTTTTCATCTTTATCAGTTTTAATTTCACCTTTATAACTATTTTGATTTTTACCTATGGTTATAGCTTTTGCAAAATCATTAATATTCTCTTTTTGAACTGTTTTCATGTCTATATGAATATATGCGTCATCTATTTCAAAAAATAGATCTGATCCTACCGGTGCAGAATTAGGTTGCCCTATTCCTTTTCCATTTAATAGTGCGTAAACTATTCTTTCCGCACCTACTGCAAAATCACTTATTTGTTTATTTTCATTATTTTTACCATAAAAATCGATCCAATCTTTCTTGATTTTTTCTTTAGTCTTAAATCCTAAAAACATTTCATCTTCTGCAAATTTTAAAAAATAATAATATTTATTTAAATATTTAAATTCTATTTCTTCAATTTGCTTTAGTTTTTTTCATAATCACTCTCCTGTGATGATTTAATCTGTTTTAATTCTAATCCTTCCATATTTAATCCCTCTATAATTTTTCTAGTATTTTTTCACCTATTTTTTTCGCTAATAAAACAGGAACCGCATTTCCAATTTGTCTATATATAGAACTCAAAGATCCTACAAAAATATAATTATCTGGAAATGTTTGCAGTATTGCACATTCTCTTGCTGAAAGCCTTCGCTTTTTGTCAATATGTATTTCTGGTGATGTAGCTGTTATTGTATCACTAGGTCTATTCCAATTCGTTACCCGTAATGACTGTTCAAATTTAATAGGCTTTTCAATTAACTCTGTTACCGCTTTATCATATTTATCATCAAATTTAAGTATCTCCTTCAATTTTATCCAATCTGATGGATTAGGAATACTTCCTGATTTGTTATCTTTTCTAAACCAATGTCCCGCTGTATGCCTATATCCAAAATATTCATCAATCTTCTTTGTAGTCCATTTTGAATTATCTCTCCAATACTTTAAATAATCACATATTTCATGCTGATTCACTTCGTATTTTCTTCCCCAAAATGTATCTTTTACCTTTGTACTTGCAATATGATTATATATTTTCCTTCCCTCTATTTCTATAAACTCATCTATTTTACCATTCCTAATAGGTATATACCTTAGTGGTGCTATTGCTTTTTCCACCGTAACATAAGGTTGTAATTTTGAATTTTCATATTTTTCCGTTAGTACCTTATAATTATTTTCTCCCGGATATAAGTCAGCATGAGTAATCTGCGGATATTCATTGTCTGCACCTATCCTATTTCCCATTATAATAACTCTTTCTCTTTGTTGAGGCACACCATAATCTGCTGCATTTAATAGTTTTACATTTGTTTTATATCCAAGTTTTTCTAAATCTTGAATAATCATTTTTATTATTTTACCTTCATTTAAACTTAGTAATCCCTTAACATTTTCAGCAACTATAAATTTCGGTTTTTTTATTTTAATTATACGTAACATCTCCTTATATAAATAATTACGTTTATCTTCTATATTTCTATTTTTATTTGCTATACTAAAGCCTTGACACGGAAAACCTGCAATTATTAAATCAACTTCACCTTCTTCCCCTGGTATGTCACTACCATCAATTTTGCAAATGTCGCCGTGTTCAATATGAGTTCCTATATTTTTTCTATAACTATTTACAGCATCTATATCAAAATCATTTGCCCATATTATTTCAAATCCAGCACAAATTATCCCTAAGTCCATTCCTCCTGCACCAGAGAATAATGAAATAACTTTTTTCTTTTTCATCTATCTTACTCCTTTTAATTTCACTACTGTTTAATAAAGTATTTTTAACTTATTTTCTATTATAACATACTTGTTTATATAATTTTAGCACTTTTATTTTTACAGTAAATATATTTTTTCTTTTCTAACTCCTTTTCTTTTCTAATAAAAAAATACACGTCATATATTTTTTTATACAACATGTATTTTTTATATTACCTATTCTTCTTTTGAACCCCATCATCGTCTATATAAAAATTCTCTTTATGTATTAATTCACCTACTGGAACTATATTATATCCATCACCTTTTAAGCCTCTTATTATTTTTACTAGAGATTCTGACGTATATTTAGTGTCATTATGAAATAAAATTATTGAACCATTATTTAACTGTTTACTTTCTAATACACTTTTCACCTCATGTTCTGCCGATACCTCCATCCAATCATTACTATCTATATTCCACAATATCGGTTGTAAATTTAATTCCTCCGCTATTAAAATCATTTCATTATTATATTCCCCAAAAGGCGGACGAAATAATTTTGTTCTAAATCCTAATACGTTTTCTATTTTATTTACTCCTTCTACTATTTCAAATATGCTCTTTTCCGTTGAAATATTATTATTATGTATGTGATTGTTTCCTAAAGATCCTATTTCATGACCCCTTTCATATATTTCATGAGCCTCGTCTGCTTTATCGCTTACCCAATACCCAGTGAAAAAAAATGTCGCTTTAACACCTTCCTCATCTAATGCATCTAATATTTTATATATATTCTTACTTCCCCAAACTGTATTTATTGTAATAGCTACTTCTTTCTCTTCCTTACTAACTTCTACTATTGGCATAAATTTATTTTCTTTCATTCCACTTACGCTAACTATTTCGTTTTCTATTAAGTTAAATATTAATATTCCACAATAAACTGTAACTAGTACTAACATTATAGATAACATATAATCGCTTAATTTATTTTTATTCATATTACTACCTCTCTTCATTATTTTCTATACTTTATGTTTTTTTTATCGAAATAATAACATTATTATTTTTTATTTGTTATAATGCTTATAAAATTATAAATTAACTCGGAGGTAATATATGAAAATTGGATCACATGTAAGTATTTCTAAAGGCCTATTAGGCGCTGTAAAAGAATCTACCGAATACGGTGCTAGTACATTTATGGTATACACTGGCGCACCTCAAAATACTGTACGTAAACCTACAGATACTTTTAAAATAGATGAAGCTCATTCTCTTATGGCTAAAAATAATATTAAAGATTTTGTAGTTCATGCACCATACATTATAAACATGGCATCTTATAAAGATAGAATATATACTCTTGCTAATGAATTTCTTGCTGTTGAAATAAAACGTACTTTTGAAATAGGTGCTAAACATTTAGTAGTTCACCCTGGTGCTTTTACTGATAAGGATTTAGATTTTGGTATAGATCGTATCATTAATGTTCTAAACAATGTTCTTGATAATGATATGGACGTTTGCGTTTGTCTTGAAACTATGGCCGGTAAAGGTACTGAAGTAGGTCGTAACTTCAACGAACTAGCTCGTATTATCGACGGCGTTAAATTTAAAGATAAAATTGGAGTATGTTTTGATACTTGTCATGTTTTTGATAGCGGTTATGACATTGTTAACGATCTTGATGGTGTTATGAAACAATTTGACGACATTATAGGTCTTCATTATCTTAAAGTTTTTCATATTAATGGATCACTAAATATTTTAGGTTCTAAAAAAGATAGACACGCTAACATAGGAGCAACTTCTACAAATCCTAAAGGTTTTGATAATATTGGTTTTGATGCTATTTATAATATTGTTCATTCTAAATATGCTACTGATAAGTTTTTAATTCTTGAAACGCCATGGATTAGCAAAACAGAAAATTTATATAAACAAGAAATTAAATTATTACGAGGTGAATAATGTCTAAAGTAGTTTTAATTACTGGTTCATCTAGAGGCATAGGAAAAAGTATAGCTACCTTATTTGCTAAAAATAATTTTAAAGTAGTTATTAACTGTAAATCTGATACCGATTCCCTTAAATCTTTAGAAAAACAATTACTCAAAATAAATAAAAATATTTTAGCTATTAAATGTGACGTCTCTATTTATAGCGACGTCACAAATATGTTCAATTCTATTATTTCCACTTTTGGAACTATTGATGTAGTCATTAACAATGCTGGTATTAGCCACATAGGTTTATTTACTGACTCTAATATTTCAAATTGGGATACACTTATTAACACTAACATTAAAGGGGTTCTTAATACCTGTCACATTTTTACCCCTCATATGATTAAACAAAAATCTGGACATATTATTAACATTAGTTCTATTTGGGGAATATCTGGTGCTTCTTGCGAAGTTATATATTCTATGACTAAATCCGCTATTAATGGATTTTCTAAAGCCCTTGGTAAAGAACTTGCACCGTCTAATATTTTTGTTAATTCTATAGCCTGTGGTCTTATCGATACGAATATGAATAATAGTTTATCATCATCTGATATTAATAATTTCGTTAATGATATTCCTTTAAATAAAATAGGTACACCAAATGATATTGCCAACTTTTGCTTATTTTTAAGCACTCAAAACACATATATGGTTAGTCAAGTTATTACTATAGATGGGGGTTACTTATAGTGAAAAATAAAAAACAGTTTTATAGCGGTATAATTTTATTAATACTATCTTTTACTTTAAGTCCTTTTATTTTTAATAGTAATGTTAGTTTTAGATTCATTTACGGAATATTACTAGGCTATGTAATAGCACGTGGAAGGTTTGCTTTTTCTGGCTCTTTGTATAGACTTTTTCATTACGGTACTTCTAAAACTGCTATTAGTTTTATTCAACTTTTTATGTTAATGGTTTTATTTACTGGTATTTTTTTAGTTTTTGACCCATCTTATTATGATCTTTTTATAAATCCTACAAACCCCTATTTAATTTTAGGTGGCATTGTTATGGGTGCTACTATAGTTGCTAGTAAACATACACCAACACGATGTGCCTCTGGTGTTTTTCTTAGCTATACAACTTCTGTTACATCCTTTTTATTAGCGGTTTTTTTCTTTGGATTTGGTATTTTTATAGCTTTTCCATTACAAAACCCACCTACTAATAATTTTGTAACTTCTGGTAAAGAAATTTATATACCAGATTTATTTTATAACAATACTATCAGTATCGTTATTTCTGTTTTAATTTCTTTAGCTTATTTATACTTTCTAGTTTTTTTAGCTAAAAAATATGAACTCCATAGAAAAAAACAAGGTACATATAAAGAGTTTTACATAGAAAAAATTCAAGAAAGTGAACAAGGATACACTTTCTTTGAAGATGTTTTCGTTGATTATTTTAGCCAACGCACTACTGTAATTTTATTGTTTTTAATTACTATTACTATAGTTTTTATTACAAAATCTTATTTTGGCTTCTCAACTTCATTAGGTATATTTTTTGGCAAAGTACTTATATTTTTTGGCATGCCTTTAGATTCCGTTGTTAATTACACAAATTTATCACCTGTATCTTTTACAACGCCCTTTTATAATTTACCTTTTACTATGCAAAATATTGGACTTTTTATAGGTTCTATTTCTTATAAATTAACTTCTTGTACTTATTTTCATACTTTTAAAATGTCTAGATCTACTTTTTTTAGCGCTACTATAGGCTCTTTCATTTTAGGTATAACTACAAGAATAATTTACGGTTGTGTCGTTGGTTCACTTTTTGCAACCTTTGCTAGCTTCTCATTATCCGCTTGGCTTTTAATGCCATCAATAATTTTAGGCGGATATTTAGGATACTATTACGAAATTTTATTTTTACGCTTTTTTAAAACTAAAAAGTAAAAAAATAGAGAAAGCCTTGTAGCAATTCGCTACAAGGCTTTCTCTATTTTTTCTCACAATAAAAACATATTTTATTACTTTCGTTACCTATATATTTGCCTTCTAACTTTTCTATGTAACTTATACATTTTTTATTTTTACATTCATACCCTTTTCCATCATATTTTGGTTTTTCATTTTTTTCTAACAACATAGAAATTATACTCTCTCTTACGTATATTCCATTTTTTGCTTGATCAAAGTACAATGCATTTGGCGTATCATCTAAATTTGTATGTATTTCATCAACACGTGGTAACGAGTGTAATATACTCATATCTTTTTTACTTATTTTTAAAATTTCTTTATCTATTATATATTTACCTTTACATCTTTTAATATGTTCTTTATTTTCAAACCTTTCTTCTTGTATTCTTGTCATATACAAAATATCAACGTCTCCTACAATTTCTTCTAAATTTTCCGTTATTTCATATTCTAATTTTAATTTATCTGTTACATATTTTGGTATCATCATTTCCTTAGGTGCAACAAAATATACTTTGTTCCCCTTAAATTTATTTAATGCCTCTACTAAAGAATGTACTGTTCTGCCATATTTTAAATCTCCAACAACAGCAACATTTAAATTATCTAACCTTCCTTTTTCTTTTCTTATCGTATATAAATCTAATAACGTCTGAGTCGGGTGCTGGTTCGATCCATCTCCTCCATTTATTACTGGTATATCTACTATTTCACTGCCTCTTTTTGCTGTACCTTCATAGGGGCTTCTAACTACCATTATATCCGTATATAATCCCATAGTTTTTAACGTGTCTGATATACTTTCACCTTTTTTTAAAGAATTATTTCCACCACCATCTAATTCAATTACTTTACCTCCTAACCTATACATGGCACTTATAAATGATAGTTTTGTTCTCGTCGATGGTTCGAAAAATATCGCTGACATAATTTTATCTGCGTATTTTTTTCCTCCACCTTCTTCTATTTCACTTGCTTTATCTAATATTTTTATTATGTCTTCTTTATCTAAATTATTAAGAGTTAATATTTCTTTCATCGTATCCTCCTACAATTTACTAATATCAAATATTTCTAAATCCTCTTTATCAATTTTACTTTCTATTATATTCAATACTGCCCCTAACGTATCTAGTGACGTCATTACTTCTACCCCGTACTCTATCGCCGTTCTTCTTATTTTAAATCCATCTCTTTGTGCATCATTTGCTTTTGTCGGCGTATTTATTAATAAATCTATTTTCTGATTTTTTAATTTATCTATTATATTCGGTGACTCCTCATTTATTTTATTTACTCCGCCACACACTATACCGTTATCGTTTAAAAATTTTGCTGTACCTTTTGTTCCTATAAGTTCACAACCTTGGTTTTTTAATCTTTTTGCTAAACTTAAAAACTCTTCTCTATCACTTTCTTTTATTGTTGCTAATATTTTTTTATTTTTTATATCATGTATTCTATACCCGCCTACTAATCCTTTATATATCGCCTCATCTACTGTTTTTCCTACTCCTAATACTTCCCCCGTTGATTTCATTTCTGGTCCTAATGATACTTCTACTCCTCCTAATTTCTCTGTAGAAAATACTGGCACTTTTACTGCTACTATATCTGGTTTCTTATATAGTCCTACTCCGTAACCTAAGTTTTTTAATTTTTCACCGTTCATTATTTTTGTACTTAATTCTATCATCGGTACTCCTGATACTTTTGATATGTACGGCACTGTTCTTGATGATCTTAAATTAACTTCTATTATATATATTTCCCCTTCATATGCTATAAATTGTATATTCATCATCCCTATTACTTCTAACTCTTTTGCTAACTTCTTCGTTATCTCTAATATTTTTTCTTCTGTACCTTCGTATAAATTTTGTTGCGGATACACCGTTATAGAATCTCCCGAATGTATTCCCGCTCTTTCTAAATGCTCCATCACCCCTGGTATTAATACATCTTCTAAATCACATATTGCATCTACTTCTATTTCTATACCATTTAAATACTTATCTACTAACACAGGATTTTTAGGGTCTCTTATAAATGAATCTTCTAAATACATTTTTAAGTTTTTTTCTTCATAACATATTTCCATTCCTTGACCACCTAGTACATATGATGGTCTAACTAACACAGGATAACCTAATCTATTTCCCTCATCTATTCCATCTTGAACTTTCCATACACCTTTACCTTTTGGTCTCTTTATATTTAATTTTTCTAATACTTCCTCAAACTTTTCTCTATCTTCTGCACGGTCAACGTTTTTTGCTGACGTTCCTATTATATTTACTCCTAATCTATGTAAGTCATTTGCTAGCTTTATTGCCGTCTGTCCTCCAAATTGTAATATTACCCCTTCTGGTTTTTCTTTTTCTATTATGTTCATTACGTCTTCTAACACTAACGGCTCAAAATACAATTTATCCGCTGTAGAAAAATCCGTTGATACCGTCTCTGGATTATTGTTTATTATTATCGTTTCTATATTTAATTTTTTTAATGTTTTTACAGTATGTACTGTACAGTAATCAAATTCTATTCCTTGCCCTATTCTTATTGGTCCTGAACCTACTACTATTATTTTTCTTTTATTTGATACTTCTACTTCATCTACATCGTCATATGTTGAATAAAAATATGATGATGTAGCTTCAAATTCACCTGCACAAGTATCTACCATTTTATAAACTGGTATAACTCCTAAAGATTTTCTTTTTACTACTAAATCTTCTTCTTCTATTCCCATAAAATTTGATATTGCCTTATCTGAAAATCCTTTTTTCTTCCAATTCTTTAGTTTCTTTTTCGTTAAATCACTTAATTTTGTCTTTTTTAATATTTCTTCTTGCCCTACTATCCATTGAAGTTTTTCCATAAAAAATGGATCCATTCCCGTTAGTTTTTGTAACATACTTTTTGTATACCCTCGTCTTAACATTTCCGCAAGGTCAAATATTCTTTCATCATTCGGGTTTACTATTCTCTTTTTTAATTGTTCTAATGACATAGATTTTGATACACTATGTTCTAATCCATATTGCCCTATCTCTAACGACCTTACCCCTTTTAAAAATGCTGACTCAAAGTTATTACCTATAGCCATTACTTCCCCTGTTGCCATCATCTTCGTTCCTAACCTTCTATCTGCCTTCATAAATTTATCAAATGGCCATTTTGGTATTTTAACTACTATATAATCTAACGCTGGTTCAAAACACGCATAAGTTTTTCCCGTAACGTCATTTTTTATTTCGTCTAACGTATACCCTAATGATAGCTTTGTCGCAACTCTTGCTATTGGATATCCTGTAGCTTTTGATGCTAATGCCGATGATCTCGATACCCTTGGGTTTATTTCTATAATGGCATACTCAAAAGAATCTGGATGTAATGCAAATTGTACGTTACATCCACCTACTATTCCTATTTCTTCTATTATATTTAATGCCGACGTTCTTAACATTTGATAATCTTTATCTGATAACGTTTGTGATGGTGCTACTACTATACTATCTCCTGTATGTATTCCTACTGGATCTATATTTTCCATATTACATACTGTTATTTTATTTCCGTTTTCATCTCTCATTACTTCATATTCTACTTCTTTCCACCCTAATATAGATTTTTCCACTAATACCTGTCCAACTCGTGATAATACTAACCCTTTTAATAATATATTTTTTAACTGCTCTTCATCGTCTGCCATTCCGCCACCTGTTCCACCTAACGTATACGCTGGTCTCACTATTAACGGATATCCTACTTTATTTGCAAATTTTAAACCATCTTCTAAATTTTCTACTATGGCACTTTCTATAGTAGGTTCATTTATTTTATCCATCGCTTCCCTAAATAAATCTCTATCTTCTCCACGCTTTATAGATTTAATACTACTACCTAGCACTTTTATTCCATGTTTTTTTAGTAACCCACTTTCCTCTAATTCTATCGCCATATTTAACGCCGTTTGTCCACCCATTCCCACTAATACAGAATCTGGTTTTTCTTTTTCTATAACTTTTTTTACATATTCTAACGTTATCGGCTCTATATATATTCTATCTGCTACTTCTTTATCCGTCATTATCGTTGCTGGATTTGAATTTATTAATACTACTTCTATACCTTCTTCTTTTAACGTCTCACATGCTTGTGTCCCCGAATAGTCAAACTCTGCTCCTTGTCCTATTACTATTGGTCCTGAACCTATTACTAAAGTTTTCTTTATACTTTTATCTAACATGTTATGCCTCCTTTATTAACTTTATAAAATCATCAAAAATATATTTTGAATCTTTAGGTCCTGGTGATGCCTCTGGATGATATTGTACTGACGCTATTTTATTTTTATAATCTTTCATACCCTC
This sequence comes from uncultured Clostridia bacterium, assembly GCA_947313885.1. GTDB lineage: Bacteria > Bacillota > Clostridia > Lachnospirales > CAMZNU01 > CAMZNU01. Next base: position 23,916 of record CAMZNU010000007.1, on the reverse strand, counting down.
AATAGAATTATCATTTAAATTTATTTGTGTTACATCTACTCCCTCTGGTATTTTATCTACTACATACCCATGGTTTTGCGACGTTATAAATATTTTGTTTTTTTCTAAATCTTTTACTGGGTGGTTTGCCCCTCTATGTCCAAATTTTAATTTCATCGTACTTCCACCTAACGCAATTGCTAACAACTGATGTCCTAAACATATTCCTACTATAGGTTTCTTACCTATCATCTTTTTTATTTCCTCAACTACTTCTTTTAATTGTGCTGGATCTCCTGGACCATTTGATAAAAATATTCCATCTATATTATGTTCTAAAACTTCCTTAGCTGTAACGTCCCATGGAAATACCGTTAAGTCACATCCCTTTTCATGAAATGATCTTATTATATTTCTTTTAATTCCATAATCTATCATCCCTATTTTAGCTACTACCTCTTTTTTATTACATGGCATTTCATATGTATTTTTTGTACTTACTATACTCACAGCTTCTAAATTCGAAAATTTTCCTATCTCTTTTTTTATTTGTTCTTGGGTTAATTCTTCTGTTGTAATTATTCCTTTCATTACACCTTTATCTCTTATTACTTTTGTTAGGTGTCTTGTGTCTATTCCTTTAAACCCTATTATTTTATGTTGTCTTAAATACCCTTCTAATGTCATCTCACATCTAAAGTTGTTTGGTAACTTTGCAGGCTCTTTTATTATTAAACCTCTAACTTTTCCTCCGTCGCTTTCTAAATCATCAAGGTTTAAACCATAATTACCTATCATTGGGTACGTCATCACTACCATCTGTCCGTAATATGATGGGTCTGTTAATATTTCTTGATATCCTGTCATTGATGTATTAAATACAACTTCACCTACTGACTGTTCTATATACCCAAAAACTTTTCCTTCAAAAACTAATCCGTTTTCTAATATTAATCTACCTTTCATATTTTCCTCCTCATAAAAAAAGGAACAATAACTAAAATAAATTAGTTATTATTCCTTAAATATAAATAAAAAGCATTGTCTAATGAATCAATTAAAAAAATATCACTTCTAAATTTTTTATTTTTAAACTGTATATTTTTAAATTTGATTTCCATTATATTTGCCTCCCTTATTTTTGTTGATTTTTATTATATTATCAATTGTTTTATGTAGTGTCAATTTTTATTTGAAAAGTAATGTTTTACTGCTAATAGTGCTGGCATTATTAATATTAATGTAATCACAATAGCAATAATATATTCGTTTCTTTCTATGTTTCTCCAAATTTTGTAATTTTTCTGTGTACTTATGTATATTCCTATTATAGCCACAACTAAAGATTTAATCGCTATAGTTATAGCGTCTTTCGTTAGTTCTTTTATTTTTCTCATCTCATATAACTCTAGTCTTTTTTCAATTAAATTATTTTTCATTACATAATACTCTTCTGCTTCATTTATCTTAAACCATTTCTCTATGTCTTGATATAATTCTTTAGCTAACAAATATTTCACAGTATCATTATTCCAAGACATAGGACTTTTTTCTACATATTCATTTATTTTTATCACTTTTTCTAATTTTGCTCCATTTTCTATTTTACTAATCTTCTTTGTTGCTATTTTTAATGCTCCATATTTAAATATTACTAATTCTATTATATATAATAACAACGTTTCTTTTTCTACATTTTTAATATAGTCCTCATTAAAGTCCTTTAAAGCATACAAAAAAACTTTTCTCGATATATACGCTTCATAAAAATTGTATTTAGCTATGTTATTTTCAAGGCTTTCTTTCATAACGCCTTTATTAATTCCATAATCTACTTCTTTACTATCATAACTTTCTCCCGCTAATATCGCTGTTAATATTTCTTCTTCTGGTTTTTCTTTTAAACAAATAACCGTTTTATAATCCCCTTCTCTTTCTACCTTTAAATTCTCTTTTATAAAACTATCTACTTTATCATATTCTTTAAAACTATCTACTTTATCATATTCTTTATCATATTTTTTATTCCTTAAATAAATGTTCGAACTTGATATTTGGTCTAATATATTTGTAACTAAATAACTATCTTCTGGTATCGGTATTACAATAGTTAATAAATACGTTTTACTATCTTCATGGCTAGACATAGATACGAAAACATCAACCTCTTTTATACGTTTTATACATTTTTCATATTTTACACATCCATTAAATTCACCATATTTATCATCTTTAATAATCGGAAATTTATATGACCCTAAATATTTCTTTTTTATACTACTAGAAACTTCTTCTATACATTCATATTTATAAGTAGCTTCCATTTCTTTTTCATAGGCATCATATTCTTTTTTCATTTTACCGTTTTTAATATTAATTTTTTCATCATAACCGTTCATTTTACTAACTGGAAATATAAGATATATATGACTTGCTACCTTTTGTTCTTCTGGTTTCTCTTTTTTATTTTCTATGTTCTCCATTGTATATTCCCCTAACTCCCTCTTCATCGCATACGTATAATTTATGGTTATCGTCTATTTTTTTCTTTTCTTTAAAATTATTTCTTTCTAAGTATTTAACACCATTTCCACTAACTGCTATAGCCATTATTGATTTTATTTTTTTACCATCTTCGTTTTTATTTAATAAAAATTTTTTAAACGCTTCATTTAAATACACTATACCTTTTGTATTTTGATATTTTTTTGATATTACTATTGATATTAAAAATAAGTTGTTTATGTTTCCATACTCGCAAATATCATCATTTGTAATATTATCGTCAAAATTTTCTTCCCCTGTTAATATTTCTTTTTTTGCTTCATTAGTAACTGGAAAAAAACATTTGTATCCAATTAATTGTTCTTTATTATAAAGTAATATATAGCTTTCTTTATTTTTCATAAATTCCTCTTCTAATTTTTTTTTAGTTCCTAACATACTATCTTCATATACCTCTTTATCTAGCTTTAATATATCATCTAAAAAGTTAATGTTTTGAACATCTTTTGAATATACAATTTTAAAATTATTTTCACACATTTAACTTACCTCCTATAAAGATTTTTATTAAATATATGTTCTTTTTTTAAAATTATACAGTATTTACTTATTGTTGTATATATTATATATATTTCCTTTGACAATTTTTTTTACTTATGTTACTATCTTTTTAATATGAAAAAGGAGGCACACGCTTATGAAAAAATTTTATATTGTAAATGAATTTTTTTTAATTGTGTTTGCCCCGTTTTTTTTAATTAATAATTTAATATGTTGTAGGAATAAATGCTAATTCATTTTGCATTTATTCCTTTTTTTATGTGGAGGTTAATTTATGTTTTTAGAAGACGTAATAGTTTTAGAAAATATTAATATTTCAAATAATTATTTTTTATTAAAAGTACTTACTAAAAAATTATGTACCAATGCTAAAGCTGGACAATTTTTTATGATTAAAAGTAATGATAATTCTCGTATTTTACGACGACCTATAAGTTTGCACAATATAGACGGTAACATTTTAGAATTTTATTATGAAGCATTAGGATCTGGCACTTATGAAATTTCTAACTTACGTCCTAATGACGTTATTAACATTCATGGTTCATTAGGTAACGGTTTTTCTACAACTCCCATTAACAAAAATATTGTTGTTATCGGCGGTGGCATTGGTATCGCACCTATGAAATATTTAATTAAATCATTATTACCTAATAACAACATAACTTTTATAGCTGGTGCTAGTGATTCGCATTCTATTAAAATCGTTGAACGTTTTAATTTTCCTAATGTACATAACATAATTACAACGTTAGATGGCTCTACTGGAATTACTGGTAATGTTATAGATGCTTTAAATCCCATATTAGAAAAAAATAATATAGATTTAATTTATACTTGTGGTCCTTTTAAAATGATGGAAGCTGTCGCACGTCTTAGCCATAAACACAACATATTGTGTGAAATTTCTTTAGAAGAAAGAATGGCCTGCGGTATTAAAGCATGTGTTGGTTGTTCTATCATTACAAAAAATGGCATGAAAAAAGTTTGCTATGATGGTCCTGTTTTTAACAGTTTAGACATTATAGAAGAAAATATAGGAGGTACTAATGAATAATAATTTGAATTTAAATTTTTTAGGTATTGATTTAAATAATCCATTATTAACAGCCTCTGGTTGTTTTGGCTACGGTCTTGAATATAAAGATTACTTTAATCCAAATGAACTAGGTGCTGTAGTTTTAAAAGGTATAACTTTAGAACCTCGTAACGGTAACAAAGGTATTCGCATCGCTGAGACGCCTTCTGGTATGTTAAATTGTGTAGGTCTTGAAAATCCTGGTATAAATGAATTTAAAAAATTATTACCATCAATAAAAAAAGAAATTTCTATACCTCTAGTCGCTAATATTAACGGTAGTGTACTAGATGACTATGTACAGCTTGCTAAAAAAATCGAACTTATAAAAGAAATTGATATTGTAGAACTTAATATTTCATGTCCTAACGTTAAAGATGGTGGTATGGCATTTGGGTCTAACCCTAAAATGGCTAGACATGTAACTCATGAAGTTCGTAAAGTTTTATCTAAGCCTCTTATAGTTAAATTATCTCCTAACGTTACTAACATCGTTGAAATTTCTAAAATAGTAGAAGAAGAAGGGGCTGATGCTATCGCTTTAATAAATACTTTATTAGGTATTTCTATTGATATTAAAAGTAAAAAACCTTTACTCGGTAATGTTATGGGTGGGTTATCTGGTCCTGCTATAAAACCTATCGCCCTTAGAATGATCTATCAAGTTTCACAACAAGTATCAATACCTATTTTAGGTATGGGCGGAATATCATCAACTAATGATGCTATAGAGTTTTTTATGGCGGGTGCTACTTGTATCTCTCTTGGTAGTTCTTTATTTTCAAACCCTACACTTCCATTAGAAATTAAACAAGGACTTGAAAAATATTTAAATGATAACGGTATAGATTGTATTTCATCTTTAATTGGGCTTGCACATCCTGATAACGGAGTTTCTTATAGAGAAAGGATAAAATTATGATTTTAAATAATTGCGACAGATTAATAGTAGCTTTAGATTATACAAATTTAAATGATGTTAAAAAAATAGTTACCTCTATAGGCGATAAAGTTAACGTTTATAAAGTTGGTCTTGAATTGTTCCTTAACACCCGCGGAGAAGCTATAGACTATTTACACAGTTTAAATAAAAAAGTTTTTTTAGATTTAAAATTTCATGATATTCCTAATACAACTGCTATGGCTTCACTTTTTGCCATTAAAGAAAAAGTTTTTATGTTTAATGTACATTGTTCTATAGGCGTTACCGCCATGGAGAAAGTTGTAACTACTATAAAAACTTCTAATTCTAATTCATTATGTATTGGCGTTACTGTCCTAACTTCTTTTTCTGATAAAGAAATTATGGAACAGTTTAAAACTTCTTTAAATGCCTCAGAACTTGCTACTCACCTTGCCGTCCAAAGTAAAAATGCTGGACTTAACGGTGTTGTTTGCTCTCCTATAGAAGCTAAAAAAATCAAAAATTTATGCGGTAATGATTTTTATACTATTTGCCCTGGCGTTAGACCATCTTTTGCATCTGTAGATGATCAAAAAAGAATTATGACTCCTAAAGATGCTATTAAAAACGGTGCTGATTTTTTAGTAATAGGTCGTCCTATTACTAAATCTCATGACCCTATTAAAGCTATCGATTTAATTATTAACGAAATTGAGGAGGGGTTACTTTTATGCTAATTAAAAATGCTAGAGTTATTACTCATGGCAACAATTTCGTACTTAAAGATATTCTTATCCAAAATGATAAAATAAGTAAAATAGAAAATATTATTAACGTTGATGACACTAATGTAAAAATAATTGATTTGAAAGGATTATATTATGTTATCCCTGGAGTCATTGATTGTCATGTTCATATGCGTACTCCTGGACTTAGTCACAAAGAAGATTTTTATTCTGGTTCTTTAGCTTGTGCTAAAGGTGGTGTTACTACTTTTATCGATATGCCAAATACTATACCTACTACGACTACTGTTAATAATCTAAATTTAAAAAGAGATTTAGCTTCTAAAACTTCTGTCGTTAATTATGGGTTTCATTTCGGTGGTTCTAATTATGATAACTCTAATGAAATTCCAAAATTAAATATAGCATCTACTAAAGTATTTATGAACGTATCAACTGGAAAAATGTTAGTAGAAGATAATGACACTCTTGAAAATATTTTTTCAAAGTCAAAGTTAATTACTGTACACGGCGAAAATGAAATGGTAGAAAAATCTATTAACATAAGTAACAAATGTTCTACCCCTTTACATCTTTGTCATATTTCTTCTAAAGATGAATTGAAAACTATAGAAAAATACAAATCTACTAGTAATTTTACAGTAGAAGTTACACCCCATCATTTATTTTTAAATGAAGATGATCTTAAAAATAATCCATTACTTAGAATGAAACCCGAACTTAAAAGTAATTTAGATTGTAATTATTTATGGGACTGTATTAACAACGGAATTATAGATACATTAGGTTCTGATCATGCACCTCATTTATTAAATGAAAAATTAGAAAATCTTACATTTGGCGTTGGCGGTGTTGAAACTTCTTTACCTCTTATGTTAAATTCCGTTAATCAAAACAAACTTACTATGGAAAAACTTATATCTCTTATGTGTAACAACCCAAGCCAAATATTTAACATAGAAAAAAGAGGGTTTCTTAAAAAAGATTTTTGTGCTGACTTAGTCATTGTTGACTTAAACAAACCTTTTAAAATTACTAATGATACTATTGTTTCCAAATGCAAATGGACACCTTTCCATAATTTTAGTGGCTTCGGTGATGTTTTAACAACTATTGTAAATGGTAATATAGTTTTTAATGACAACGTTTTTTTTAACAATACAGGGAGGGAAATAAATTATGAATAACTCAAAACTAGTAGCACAATCATTATTATCTGTAGGAGCTGTAAAACTAAATGTTAAAGATCATTTTACTTTTGTATCTGGTATTAAGTCGCCTATTTATTGTGATAATCGCACAGTTATCGGTTTTCCTAAACAACGTGATATTATTGTTGATGCCTTTTCTACCGTTCTTAAAACTAAGGACTTTGATATTATCGCTGGTACTTCTACAGCTGGAATACCATGGGCTAGTTTCATCGCCGAAAGATATAATATACCTATGGCATACATTCGTTCTAAACCTAAAGCTCACGGAACAGGTAACCAAGTTGAAGGCGGTTCTCTTAAAAATAAAAAAGTTATCGTAATTGAAGACCTTATTTCTACTGGTGGTAGCTGTATTTCCGCTGTGGAAGCTTCTAGAAATGCCGGCGCATCTTCTGTTGAAGTAGTAGCTATATTTTCTTATGACTTTGAAAGCACTAAAAATAATTTTAAAAAGGCTAACTGTAATTTCGAAACTTTATGTAATTTTCCTGATTTAATAAATTTAGCTGTAGATGAAAATTATTTATCTATAGAGGATTCTATCGAAGCTAAGCAATGGAATTTAAATCCTAAACAATGGAAAAATTAAATAGAAGTAAATAAAAAAATCTCCGCAAGGGAGATTTTTTTATTTACTTCTATCGGTCATCACTTTCTACATCTTCTATTTCTATATTTTCTTTTTCTATATCTTCTATTTTTATAGTTTCTATAGCTTCTATTTCACCATCTTTTAATTCTACAGTATCTTCATCTACTTTTTTCCCACCAATTATTTTTTTACCTTGTCTACTTCTATAATAACTTGTATCCACTAATATTTTTTCATTTAAAATGCCGTCTATATACGTATACTTATACACTTTATATGTATACCCATTTAATGATGATGCTATTATTTCTTCTTCACCTTCTAGCATTTCTTTATCAATTATTATTTCTTCTGCTGGAGGTTCTATTACTGTTACTAACTCTTTTTTATACTCTACTTTATATCCATCAGCTCTTGTATCTTTACCATATATATTTACTGTGACTTCCTCATTTTTTACAATGCTTTCGATAAATACAGGATATTCTGTATCATTTACAAATTTTAAGTCCATATAATTTTCCGCCAATACAGAATCAAATCCATAATCTGCATACCCAACTTTTAGAGAATGGTTGTGTCTCTCTGTTACTTTTAACTCTGATGCCAACAACGTATTATACAAAGTACTAGATACTTGGCATACCCCTCCACCTATATCTGTCGAAAAAACATTCCCAACTATAACTGCTGCATTTTTATAACCTTTCTCTTCTGTATACGGTATAAATTTTTCTTCTGTAGAAAACTCCTCCCCTGGTAATACTAATTTACCATCTATACTTTTTGATGCTATTTGGATATTTGTTGCTCTTGCTTCTTCATCAGCATCAAATACTGTAGTAGATGTACCTAGTAATGTCATATTATCATTTAAATCTTTTATAGTATATTTAGGCGGTATTTCATATAAATCTAACGTTACTCTGTTTTTTCTACTGTATATACTTTGAATTATTAAATCTATAGATTTTTCTTTATCTATCTTATGTCCTATTTTACCTTCTTCCCCTACAAATATTCCTTCTTCTCTCTGGATAATCGGAAAAGAAGGATCCGTATTATGTTCTAAATATAATGCTTCTACAATAGATTTTACTGTGTCTTTATTTACTACTATTTCCGCATCTATATATATATCTTCATTAATTGTTATTTTAGAATCACTATTTTTTCTATCGCTTATTTTATCATATGCTTCATTGTATAAAAATTCTGCTCCAACGTCCTCTAAACCAAAAATATATGTTTTATCATCTACTACTATACTGATTTTATTATCCGCTAATAAAGACTTTGATTCTAATTTTTCTATACTCTCTTTTTTATTTAACCCTGTTACTTCCACATTATTTATATATACTTTTTGCTGTTTATTTATTTTTTTGTTAGCACTTGCTTTATCTTTTAATGATGGTGCTGTTAACATACTTACTGTTATACCCAATAATAAAATTGTTATTAATGTTGTCGCGATAATTATTATACTTTTTTTATTTTTCACAATCTACCCCCTTAATTTCAATTATGTTACTTTAAAAAATATAAACTATTTAATTTATAGTCTATCTGTTCTAAAAGCAACATATTTGTAATTTTATTCATGCTCTTTATATCTTTTTTCGGTATTTTAAATTCAAAAGATTTTTTTATATCACTATTTAATATGTATTTTATTGAATATTTTATTGTTTCATTAATCTTTTTATGACTACTTTTTTTACAATCTCCACATATAATACCTTCTACTCCTATATAATTAATATCTTTTATATTTTCACAACAGCTACAATTTTCCATATACGGCTCATATCCATTAAACTGTAAAAACTTTAACTCAAATACAGAAATTATTATTTTATTATCCACTTTTCCATTACTTAAATAATTTAGACTTGCTATTAATAGTTTTAAAATATTGTCATTTATTTCATTATCTAACAATCCTTTGTAACAGTTTTCTACTAAATAACTTGCTATAAATATATTCTCATAATTTTTTGTTAAAGAATGAAAACTTCTTATCATATCTACTTGCATTAAGTTGTTAAATTTATTATTTTTACTTATTATAAAATCGCAATATGAGAACAATGATGTTCCTGCTAATAGTTTACTATTACTTTTTCTACAACCTTTAGCATTTATTACAACTGTTCCCCTTCCTTTTGCAAATACTGTTAATATTTTATCCGTTTCTCTTATACATACCTCCTTTATTATTACTCCTCTAATTTTTAGAGTGTTCATTTATATTTTACCTAAGTCCAATACTTCTCCCTTTGACCATAACTCTTCTAACTTATATTGCTCTCTTTCATCTTTATTAAATACATGCACTACTATATTTCCATAATCTAATAACACCCAATTATTTCTATCTCTTCCTTCTGAATGCAATAATTTTACTTTTCCTATATCCATTTTAAACTGCACTTCCTCACTTATTGCGTGTACTTGTGTTGGCGTTTTTCCTGTTGTTATTACGTAATAATTGGCTACTGATGATACTTTATCTATATCTATTACACACGTATCCATTCCAAATTTTTCTTCTATTGCATCTACTATTATTTTAATATTTTTATCCATTGTTTTCTCCTCTATTTATTAAATACTTTACTTCGTATTTAATTTATCAAATGTTTTAATTAGTTCTAACGTTTTTTTATCTACTTCTAAATTTTTACTTTTTAAATACCTTACTTTATACTTAACGCCCTCTTCAAGGCTTTTATCTAAACTTGTATACATGTACCATCTTATTTTTTTAACGTATTTTTCTTCTCTATTTTCTTCTCCTAAATCTGCAACATATATTATTTTTTCTAACGTTGTCATATCTTTACGACCTGTCGTATGATTTTTAATAGCTAATAATATTTCTTTATCTTTTATATTATATTTATCTTCTGCTATTTTACTGCCTATATAACCATGGGCTAATCCTGTACTTTTTGCTTTTTCGTCTGATAGATTATAACGTTTTCCATATTCTTTTATTTCACTTTGGCTAAACTCTTTTGCATAGTCATGTAACATTCCCGCAAGCTCCGCTTTATCTTCATTTACTCCATATATTTTTGCTAGTTCCTTACTGAGTCTTGCAACTCCTAGTGTATGTTCATATCTTCTATTAGTTAAATTTATTTTTAATTCCTTTTTTAAATGTTCTATTAAATCTTTATAATTCACTTCATATATATTTTTTTTGTATATATACTCTCGCACGCTTTCTGGTACTAAATATTTTATATTTTCTCTGTTTTTTACTTTTTCCCTTATTTGGGATGATGATACATTAAAATACCCTACTTCCATTGTTTTAACTTTTGTGTTATATTTAACCTCAAAATCTTTTACTTTACTCTTAAAATCACCTTCTATAGAAGGTCTGTTTACTATTACAAAAGTACACAGCTTAACTATTTCATCCATATCTGTCCATGCGCCTAGTGTTGTTAAAAAATCCGACCCTACAATAAAATATATTTCTTTTTCATGTTTCTTTTTTAAATATTTTAAAGTATCTATCGTATATTTTTTTTCTTCACTTTCTAATTCATATGTATCTATTTCTAATTTATTGTTTTCTTTTATCGCTTCTATACACATATTAAATACATCTATTTTATTTATTGTTTTTTTGTGTGGTGGATTACCGTTCGGCATTAATATACCTTTGTCTATTTTTAATTTTGACCGTACTTCCTCTAGTATAGACAAATGTCCTACATGTATCGGGTTAAATGTTCCACCTAAAACTAATATTTTATCCATGCTCTCACCTTGGTTTTTTAATTAATATATTTTATTTTGTTTTCATGTAATGAATATATGTTATCATCTTTTTAAATTTTTGTATATATATATTACACACTTTCATTAATTTTTATAAACAATTGTAATAAAAAAATGACAGAATAAATTCTGTCATTTTTTTATTACAATTGTTTTTTAATCGCATCTGCTACAAATTGAACTTGTGGTCCAATTATAATTTGTATATTCTTTTTTCCTACCTTTATAATTCCTAAAATATTTGCTTCTCTTATTTTATTTTCGTTGATTAAGTCCATATCCTCAACTTCTACTCTTAGTCTTGTTATACAGTTATCAACACCTAATATGTTTTCTTTTCCCCCTAACCCTTCTAATATTTTTTCACCTTTTTTAGTAAACTCTTCGCTCACACTCGTAGCCGTGTCAGTAACACTTATACTATCTTCTACAACTTCTTCATCTTCACGCCCTAAAGTATTGATGTTAAACTTTACTATTAATGTTCTAAATACTACATAATATACTGTACCTACAACTAATCCAATAGGTATTAATAATATTGGATTTAATGCCATAGGCGTTTTTGAACTTAAAACAAAATCTACAAAACCAGCACTAAAATTAAATCCAGCTCTTACTGGTAATAGTGCAACTGCAAAGTTTGTTATTCCTGATAATATTGCATGTGTAAAATATAACCACGGTGCAACAAACATAAACGAAAACTCCAATGGCTCTGTTACTCCTGTAAAAAATGATGATACAGCTCCTGCTAATAATATCCCACCTACTATCTTTTTTCTTTCTGGTTTAGCTGTATGATACATTGCAAGTGCTGCCCCTGGTAATCCAAACATCATAACCGGGAAAAATCCCGTCATGTACATTCCTGTTTCTCCTAATACTCCTTGACCTGACCAAAAGTTAGCAAGGTCGTTTATTCCTGCAACGTCAAACCAAAATACTGAGTTCATAGCATGGTGTAACCCTGTTGGTATTAATAACCTGTTTAAGAAGCCGTATATACCTACCCCTATTGCTCCTGTGCTAACTACTCCTGTACCAAAGTTTACTAGTGATGTATACACTACTGGCCATACAAAAAATAATACAACGGCAACTAATGTAGATACTGATGCCGAAACTATAGCAACACTTCTCTTCCCACTAAAAAACGCTAAAAAATCTGGTAATTTAGTATTTTTAAATCTGTTGTAAGTTGATGCTCCTATAATACCTGCTAATATACCTACAAATTGTGTTTCAATTTTACTAAATGCTGGATTTACTAATGATATATCTATCCCTTGGAAAAATGCTACTGCCCCAGGTGCTAACAATGTGGTCATTACCAACCAAGATACTAGCCCTGCTAATGCTGATGTACCATCATTATCATCTGACATTCCTACAGCAATACCTACAGCAAATAAAATTGCCATGTTATCAATTAACGCTCCACCACCTTTAAGTAAAAATGCCGCTATTACGTTGTTTGCTCCCCATCCTGTTGGATCAATCCAATATCCTGCACCCATCATTATACTCGCAATTGGTAAACACGCAACTGGTAACATTATTGCCTTTCCTAACTTTTGAAAAAACTTAACCATAATTTCCTCCCCTATATAGTAATATTATAAAAAAAAAGAGACAATTACATTGTGTAATTTTCTCTTTAACGTGGATGAAAGGATTTGAACCCTCGGCCTTCTGGTCCGTAGCCAGACGCTCTATCCAGCTGAGCTACATCCACAGATTTTTTTAAGCTTTTATACTTGAATTGTACATTAGTTATTGTAATGTTTTTTTGTTTTTTTGTCAACCTTTTTTATTTTTTGTAACTTGTTTCGTATCTATTTCATTTTTATTTATAAAATACCTACCACTAATAAATTTACTAGACTGTAAAAAATATTATTTTCATATATATACATCCCTATTACACTTTCATTAATAAGTTTTGTAGCATTTTCATAAATAGTTAAATTTAACGGCAATATTAAAAATACTATATTCGTAACTAGGTATGCTATACCAACTCCTATACCTCCTCCTATTATCTTGTTTATCGTTGAAATCACAGGGATGTAGTTGAAAATACCTAAAAATTTTCCTACCACTTTTATTAATATTATTACTATTATAAATGTTATAACTATCGAGCTAATGCTGATCGCTAACGTTGTAATAAATGTTGCTATGTAGTCTTCTATACCCGTTATTCCTAATTTCTCGTATACTCCTGTATTATTATTTTCTAAAAGACTTTGTTTGAAAAACTCTGGGGTTTCAAAGTTTTCTATTATTTCTCTATTCTTTTGCACTGTTTCTTTAGTAACTTCTCCTATTTTTAATTTTTCCATGATTTTGCTTTTTATATATTCGTATGTTTTATCATTTAAAAATACCGAAACAAAAGGTGCTAAATATTTTGTAAGCATTATTGATGCTACAAATGATAATAAATTATATATCATTATTATTGCACCTTTTTTAACTCCTACGAAAAATATCACTACCATCATTGCTATTAACATTATATCTAACATTTCTTGCTCCCTTATTTTCTCTTCTCTACAATTATCCCATCTTCACTTCTTACACTAAGTCCCTTTTTTTTATTTAATAGTATGAATTTTTTTAATATCCCTTTATTCTCAAATGTCCAAATTATATTCCCCGACAGATCATAGTTTGTTACTTCATTACTTTTACTAACTATAATTGAATCTATTCCTTTTTCCATAAACTCAACTTTGTCCTCTAGTTTTATTTTCGTTTTTATTTTTCCATTCCTATATAATATTATTGTATTCTCTTTAAAACTTGTTTCATTCATTTTTTTATTTCCGTATAAAATTGCTATATACTTATTATTTACTATTTTTATTTCTTCTACCACGTTTGGCATATGTATTTCATATAATGGATACACTTTCGAGTTTGTTACTTCAAATTTCTCTACTTCATTTTCCGATATTCCATATAAATCATTTTCTACAAATACTATTTTACTGACTATTCTATTTTCCCGCACTAAACTACTAAATACACCTTTTTCATTATCTTTTTTAAATACACCCTGAAAAGATATTTCTGTTTGCGGTTTTATATAGTCAAGATTTAAATAACTCATACCTAAAACTTCATTATTTTCTGATATATCTAGATCTAATAACACATTTTTCTTGCTGTTTTCTTTTTTTATGAAAATTTCTACACCTACGCTATTTAAAATTACTATATTACGTTCATCCCCTGTTATACTACTTATTACCGTATATCCATTTTTATTTATTTTTATATTCTCTATGTCACCTTCCGGCATATAATCATATTTATGCCCTTTTTCATTATACACATATATACTTTTTTTACTCCCAAATTCATACACCACGATATAATTTCCTCTATTATGTGTACTGATAGAATTTAAGCTATATATGTATTCCCACTTTTTCGTTGTCTTGCTATCATATAATGCTATTTTATTTTTTGTTACATAATAAAAATTTTCTACATCTGGTTTTACAAATTCGCCCCTACTTAATCTATCTATTGGTAACGTAATATTAGTTTCATATAATTTGTAACCTCTTTCTGTATACTCCTTAATATTTAATCTAATTACTGTACCAATTATTAAAACTATTATTATTATTACTATTCTTTTTTTTTTTCTTTTTCTCCTTCTTCTTTCTAGCTTATCTTTTTTAACTACTTTAGATCTATCTGATTTGTGCACAGTAAAACCCCTTCTATTTTTTTAATTCTAAATATAAATCTTTATACTTTTTCGCTGAACTGTTCCAAGAATAGTCTTTATTCATTCCATTTTCTATTAATTCTTTTAAATTTTCTTTTTTATTATATATTTCTACGCTTCTTTTTAATGCCCACACAACGCCACTTTCTAAAAAATCATCAAATACTATACCCGAACCATTTCTATTATCATTATTATAATTATCCACCGTATCACTTAATCCGCCTGTATTTCTTACTATCGGCACCGTCCCATACCTTAAAGCATATATTTGTCCTAACCCACATGGCTCAAATAACGACGGCATTAAAAACATATCCGAATACGCTAATATACTTTTTGCAATTTCGTTATCGTACTTTAATACCGCTTTTACTAACCCTTTATTTATTTTTTCCATATCTCTAATTTTGTTTTCATACAATTTATCACCTGTTCCTAATACCACTAATTGTATTCCTATATTTTTTATATCCATAGGTAATATGTCCAACCCTTTTTGTGAAACTAATCTTGTTGCCATTCCAACTAACGGTAATCCTTTATCTTCTAATCCCAATTTTTTTCTCAATTCCTTTTGTCCTACATACTTATTTTTTAAATCACTTTTATCAAAATTATATAACTCTTTTTCTGTTTTTGGATTTGTTGCTACATAATCTATACCGTTTATTATCCCTGTTACTTTGTTTTCTAAATGCCTCATAACTCCATCTAAGCCAAACCCGTACTCCGTCTCCTGTATCTCTTTAGAATATTTGCGACTTACCGTTGTTATTTTATTACAGTAAATTAGTCCACCTTTTAAAAAGTTTACTTGACCATAAAATTCCATTTTGTCAACACTACAATAACTATCATCTAAATCTATTTCTTTTAACACTTTTTTATCAAACACACCTTGATATTGTAAATTGTGTATTGTTAACACAGTTTTTATCTCTTTATAGAATTTTTGTCTTTTATATTTATCTTTTAAATATATCGGTACTAAGCTACTTTGCCAGTCATTACAATGTATAATATCTACTTTGAAATTAATTTCCGTTAACATATGCAACGCTACTTTACTAAAAAACGCAAACCTTTTATAGTCATCTTCATATCCATATAACTGTTCACGTCCATAGTATTCATCGTTTTTAATAAACAAATATTCTACTTTTTCTTCTTTAATACTATATATTTCTGCAATTTCTATTTTTTCACCAAAATCTATATTTATACTACATAGTTTTTTCATTTTGTCTTTATATTTATTACTCGTGTCCGCATATAAAGGACTTACTACTTTCACATCCAATTCTAATTTTTTTAAATACTTCGGTAGCGAACCTAATACATCCCCTAATCCCCCTGTTTCACTAAAAGGTTTCACCTCTGACGTTACCATTAAAATTTTCATAAATACCTCCTTTTCATCTTATATAATTTTACTATTTTTTTTTCTCTTTTTCAATGCTATTATATTTTACTTTCTACTTCATTTTTTTAATGTGCAACGTTGTATATTTTATGCTTTCGTGCTAAAATGTATTTATGTTAAATAGGAGGTTATATTATGAGTAGCAATTGTATCTTTTGTAAAATTATTGATAAACAAATTCCATCTCATATTTTATATGAAGATGAATACATTATTTGTATACTTGATGCTTTTCCTGCTAACGTAGGACATTGCCTTGTTATACCAAAATTACACGTTGAAAATATCTTCTCTTTAGAAAATAATTTAGGCTCTAAGTTGTTTTCTAAATCTATTGATGTTGCTTGTGCATTAAAAAATACTTTTAATGTCAATGACATTAACATAATGCAAAATAACGGTTCTTTAGCTGGGCAAACGGTAGAACATTTTCACATCCATATTATTCCGAGATTTGAAAATGATAATTTTATCGTTTCTTCTTCTAAAACCTATGAACCTTTAAAACTTTCTCACAGCAAATTTGAGGATGTTTGTCTTTCACTAAAAAACAGTCTTTCACGTATAAACGAGGTGAATAATATTGATATGTAATAATTGTAGTAACATTATAGATGATGGTCTGACGAAATGTCCTTATTGTGATTCTGTCATTCAAGATGATTTGAATAGTGATGATGATTTCGATCTAGATTTAAACGATTTGAAGCGCTTAATACCAAGTAGTGGTCTTTTAAATGATGATGATGACTCTACTGATGATGACTCTACTGATGATGATTCTATTGATGATGATTCTATTGATGTTGATTCTATTGATGTTGTTAGTTCTATTGATTTCAGTCCTACTGATGAAGACGATTTTGCTAACACTGATTCTTTATTATTAGATTTAGACTCTGCTATAGACATTGTTCATGAAGAAGATGACGAAAATGATTTTAACGAAATAAAAGAGCTTTTAGATGTAGGCGACAATGTATCTATCCAAGAAAAAATGGATGCCGATTTGGATGCCAAAGATTTATCTACGTCCTTAACGCATTTAATAAGAGATGATATAAAACGAAAAGGGTACGGAAAAGATCATAATAATTCTCAAAAAAATCAACCTAATATGTTAAGAAAATTAATTTTAAAATTTATTTCTTTAACTCTAGTAAGTGTTATTCTTTGCGGTTTTATAGCATATAATTTTATTAGAATTAGAATTTATGAAAATATGCTTTTTTATGACATGTCTTTAGAACCCAAAGAACTCTTAAAATTAGAAAAAGATATATACGAAATATTTTTATCTTCTAAAGATTCCCATGAACATGTAGAGTCACAATTTATGCTTTATCAAAATAATAACTTAAGCAAAGAAGATTTTATTGAAATAATAGATATTTCTATTGCACAACAAAACCAATTACTAATAGAACTTCAAGTATTAAGTTTTAAAGATGCTTTGAAATACAATTTTGAAGTATCAAAATACATTTATAATTCCCTGGTATATTTTAATGATGTTTTAGAATATGTCAACATTAATGATCCCTACGGCATTAAGGGTATCTCTTTTAAAATGAATTCTATAGAAGAAGGCATTCTTTCTAAGCGTGAAGAACTTTTAAAAGCAGTTAACCAAATAAAAACTAATTTATTTTAAAAATATGGAGGTGTTAATATGTCAGAACCTAAAAAAAAAAATAAAGGATTAATATATACTATTAGTCTTCTTACCTTAATCGTAATTGTAATACTACTTACGGCTCTCTTTGATAATAATTTTAAAGAAGCATCCCCATCTAATGATAAAATACGTGAACTATCTACTATGTATACTAAAGTCAAAGCTAATACAGGTGCTGTAGAAATATCCCTAGATATCTCTCTATCTATCGAAGAACCTAAGTACTTTAACAAACGTGAAATTGAAAAAGCTATCATTAACGATATTAGTAACATGAGCTATGAAGATGTGACTGGAAAAAATGCTATTAACAACATTACAGCTGAAATTTTGGCTAGTGTTGGGCGTGCATTTCCACGATTAGTAGTAGATAAGGTTTATATAACTGATTTCGCTATTGGTGACGTTGCACGTGATAAGCAATTAAGGGACGAAGGCGACACGGTGAAACAACGTAATAATTATATAAATGGTATTTTTAAAAATATTAGTAGCAAATAAATACATAAAAAAGGAGACTATTAAGTCTCCTTTTTTATGTATTTATTTGCTACTGTTGTATATGGACATATGCTACACCATGTTCTAGGTTTGTAAAGTATTGATAATAAAACTCCTAACACTACTGTTGTTAATGTCATAGAATACAATCTATAACATAAATGTATTATCCAAACTGGTAAAATTACAGAAAAAGTTCCATAACTTTTAAAAGGAACTTTTACCGCAAATAAAAACCTAACTTCATTAATCGGATCTATTTTCCCACTATAAACAGCTATTGTTGACATTATTAATATTATAAAACTCAACATGAAATAAAAAAATACTATCTGTCTATAATATTTAGAATCAAATTTATTTATATTAAACTTAACTATTTTTATTTTACTCGTAATATCAAATATACCTTTTCTAAAGCAATAATTAGAACAATATATTTTTCTTTTTGTTTTTAGCAATATTCCAAATGCAAAAATATAACATATTAATGCTAAAATGCTAAACTGAATATTTATATACCCTAGTACAAAAAATATTAATAGTATACTACTTATTATTTTTTCCTTCATTATCTACATTCATCTCCATTTTTTCTAAAAATTTATAATAACTATAAAATATTATCTTATCCGCTGTTTTTTTCAAAAGATACACATACCTATTTATAAATGTATTTAATACAGTTACTTTGAAAATCATAAAGTTTATTTATAATTTTCATCTCCATTACTTTTGTTATATAGTCTATGTGATTTGCTAACTATTCATAACCATCTTCTTCTATATCATTTGTTTCATTTTTTGCCCACTTCAGCAAATATGCTTTTTTATTATTTAATTATTTAATATCTTAATTGGCTAATGTCTTTAACCAAAAAAAGTATTACCTCATAGGATAATACTTTTAAATTTCTACATCTAAAATTTGTCCTGTTTCTACTAATCGTGTGTTTGTTTTATATATGTTTTCTAAATTATACGTAAAATAATATTTAAACTCTTTATATTCCATATGTTTATATAGGGGCAGTTTTAATATATTTGAACCACTTTCCATCATGTTAGATATTAAAGTTCTTGTTTCCGATACTTTACTTTTTTTATCTATAGCATCAAAAATTTCACTATCAAATGTTAATATGCCATCATTAAATGTTATTCCTATTTTTTTTAGTCCGCTTTCGTTTTCAATTATTTGTTTTTCCATATTATTATAATAATTTTTGAGGTACGAACTGTTACCTTCTATATTTTTTTTAGATTCGTTGTATGAATTAACAAAATCTTCAACCTGTTCTTTTATTTTTTTTATATATTTTTCGCTATTCCCTCTTCTACCATCTAACGTATTACTTACTCTTCTTATAGATACATTTAAATCATTTATACCTTTTGATAACTCGTTTATATTATTTACTACATCTTTATTATACGCAACATTTAATTTAACTTTAACTTTTCCATTAGTCACCTTATTACTTTTAAATTCCGTTCTATAATTGTTGTAATAGTACAAGCTCGTCAACATATACTAGCCCTCCCTTCTTTATTTTATTATATTTCTTAAAAACAGTTATAAAATTCTTTTACAACCGCATTAAATTCCTCATCTCCATTTATTACATCTAAAATGGATTCCCCATCTTCATTTTCACTATATCTATAAATTATTGTATCTTTTTTATCTTTTGGTAATAATGCAATATATTCTCTCTCTAATGCATTAAACACACCTACTACTTCGCATTGCATTTCCGTTTCATCTTCTAATGTTATTGTAACATACTCTTCATTCTCTTCTTCTTTCTCCATAATGCACCTCATTCTTTTATATTCTTCATAATTATATAATTATATAATTATTTATTATCATTTTCAATCATTTTATTTTACAATTGTTAATCCTATTTCATTCTTTATTTTCAAATGATAATATCCAAAAGATATTAACCCTTTTGCAATAGTCGTTATTAGTATGCTATAAAAAACTCCTTCTACTCCATAATAACTACCTAATAATGGTGCTAACACTAATCTAAACGGTGTTATTGCCATACTTATAGTTGTTGGTATTTTTGGTTTTCCTATTCCAGAATATAAACCATTACTTATCATTTCTAAAACTCCAAACAATTGTCCTATCGCTATTACTTTTAAATATATATGCCCATAATATATAGTTTCTGCCTCTGTTGCAAACAGCTTAACTATTTCTCCACCGTATATAAAAAATATTACACTTGTAAATGATGCATATATTAACCCTAATTTAATGGCTATAGAATATGCTTCTTTTATTCTGTCATAATTTTTAGCACCAAAATTTTGTCCTGTAAATGCTACTAACGCCTGTAATGTACCACCTATAACCATTAATGTTACTGTTTCTATTTGAAAACCTATTTTTTGTGCTGCTATTGCTCGCGGTGAATAGTCTAATATTATTTTTCCCATTCCCAGTCCTATAAATGTAAATAACACTCTTTGTAACATGTATGGATACCCTAATTTTATACTATTTATCATATATATTTTTTTAGGTATTGTTGTTATAGTTTCTTTTAACGTTTTTCTAAATATATAAATATATATTGCGAAATTTACAAAAGTACCTATAAAACTTGCAATTACTGCACCTCGTAACCCCATATCAAATGTAAATATAAATATTGGATCTAATATAATATTTAATATAACTCCTGTAGCATTTACTTTTAAGGCAACGTCACTTTTTCCTAACGATCCCATTACTCTATTAAAAAACATGTTGAAAAATGAAATTAAATACACAAATGCATAACTTGATAAATATAAGTTTGATAGTTTATACAACTCATCATTTTCTATATTTAGTAAATTTAATAATCCATTACTAAAAAAATGTAATGTTGAAAATACTACAATACTAAGTGCTATATTTATATATATTCCCGTACTAAAGTACTTTTTAAAACTCTCATCATCATCTGCCCCCAATGACTGGGTTAGTTTTATCGCTACACCATTTACACCTATTGGACTTACTGCCATCCCAAAATTTAGAAATAATGCCGCCGTCCCCACTGCTGCTACAGACATTTCTGATAACTGTCCTACATAATACATATCTATTATATTGTATGAAAATAACAATAACATATTTAATATTGTTGGTATCGCTACTACTAATAGTGATTTTTTTATATCACCTTTTGTTAAATCTCTTTTTTTCATTTTCGTATCTCCTTTTTTATATACATATATATTAACCTATTTAATGTTTTTTTTCCACTAATATTATTACTTCTTTAACTTTTATTAGTACTAATGTTTTACGCTTCTTCTATTATTATGTCATCTTCTATAATTATTTTATATACCCCTCTTGTAACTTTATATACTATTTCTATATGCACTAATCTCTCTTTATATAAAAAATATTTCCTCGTAGTATTCATTTTTAGTTTTATACAATAAAAAAAGAGCTGTAAGCTCTTTTTTTTGTTTTTAAATTTACTTGTTTCCACTTTCTAAAATTTGGTCAAATAATATTGACAATTCATAATTATTATTTTTTATTATTTTTATGTTTTCAATTATATTTGTGTTGTACAGTGGTTGCATAATAAGTATTGTTAAAATTATAATCACCCATAAATACTTTTTTCTTTGGTCTTTCTTTTCATATTTTTTATATGAATATAAATTTAACACATAAAACAATAATGTTAATATAACAAAATCTATTAATCTACTCGTATTTAATTTATCCCCTATTATAATTGCAACTACTATCAAACTTGTTAATACACTTTTTTCTTTCATAGTTATTTTTATTTTTTCTTTATCTAAATAAGTCGTAATTAAAATTATTAATACAATTATTGTTGGTATAATAAAAAATATAAAATCTATATATAAGTATAACTGTGCTGTACCTAACTCATCTGTTTTCTTCTTAAATTTTTTTAAAGTTTTTTCATTTTCACCTTTTGATATTTCTACACTATCTTGATTTTTATTATAAATTGTTGTTTTATGTTCATCATAAATATATTCATAGCTACCAATAGTATTACCTATATTAAATACTAACATAACGAAAATTATTATTGTTGTAAATATATACATCCCCGTTACTTTTAACTTATTTTTAATCAATTTATTTCCACCTTATCTTGTAATTTTTCATGAAATATTTCATGTGCTTTTTTACATTCAGTTCTTAATTTCACAACATTCTCAGCTGTTTTGCCTGTTATCCCTACTGCTGAAAGAGATGATGCCACAGCTAAAGGAGTAGCTAACCCACCTGTGGCAATATTTCCACCTGCTGTTAATACCGATAGTATGCTTGTCATTGTCATCCCGACTCCACCTAATACTATTAATTCTTCCAGTTCATTTATCCTAATAACCGATTTTTGAAACCTTCCTAATTGTCGCGACGTATTCCTATTATTTATTATAGTTTTACGTTCTGTTCTATGAAATGAAAATTGTTTTGCTGGTGCTCTTAATTTCCATTTATCGCCTGAATAACTAAACTCATAATTAGTAAATGTTTTCTCTTTGCTACTCTTTCTTCCTATGTTTTTTGTCTCTTTTTCTTCTAAATTTATTTTTTCTTCACTTATAGTTATCCCATTTAATATTTCTTCTAAAACTAATACTTTACTTTTTTTATTGTACGTAGCTTTATTTTTAATGCCATTTTCATCTATAGTTACCGCTACTCTTTCTTCCTCATTGTCTTTTTCTATAATAACTTTTGTATTACCTATATATATTGTTTCAATTTTTTCTCCTGTTTCTATTTTACTTTCTTCTTTTAATACTTTTACTTTACCTACAAACTCATTTGCCTTCTCTTCCTCTACTTCTACTACTTTTACATCATCTGGTATTTCTTCTACTTCTATTATTTTTATATCTGTTATTTCTTCTGGCTCTTTATGTAAATTATTGAATATTTCTTTTTGTTCTTCTTCTGTTACATCTTCTAATTCCATTCCATCTGGTACTTTTTTTAATTGCACTACTGCCATTTTTTGTTCTACTCCATCCCCTTCTTTAGCATATACTTTTACATTCCCCCCTAATGCTCCTATTAATGTCATTGGTACTAGCGCCACCACTTTTAATCTTTTTAATTGATTTCTTTTCATGATAAAACCCTCCTATATACACAATAATTT
>CAMZNU010000006.1 GCA_947313885.1 uncultured Clostridia bacterium | reverse complement strand
TATAATATGCGAAAAATATTATAATGTCAATATTTTATAACTATTCGTTAATTAAAATGTCGTGTAATTTAAAAACTTTACTAATTTTTATTCACATATTTTTTCTACATTACTATTATTCCTTTTTTTACACCTTTTATTATTATATCTATTTTGTCCTCTTTATTGACTACTCTTCCTATGTGATGTTACACTATTATTAACATTAATATTTTTTTATACAAGGGGGTATACATATGATTAATACACTTAATAATGCCGTTGACATCGGAAAAAAATATACACAATTCGGCGACCTAGCTAGTTACATTCCAGAACTTCTTAAATACAATAAAGATCATGTTGGTATTTATACTATTGATAAAAATAATAATCATTGTTTTTCTGGAGATTATGACGTTACTTTTACTATTCAAAGTATGTCTAAAGTTCCATTACTAGCTTATGTACTTCTTAATAATTCTTTAGATGTATTACTTAACAAAGTTACATTATCGGCAACGTCTAAAGATTTTAATTCTATGTCTCAACTAGAAACTGATAACGATAATAGACCTTTTAATCCTTTTATTAATGCTGGCGCTATTTCTATTGTAGAACTTGTCCCTGGACATACGTTCCAAGAAAAATTTGACGGGTTTTTAAATTTCCTTTCTAAAATAACAGATCAAGAAAATTTAACTATTAATTCAAATGTTTATACTTCTGAAAAATCTACAGGACACAAAAATATTTCTATTGCTTATTTTCTTAAAAGTGTCGATATTATAACTACTGATGTTAATGATGTTTTAGATTTCTATTTTAAAATGTGTTCTATTAACGTTACTCCTAAAATTATGGCTACTATTGCTCATAAATTCGCTTTTCCTAATGATCTCATAACTGATGATGTTAGAAAAATTGTTAATTCTCTTATGAACACTTGCGGGCTTTACAATGGTTCTAGCGAATATAGTGTATATACTGGTGTGCCTTCTAAAAGTAGTGTTAGCGGTGGCATTATTTCTGTCGTTCCTAACTCATTAGCTGTTTCAACTTTTGGTCCTGCTCTCGATAAAAAAGGCTCTAGTATATCCGGTATAGAAATGTTAAAATATTTATCAAATAAACTAAATCTTAATATTTTTATTTAGTAAAGGAGTCTAACATGGAAAATGTTTTTAATATTTTAAAAGAACGTGGATTTATAGAACAAACTACCCACGAAAAAGAAATTATTCAATTACTTGGCGACGAAAAAATAACTTTTTATATAGGTATGGATCCAACGGCTGATAGTTTACACGTTGGACATTTTTTAACTCTTATGGCTATGGGGCATATGCAACGTGCTGGTCACCGTCCTATTTGTTTAGTAGGTGGTGGTACTGGTATGATTGGAGACCCTACCGATCGTACCGATATGCGTCGTGTTATGACTAAAGACGAAATCCAAAGTAATGTTAATAAATTTAAAACTCAAATTAGTAGATTTATTGACTTTGATGATGATAAAGCTATTATGGTTGATAATGCCGATTGGCTTCTTAACCTTAATTATGTCGAGTTTATTAGAAATTACGGTATCCATTTTTCTGTAAATAAAATGCTTACTGCTGATGCCTATAAAAGCCGTTTTGAAAAAGGTTTATCTTTTTTTGAATTTAATTACATGTTAATGCAATCTTACGATTATTTAGAACTTTTTAGAAAATATAATTGCAAATTACAGTTCGGCGGTAATGACCAATGGTCAAATATTTTAGGCGGTATCAACTTAATTAAAAAGTGCGAAAATCAACAAGCCTATGGCATGACTTTCCCACTTCTAACTACATCAGACGGTAAAAAAATGGGGAAATCTATGGGCGGTGCTTTATGGCTTGACAAAAATAAAGCTACTCCTTTTGATTTTTATCAATTTTTTAGAAATACCGCTGATGACGACGTTATTAAGTTTTTAAAATTATTAACTTTCTTACCAATGGATGAAATTAATGAACTTAGCAAGTTAAAAGATAAAGAAATTAACAAAGCTAAAGAAATTTTAGCTTTTGAAATTACTAAATTAGTTCATGGCGAAGATGAAGCTAATAAAGCTTTAGAAGGTGCTAAAGCTCTATTTTCTGGTAGCGGTGCTAAAGGCTCTGCTCCCGTATCTACTATAGATAAAAATGTTTTTTCAGACGGTATTTCTTTAATGGACTTACTTCTTCAATTAAAATTAGTTCCTTCTAAAAGCGAAGGGCGTCGTTTAATTATTCAAGGTGGCATTAGAATTAATGAAGTTCCTATTAAAGATTTTAAATATATTGTTACCCTAAACGACTTTAATGACAATAAAATTTTAGTTCAAAAAGGTAAAAAAGTTTTTCATCAAGTTGAATTAATTTAATTGTTTTATGCTTTATACTTTATATAAAAAACAAAAAACAAAAAACAAAAAACCAATATTGCTAATCTATAGATTAGTAATATTGGTTTTTTTATTTTTGTATCTTATTTTATTCATTATATGTATTTATTCCAAAAAAATGATGATGCTCTATCACATAATTTTGTTATTTCTTCATTATGCGATTGTATAATTTCTGTATATTTTGAATCATATGGCATCATATACTTATCAACTCTTATATTATACTTATCTCCATTAGTCTCATTTATAAAAATCTTATATTCATAATCATCTGAAAACATTTTAGGCCATATAATCAATTCTACTTCTGGTACAATATGTTCCTCACCATTTTCTTCATAATTATACCCAACTACTAAGTTACCTGTAAATATAAACATATCTGGCTTTTTCATATAGTACGTATTTTCATTATCTTCCAAATAATATAGACCCAATTCCGTTTTAGGTATATTTTTAGTATAATCACTATATTTTAAATTAACTAACATAAACCATGATACTACACATATAATAAAAATTATTATTATTGATAATATGGCTAAAACTACTTTGTTGTTTTTAAAGTTCAATTATAACATCTCCTCTATTTTTAACTTTTTCATCAGGGGTAACTATAATTATTGTTTTCCCTTCTTCTTTTAATTTATTAAGAAGATTAAACACTATATTACTGTTGTAGTCATCTAATGAACCTGTTGGCTCATCCGCTAAAACTACATCACATTTTTTTAACAATAATCTAGCTAATGCAACTCTCTGTTGTTCTCCCCCTGATAAAGTATATACTTTGTTATTAATTTTATCTTCTAAATCCACTAACTTTAAAACTTCCTTTACTGTGTAATTAGTTCTGATTTTTTTATTTATAATATTTAAATTTTGTAAAACCGTTTTTCTTTCTAACAATCCAAAGTTTTGAAATAAAAACCCTACATTATTTCTAAAGTAATTAAGTTGATTTTTTTTTATTAGATATGTCTATACCATTAACTATTATTTTACCAGAATCAAATTCTTCTATAGCTCCTATCATGTTTATTAATGTACTTTTATCACATCCACTTGCTCCTAACAATATACAAGTAGTGTTCTTATTTATTTTAAGATTAAATTTATCAAACAAAATTTTATCTCCATAACTTTTTGTTAAATCAATAATTTCTATCATTATAGACCTCCTTTTAAATACTTTACAATATTATTTTTTTCTATTTTGTATGTAATTAAAGTCATAACTATCAATTCTAACAACAACAATCCAATTCCTGCTGTAAATATGTGTTCTATATTATTGAAATCTCCTACATATGATATTATAAATACTGAAATCGTCGTTATTAGCGTAGTCATTACAACAGATAGTACTATCTTTTTAATTCTAGAAAACATATTATATCCTAGTATTTTTTTTAATATTATTTCACGAATATTAACCGTGTACTCATATTTTATTGTCACCTATGTAAGAATACCATTTAATGCTACAACCATTAAAATTAAAAATAAATTTATCCCAACTATCATATCCATCTTTTTTAGGTCTCCTAAATAAGCATCTTTAAGATTTGTATAGGAGTATGATTCCTTACCTAAGTTATATTTATTTACAAATTCTATAAACACATCTTCTTTTATATCAGAAATTCCATTTCGAAAAAATAACATTTGTATATCTTCTTCTATGTCATCATAATTTGGAACGGTCATAAACCCATTTAAAATAATAACAGGATTATAATGTAACTTTGTTGCAATTAGTTTTTGTATATCCATAGATGTGATTTCTACATTGTCATCATAATATATATATTCAACTTCTTCCAAATTTTCATTTAGATAGTATACCATTCTACCTAATTTAAAACTTTCTTCTTTATCTTTATACTTTGATTTTGAATGTATTAGCATATAACTTTTATTTTTAAAGTCAAAATTTTCTAATTATTTAATTTCTCTTTTTAAAAAATCTATCGTATTTTTATCCGCTTTAAGTACTGCACCATCCTCAGAATCAATTAATGTTGACATTAAAAAGATTTTTTATAAAATCTATAACTCAACTCCTCCACTGTAATGTTTTCAACGTTATACGTATTATAATTTGCATAATTATAATTCTTATATTCCTCTATAAAACTTCTTTGTTTTTTAAAGTCTACCCCTTCATTAACAGCGTTGATTCCTGATATTAACAATAAAACGCTAATAGCTGTAATTACAACTTTAAAAGCATAGTTAGTAAATAATATTTTCTTAGAATAAAAGCTATTTCTATAAACGTCCTTATAATCAAAATTTAAAATTATTACGTTTAATAAAACATTAAATAAAAATATTATTAATAAAATATATGGATATGTATGTAATGAAAACCCTACACTAACATATTTTTTGAGTATTAATAGGGCAATAATATAACTTCCCCATAAGATAAAAAAATCAACTATAATATTTTTTAATACTATTGTCCATATTTTACTACCATTTACTATTTTTAATAACATCTCTTTTTTAGACAAACTCAAGTCATATAAGTTCAAACTAAGAAATACTCCAAATAATGCTATATAAATAAAACCGGTCATTATTTCAATAATATTGTCACTGTTATTCTTTCTAATACCTAACGTATCTATATTATAACTTAGGTTATCTTTAAAAATTTCCCCATACTCTACATCACCTGTAAAGTAAAAGTACATATTATTATCAAAATCATCAAAATCATTTATATTATAAAATGTTATGGTTATATTGCCTGTTAACATACTTTTATATATATTGTTTTTTATTTTATATTTTGAATTGAAATATTCTTCTACACCAGATGTCCCATAAATATCAATTTTCTTTTTTGCTAAGTTTGTATAATCTTTTACTATTACAAATGCATCTTTTTTAGACTTCATATTTGCACTTTCTAAATCTTCTTTAATTTTTGTAATAGATGTTTGATTATCATATTTTATATTCGAACTTACAAATTTACTTTCCATATTCATAAAATCAAATACTCTAAATTCACTTAACAGCAATAGCGATGTAAGCATTAATATTATTATAAAGCGAATAATTTTCATTTATTCAGTTCCTCCCCATATGTAAAATAGTAATAAAACTTAACATATTACCAAATCATATTTCAATTTATTAGCAATATTATATATATATAATGTCAATATTTTTGATAATACTTTATTATTTATAAAAACAAAAAAGCTACTAATCCATTGGATTAATAGCTTTTTATTTTCTCACTTTCGTAAGATCTTCTATTGAACTTTTTTTATTTTACCCTAGTCGCGTTCTACGACTAGATCATATATCTTGAACTTTTTTTATTTTACCCTAGTCGCGTTCTACGACTAGTTCATATATTTATATTATATGGTTCTTATTGATATTTGTCAACATGTCTACTTTTTTATTACTTTATCATTATTTGCTTTTATATTTGATTTTATTCCTATTTCTTTATGAAAATATTGTAATGTTGAATTCTTTAATAGTTCTTTACTACGTTTTGCCTTACTATTATATGCTTTTTTATACTCTTTTATATATTTTTTATATTGTTTTTCTATTGTTATAATTTCTTGTTTAATTATTTTATGATCTTCAGCCTCTATAGTACATTTTTTTACTTTTAATAGTTCTTCTTTACTTATAGATAAAGATTTTGAATAATCAAGTCCACCATTTTTATTTAACTTAAATCCATATTTATGATTTACGTTGCTTCTTAACGGTATTATTGCATTATAATCATTGTAACTTATTATTTTATATAAATACGGTCTATTACTCTTTCCTAAAATTTCTGGATAATTTTCGTTTTTATACGTTTCGTACCATTTTTTTGATAGCTTAATATATTGTATTTTTTCTTTTTTTCTTTTATATGCTCCATATATACGTTTCCTTTCGTATCTCCTCACATCTATATTATTAATTTTATTTCTGTTCATTTCTAAAAATAATTCTTTTTTACAACTTTACCAACTTCAACTGTAATTATTATTTTTATTATCGTTACCAAAATATACGGCACTACTAGTATTATTATCGTTTCTTTCAATGGCATTTTTACAAACCACATAAACCACATAATACCTACTACATAATTTATTACGTTACTTATAATTACTCCTATATACAACATTAATTTATTTTTATAATTTTCAAAAAAATACCCTCCTATATAAGCCATTAACGGAAACGATAATATAAATCCTCCTGTAGGTGATAATATTGCTCCTATACCTCCTTTATAACCTGAAAACACTGGTATTCCTATTAATCCTATCAATACATATATTAACGTACTTATTAAACCTTTCTTTTTACCTATTATACTTGCCATCAACGGTATTATTATCGTTTGTAACGTAATTGGTACTCCTGATATCATCGGTATTGCTATTGGCGACGTTACGCATATTATACTTGCACTAATTCCTATTATCGTTATATCTTTTGTTTTCATTTGATCCCCTTTGTATAAAAAAAAGAGGTTTCCCTCTTTTTTTTTATTTGTTTATTTGTTTATTTGTTCTATGTAAAATATACAATCTCTTTCATTATATATTTTTTAAATTTACTAATTTGTAAATTTTATTTATTTTAGCCACTATCTTACCTCTATGTATTTCTACATTTTATGAAATGTAGATTTTATTCATTTTCTATATTTTCTGAACTTTCTTCATCTTCTATATTTTCTTCTAAGTAACCTAACTGTGCTTCTGATATTTTACTGATACTAATAACAGTTTCATCTTCCTTTAACGTTATAAGTTTGCTACCTTGAGTTACTTTTCCTGTCGTTGACATATCTTCAACTTTTAATCTTATAATTACTCCATTTGAGTTTATCATCATAACTTCTTCATTGTCGTTAACTCTTAATACACCTATTACTTCACCAGTTTTTTCTGTTATTTTGTATGTTTTACTACCTGTACCGCCTCTTTTTTGCGTTCTATAATTTCCTACCTTTGTGCATTTTCCAAAACCTTTTTCTGATGCTATTAATACTTTTTCATCTTCTTTAGCAATTATTAAGTCTATTACTTCATCATCTTCTTTTAAACGTATCCCTTTAACTCCTGATGCTGTACGTCCTAATTTTCTTAACGTGTTTGCTTTAAATTTAATTCCTTTTCCTTTTCTTGTAACTATAAATATTTGATCTTCTGATTGTACTATTTTTACATTTACTAACTCATCTTCATCTTTTATAGTTAATGCTATTTTTCCTGTCTTTCTTATGTTTACAAACTCTTTTATAGTAGTTCGTTTTATAATTCCTTTTCTCGTTAACATTACAAATTCTTCATCTTCTTTAAAATCTTTTATATTTAATACACTTTGTATTTTTTCATTTTCTTTTAGTGGTAATAAATTAATCATTGCTGTTCCTCTTGCACTTCTTCCTGCGCTTGGAACTTCATACCCTTTCATCCTATATACTCTTCCTAAATTTGTGAAAAATAATAGGTAATCATGTGTATTGCATACTTTTATATCTCTTACTATATCTTCCTCTCTTGTCGTCATTCCCATCTTTCCTTTTCCACCTCTATTTTGAGATCTGTAAGTACTTAATGACAATCTTTTTATATAATCCATATTTGTTAACGTTATTACAACACTTTCTTTTTCTATTAAATCTTCCATGTTTATTTCTTCTGTACTATGGATTATTGATGTTCGTCTATCATCTCCATATTTTCTTTTTACTTCTGATAGCTCACCTTTTATTATTTCATATATTAAATTTTCATCACCTAATATTGCTCTTAACTCTTTTATTAATTCTACTATCTTTTTATGGTTCTCTTCTAATTTTTCTCTTTCTAATCCTGTTAATGCTCTTAATCTCATATCTACTATTGACGTAGCTTGTATTTCTGATAAACCAAACTGCTCTTGTAATTTTTCTTTTGCTACTATTACATCTTTTGAACCTCTTATTATTTTTATTACTTCTTCTATATTATTTAATGCTATTAACAGCCCTTCTAATATATGCGCTCTTTTTTCTGCCTTATCTAATTCAAACTCTGTTCTTCTTCTTATTACTACTTTTTGATGTTCTAAATAATGTACTAACATATCTTTTAAATTTAATGTTTTTGGTACGTTATTTACTAACGCTAACATGTTTATACCATAGCTATTTTGTAACTGTGAGTATTTATATAGCTGATTTAATACTATATATGCATTTATATCTTTTTTTACTTCTATTACTATTCTTATACCTTTTCTATCTGACTCATCCCTTAAATCTACTATTCCATCTATTTTCTTTTCTTTCGCTAAATCCGCTATCTTCTCTAATAACTTTGATTTATTTACTTGATACGGTATTTCTGATACTACTATCATACTTCTTCCGCTTTTCATTTCCGATATGTCACAGGTAGCTCTTACTACTACTTTTCCTCTACCTGTTCTAAATCCTTGTTCTATTCCCTTTTTACCATATATTGTAGCTCCCGTTGGGAAATCTGGTCCTTTTATTATTTCTAATAACTCATCTATATCCGTATCTCTTCCTTCTTCTACTTGGTTATCTATTATTTTTATAGCACCATCTACTATTTCTTTTAAATTATGTGGTAATATCGTCGTCGCCATACCTACCGCTATTCCTGATGAACCATTTACTAATAAATTTGGATATTTTGATGGCAACACCGACGGCTCTAATAACTCTCCATCATAGTTAGCTACAAAATCTACCGTATCTTTATCTATGTCTTTTAACAATTCCATTGATATTTTACTTAATTTTGCTTCTGTATATCTTGCTGCCGCTGCACCATCACCATCTATTGAACCAAAATTCCCATGTCCATCTACTAGCATATATCTCATAGCAAACGGTTGTGCCATACGTACCATAGCATCATATATTGATGCATCACCATGTGGGTGGTATTTCCCCATAGTATCCCCTGTTATACGTGCTGATTTTTTATATCCCTTACTAGGATCTAAATGTAGTTCGTTCATTGAAAATAATATTCTTCTATGTACGGGCTTTAAACCATCTCGTACATCGGGTAATGCCCTCGATACTATTACACTCATTGCATAGTCTATATATGATTTTTTCATTTCTTTTTCAATATCTATCGGTACTATTTTATCATTATTAGCTTCTGGCATATTAAGCTCCTTTTAAATGTCTAAGTTTTTTACATATTTAGCATTTTCATTTATAAAATCACGTCTTGGTTCTACTTTATCTCCCATTAATTTTGTAAATATTTCATCTGCTTTTATTGCATCATCTTGTTTAACTTGTAGTAATATTCTTCTTTCTGGATCCATCGTTGTATCCCATAACTGCTCTGCATCCATTTCACCTAAACCTTTATATCTTTGGATAGGTTTTATATCTTCACGTCCTATCTCGTCTAATATTTTTTCTAATTCATCATCTGAGTATGCATAGTACTCTTTTCTCTTTTTCTCTATTTTATACAGTGGCGGTTGGGCTATATATATATTTCCATTTACTATAAGCTCTCTCATGTATCTATATATAAATGTTAATAATAACGTTCTTATATGCGATCCATCAACATCGGCATCGGTCATTAATATTATTTTTGCATATCTTAGTTTTTCTATATTAAAATCTTCACCTATTCCTACTCCAAATGCTGTTATCATTGCTCTTATTTCTTCGTTTAATAATATTTTATCTAATCTTGATTTTTCTACATTTAATATTTTACCTCTTAACGGTAATATCGCTTGGGTTTTTGATGTTCTCGCTGATTTTGCTGATCCCCCTGCTGAGTCCCCTTCGACTATATATATTTCACATAGATCGGGGTTTTTTTCTAAACAATCCGCTAACTTTCCTGGTAATCTTCCACTTTCTAATACACTTTTACGTCTTACTAATTCTCTAGCTTTTTTAGCTGCATCTCTCGCTCTTGATGCCATTAATGCTTTTTCTACTAATATTTTTCCTACCGCTGGGTTTTCTTCTAAATAATATCCTAAGTATTGTGATATTATTCCATCTACTGCTCCTCTTGCCACGCTATTTCCTAGTTTTGTTTTTGTTTGACCTTCAAATTGTGGGTCTTCTATTTTTATACTTACTATAGCCGTTATTCCTTCTCTAAAATCATCTCCTGATAATTTTCTATCCGCTTCTTTTATTAATTTATTTTTTTTAGCATAGTCATTTACTGTTTTTGTAAGTCCTGTTTTAAATCCTGCTAAATGTGTCCCACCATCTGTTGTATTTATATTATTTACAAATGTAAATGTATTTTCTATATAGTTATCTGTATGTTGAAATGATACTTCTACAAAAATTCCATCTTTCTCACCTTCACAATAAAATATTTCTTCACATATAGGATTTTTGTTTTTGTTTATGTGTTCTACAAACTCTTTTATACCACCTTCATAACAAAACGATACTTCTTTTCCATCTTCTTCTCTTTCATCTTTTAAATTTATTTTTAAACCTTTAGTTAAAAATGCCATCTCTTGAAATCTTTTTTCTAAAACTTCAAAATCAAATGTCGTATCTTCAAAAATACTACTATCTGGTTCAAATTCTATATATGTCCCCGTTTTTTCCGTAGTACCTACTACTTTTAATGGGGCTATCTTTTTTCCTATTTTAAATTTCTGCTCGTGAATTTCACCATCTTTATATACGTGTACTTTTAAGTTTGTTGATAGCGCATTTACTACAGATGCTCCAACTCCATGAAGTCCTCCTGATACTTTGTATCCACCACCTCCAAACTTTCCGCCTGCATGTAGCGTTGTAAATACAACTTCTACTGCTGATATACCCTTTTTAGGATGTATACCAACAGGTATTCCTCTACCATTATCTATTACTGATATTATATTATCTTTTTTTATTATTACTTCT
Source organism: uncultured Clostridia bacterium (assembly GCA_947313885.1). GTDB lineage: Bacteria > Bacillota > Clostridia > Lachnospirales > CAMZNU01 > CAMZNU01. The sequence continues at coordinate 16,759 of CAMZNU010000006.1, read as the reverse complement.
ATTTCACTACAATATCCTGCTAATGCTTCATCTATAGAATTATCTACTATTTCATATACTAAGTGATGTAACCCCCTTGATGACGTACTTCCTATATACATTCCTGGTCTCTTTCTTACAGCTTCTAGACCTTCTAATATTTGTATTTGATTTTCATCGTAATTCGACATATCGATCTCCTTAATTATATATTTCCATATAAAAAACTCTTACTAATATTATACCATAAATGTAAGAGTTTTTGTAATTTATTTAGTAATTTCTATAGTTCCATTTTCAATAAAAAATAAGCTATATTCATCTTTAAAATTTAATATAAAATCATCTAATCCTGTACTTGTTATTATCGTTTGAATGTCACTTATATTCTCTATTAAAAATTTTTGTCTTTTATTATCTAATTCCGATAAAACATCATCTAATAACAATATTGGCATCGTATGTTTATTTTTTTTTATTATTTCTATTTGTGCTAATTTTGTCGATAACAACGCTGTTCTTTGTTGTCCTTGTGATCCGTACTTTTTAACATCTATTCCATTTATAAAAAAATTTATGTCATCTTTATGGATTCCTACACTTGTGTTTCCAAACATAATATCTTTTTCTAATGATTTTTCCATTTTTTCTTCATACTTTTCTTCTGTTACAAACCCTTTATACTTAATTTCTAATTCTTCTTTGTCTTTAGTTAATTTCTTTTGTACATCCCTTGCAAAATTGTTAAGTTCCTTTACATACGATTCTCTATAATTCATTATTTTTTTACCATGATTTATTAATTGCATATCAAAGGCAAATAGTGTGTCTTTTAATTTATTATTACTTTTTATTCTTTTTAGTAGCTTATTTCTTTGTTTTAATACGTGGTTATATCTTTTTAACTCATAATAGTATACTTTACTTATTTGACATATTTCTATATCTATAAATCGTCTTCTCTCTCCTGGTCCTTGTTTTATTAATTGCAAGTCCTCTGGTGAAAAACTTACAATTAATAAGGATCCTAATAATTCTCCTAACTTTTTTATTCCTAAACCATTTAATAGTATTCTCTTGTTTTTACTATCTGATATTATAATTTCTACTTTATCTTTAATTTCATTATCGTTAATTATAGTACTTACAGAACTTATTTTTTTATCGAATTTTATTAATTCTTTATCATTTGATGTTCTGTAGCTTCTTCCTATCGCCATAAAATATATTGCTTCTAATAAGTTTGTTTTCCCTTGTGCGTTGTCACCATAAAATATGTTTATTTTTTTACTTAACTTTATATTTAACTTCTCATAGTTTCTAAAGTTTTTTAACTCTATTTCCTCTATATACATACTTACACCTTTTTGCTTGTAGGTTCTAATTTGATTTTTATACCATATCCTTTATTTCTTCGTATCTATTTACTTGGTTACGTCCATTGTTTTTGCCGTAATAAAGTGCTTCATCTACTTCTCTTACTAGTTTTTCAAATGTACTATCATCCTTCTCAAAAGATACACCTAATGAAGCTGTTATATTTATTTCTTTTATACCTATTCTTATAGGTGTGGTTTCTATTTTTTTTCTTAAATCTTCAAATAATTCATATGCCTCGTCATAAGTTCTATCGTATGAAATTATTAAAAATTCTTCACCGCCCCATCTAGCTCCTATATCTGTTTCTTTCATATGCTTTGTAATAAGACTACTTAGCTCAATTAATACTATATCTCCTATGTCATGACCATATTTGTCATTAATTTTTTTAAAATAATCTATATCTAATATACAAAATGTTTCATTATTTTTACTCCCATCATGTAATTCTAGATATTTTTTAGTAACTCCACGTCTATTTCTTAACCTTGTAAGTGGATCTATCATAGCCAGTAGCTCTAATTCTTTTTGTTTATCTCTTAATTTGTCATTTATATACATTACTTCTCTTGATGAATTATCTACTTTTTTAATAGCAAATATTAAATACACTAATAACACTATTGACCCTATAAATATTGTTGATGATTTTATTAATGTTGCTATATGTTTACTGCTAGGTAGCACTGAATATACATAGGCATCCGTGTTTATTATTTTGGTTTTTAAAATATAATTATTTTTATAACTATTAACTTTATCTTCTTTTAATTCGTTATATCTTTTTTCTTTTATCCCCATTTTCCTATTTAAAATTTCAAACATGCTCAACGATGTATCCATGTACTTTTTATTATTACTAGTAAATATTTCTCCGCTTGTTGTCGTTATAAATACTTCATTTTTACCTTGCGTTAATGTTCTGAAATAATTTTTATTTAACATAACTGATATCATACCTATAAGCTTTTTATCTTTTTCTATTCCTTCTATTAACATATAGCTGTTGTTGTATTTTTCATGTTCTATAAAATACTGAGTTTTTCCAATTATAGTGTCTTTTGATTTATTTATATTTTCTGATGGTATTATTTTACTTAAATAATGATTTATTTTACTTTGTCTTATAATACTTTTATTAAAATATTTCTCATAATCCTCATATTCTTCTGTACTCCTAAATGGATATATACTTACAAAATCATTAAAACTTACATATCTTATGTCTGCATCATTATTTATTAGTTCATATGCATTTTTTATATATCTATTTAAATAAAATACCATTTCTATTTCTTTTTCTTTTAGTTTATTCGTGTCTATACGTCCTTTTCCGTATATGTTGCTTAGTTTTTCTTTTAGTTCTGGCGCTTCTCCTATTAAATTATAATCGAACATGCCAGTTTCTTCATCGTTAGTTATATATTTCTCCATAGTACTATATTCTAAATAATCTTTATCTATAAAATTATTCCCTAGTATTGATATAATTTTTATATTAAGTCCATATAATTCAATTTTTAAGCTTGTTAAAAGTACACTTTTATCATGATCTTTTTTAAATTCTTCTAATATCTCTTTATGTCTTACTATTGTTCCACCTATCAAAAGAACAAAAACCACAAAAATATATATCATTATATTTCTTATTTTTTTATCTAACCTTTTCATAATACACCCTCTCTACAAAACCTTTATTTTATCAAACCCCTCTACTTCAATATAATCGCCTTGATATATTTTTTTTCCTCTTTGTGTTGCAAGTAAACCGTTAACTTTTATTTTTTCCTCACCCAAATAATATTTTATATCTGATCCTTGTGATAAAATACCTCCTAGTTTTAATATTTGTTGCAATTTTATATATTCATCTTTTATTTTTATATCCATTTTTCTCCTCTTTGAATTACTCTGTTATTCTAAGCGGTAATATTAAATATTTTTGTTTGTTTGCTTTTACACCTTTTATTATACAAGGGCTTAATGCTGTTGTGTAAAACATTGTAATTTTATCTTCTTCTACTGATTTTATAGCATCTACTACATATTTTGGGTTAAACGCTATTTCTAAATTATCTCCTTCCAATTCTATGTTTAATTGTTCGTAACAATTACCCCGTTCTGTATTTGACGTTATTACTAATTGTTCTTCATCAATTTTAAATTTTACAGGGTTTCGTTTACCATCATTTGAAATTAACATAGTTCTTTCTAATGCACTTAATAATTCTAATCTATCTATTGTAATTTTTGTTGTGTAATCATCTGTAAACATTTGTTCATACTTTATAAAATCACCTTCTATTAAATTAGATATTATTTTACATTCGGATGTATTAAATAGTATATGACTATCTGTAAAATGTATATCTATATTTTCGTCATCATTAATTATTTTTGATACTTCATCTAATGTACGTGATGGTATTATTATATTAAATTCTTTTTCATTTGAAATTTCTGTTTTTGCTAGTGCTATTCTATAACCATCTACAGCAACAACACTTAATACCTTATTTTTAATATCAAAATTCTCGCCTGTTAAAGCTGGTCGACTTTCACTTTGAGCTACTGCAAACAATGTTTGTTTTATCATACTTTTTAGATTTAAAGAATTTAATGTCAAAGTTTCTTTTTTTTCTACAGAAGGAATAACAGGGAAGTCTTCGCTACTTTGTCCGATTATTTCAAATTTAGATTTTTTATTTTTTATAACTGTAATATTTTTTTCTTTAACTATTATTTCCAAAATACCTTTAGGAAATTTTCTTATTATATCTGAAAACATTTTTGCTTTTAAAGCAATAACGCCTTTTTCTAATTGTATACACTCTATATCTTTTGTTTCTATACCTAATTGCAAATCATATCCTTTCATTCTTAATCCCTTTTCATCGCTTATTAATAATACATACTCAAGAATAGGCAATGTAGACTTAGAAGATACTGCTTTTGAAACCATCGACATGTTGTATAGTAATAATTCTTGTTCGCATAAGATGTGCATAACGTTCTCCTTTGTTTAATAATATATATCCACAAATAGTTATTATTGTAAATAGATAAATAAATAAATAATTGTAGTAGTACTAGTAGTAGTGTGGGGGGATATGTTAATAAGTCCACAAACCTTATATGTAAAGGCTTATTAATGTGTTAATAAAAAGGTTAATATATTGTGCGTAAATAGTAGAGTTATCCACACAATTAACATAAGGATAAAAAATTAAAATATATCCACAGTCCATTAACACGTATTTATAGTAATTGTGGATAAGCTATTGTTCTCCCACAATAGATACTTCTAATGATAATAATATACTTTGTAATTCAGGATTTATTTTAGCTTCTTTGGCTATTTTATCGCAACCATGAATTATGGTAGTGTGGTCTCGATTAAAGGCAGCACCTATTTTTGGTAGCGACTCATCTACTAAACGTCTTGATAAATACATCGCTATTTGACGTGGATACGCAATCCGCTTAGATCTATTTTTAGTATTTATTTCATCACGAGTAATATTGTAATAGTTTGCAACAATTTCTTGAATTAAAGGAATTGTAATTTCAGCTTTAACAGGCTCACTAAATAAATTTTGTAAAGCACGCTTAGCTATATCTATAGTAATTGGTCCACCTTCTAATTTAGCATATGCGGATACACAATTTAATGCACCTTCTAAATCTCTAATGTTTGAACTTATATTTTTAGCTATAAATTGTGTAACTTCGTTATTAATATCTATTTTTTCTATAATAGCTTTTTTTTCTAAAATAGCTGTTCTAGTTTCAAAATCAGGTAACTTTATATCTACAGGTAACCCCATACTAAATCTTGAACGTAATCTTTCTTCTAATACTTTCAAATCTTTTGGTGGTTTATCACTAGAAATTACAATTAACTTGCTTTCATCGTATAATGCGTTAAATGTATGGAAAAACTCTTCTTGAGTACTTTCCTTACCTTCAATAAATTGGATATCATCAATTAATAAAACATCTAACTTTCTGTATTTTTCCCTAAATTCTATATTTTTAGAATATTGAATAGATTGAATAAGTTCATTCATAAAAGTTTCTGAAGACAAATATAAAACTTTTTTATTTTTAAAATTATTTTTTATGTAATTAGAAATTGAATGCATTAAATGAGTTTTTCCAAGACCTACGCCTCCATATAAAAATAATGGATTGTATGGACTTTTATCTGGCAATTGTGCAACGGCTAATGCGGCTGAATATGCCATATCATTACTACCGCCACGTACAAAAGTATCAAACGTATACTTTGAAGTAGAATTTGTTTCATCTAATAATAAATTTGACGATTTACTAGACCATAGACCATCTCTATTAAATTGTTCTTCTGTAAAAATTTTAATAGAAACTTTTTTACCTACTATATTAGATAAAGTATTTACAATTACTTGAGAATATCTAGTTTCTATAGTATTAATGTTAGTCTTATTAGTGCTTGTAAAAATAAAAGTGTCATCTTGGAAAGAAATAAGTTTAAGCGGCTCAATGACGCTTGTAAAGATGACAGATGTAATTTGATTTTTTAGAATGGTTAAACACTCTGCCCAATAAACAGTAAAATCGTTGTTCATAGATACCTCCAGTAGTTAATAACAACTTTATAATCGTGAAACTGTGGATAAAAAAAAATATATACGGCAATAAAAAAGAATCAACAAAAGATAATAAATATAATCCACAATATAAACACGGGAAATAAAAACTAATGTCCGAGTTACTATAAAGTTATACACAAAGTTATCAACAAGCTGTGCATAACTTTTTACCATACAAGTTGTCCACAAATTTAAATAATTTTATCAAAGATTATGTGGATAAGCAATATAATAAAAAAAATATATTTTTTTTATTATAAAATTCCTTGACGATTAGAAGAATATCAAATATAATAAGCACAATGCATTAAATGAAAAGATTTTGTTTAGTGAAAATATTTTAAGGAGGTAGCAAAATGAAAAGAACATTCCAACCGAAAAAAAGACATAGAAAGAAAGAACACGGATTCAGAAAAAGAATGAAGACGGCAGGTGGCAGAAAAGTTTTACAAAGAAGACGTAGAAAAGGTAGAAAATCTTTATCAGCGTAATATAACTTAGAGAAGGCTAATTATAAGAAAATCTTATTAATTAGCCTTCTTGATTTTTAATATTTATATTAGACGAGGTGCTTAAATGTTATTTAGTGAGTCACTTAAAAAAAATTATCAATTTAGAACGGTATATAAAAAAGGAAAATCATTAGCTAATAGAAACTTAGTTATGTACACGTATAAAAATAATTTAAAAATTAATCGTGTAGGCATATCAGTTAGTAAAAAAGTAGGTAACAGTGTAGTTAGAAGCAGAACTACAAGATTGATAAGAGAAAGTTATAGGTTAATAGAAGAAAAATTAGACAATGGATATGACGTAGTAATTATAGCTAGAAGTAATATGAAAGGTTTAACTTTTAAAGAAACAGATAAGTCTTTAAAGCACTTAATAAAAAAACAAAATTTATTAAAAATAAATAAAGAGGTGAAGAAATATTAAAACTTTACTTTTAAAAATAATAAAATTATACAGTAAGTATATATCACCAATGTTTCCAAAAACTTGTAGATTCTACCCTACGTGTTCGGCGTATTCATATGAAGCTATAAATAATTTTGGTGCAATAAAAGGAACATACTTATCAATAAAAAGAATATTAAGATGTAATCCATTATTTAGTGGAGGGTATGACCCTGTACCACATGAAAAGGAGGAAAAATAAAAAAATGAACTTAGTATTATTAAGTACACAAATACAAAAAGATCCAGGAGTTATAGTAGGACCAATAACATCAGTGTTAGGATATATATTAAATTTTATATTTGATTTTGTATATGCGATAACAGTAGAAAGCTCATTAGCCTTTGCGATTATTTTATTAACGATAGCGGTAAGAACATTAATGTTACCACTTGGGATAAAACAACAAAAATCTATGCAAAAAATGCAAGAGCTAGCACCAGAAATTGAAGCTATAAAAAATAAATATGGTAAAACAAAAGATCCAGAGACAAACCAAAAAATGAATAAAGAAATACAAGAATTATATCAAAAAAATAACGTAAACCCATTTGCAGGATGTTTACCGATATTTATTCAAATGCCAATATTCATATCACTACATTATTTAATGAATCAACCATATGTATTCATTAATAAATTAGGTGTTATGTATACAGAAATGTCAAAAATAATAATGAACATACCAAATTACTATATGAATGAAAGTCCTTTTTTTCAACTAGCAATAGAGAAAGTGCCAAAAAGTATAAAACACTTTGATATTAAAATATTAGAAAATGTTGAAAAAGTAGTAAATAAAATAACAGATGTAGAATGGAATGGATTATTAGTAAATGCAAGTAGCGAAGTAAATGCACAAATGACGGAGTTACTAGCAGACAAAAATGCGATAGAGTATTTTATGGGAATAAACTTAACAGATTCAGCTGGGTTCACATTTCCAGGAATAATAATACCGATACTAGCAGGGATAACGACATTTTTAACGAGTTATTTAATGATGAAAAGAACGACTACAAGTTCTAGCGAGCAAGCACAAACACAACAAAAAGTAATGTTATATGGAATGCCGATTATGATGGGATTCATGACAGCGAGTTTAACGGCAGGAGTTGGTGTTTATTGGATAACATCTAATATATATCAAATAGTACAACAATTATTCTTAAATAAGAGTAGAGATAAGGAGAAAATAGAAGAGAAAGTAAAATAATAGTATATTATGGGGTGTGTAAATATGAAAGCTATTAGAATAAAAGGTAATAATATAGAAGAAGCAAAACAGTTAGCATTAAAACAATTAGAGGTAGAGATAGATGAAGTAGAAATTAATATAATTAGTATGGGGAGTAAAGGTTTTTTAGGTTTAGGAAAAAGGAAAGCGGAAGTGGAAGTTAAAGTTTTAAATTTATTGCCTAAAAAAGCCGAAAAATATATTGAAGAGCTACTTAAAAACATGGGAATAGAGTGTGTATTAAAAAGTACGCCAAAAAATAAGCACGTTAGTATAAAAATAACATCTACAAAAGATGATATATTGATAGGAGTAGGTGGGAAAACTTTAGAAGCGATAGAACATTTAGTAAATCTATCAGTTAACAAAGGTGGAGAAAAGTATTTAAATATATACTTAGACATTGGAGATTATAAAAAAAATAAAGAGAAAGATTTAACAAATTTGGCAAAAAGAGCGGAAGAGATAGTATCAGCGACAAAGAGAAATAAAAAATTAAAGCCTATGAGTAGGTATGAAAGAAAAATAATACATAAAGAATTACAAGACAGTAAAGTAGTAAAAACAATAAGCGAGGGATATGAGCCGAAAAGATATATAGTAGTAAAGCCGAAAACAAAGGAAGCATATAAAGGTAAATAAAAATATAAAAAGCGAAAGACATCTAATTTGAGTAGATGTCTTTTGTTATATAAAGGAGAGATAACTATGACGACAGTAATAATATTGGCAGGTGGAGTCGGTAAAAGAATGAATAGAGATATAACAAAGCAATTAATTAAAATAGGAGGGGAGCATATAATAAATATAACTATAGAAGTATTTGAAAAATGTGAAGGTGTAGAGGAAATAGTATTAGTAGTAAATAAAAAAGATAAAAAGTATATAGAAGAAGAGATTAGAAGAAAAAAATATAAAAAAATAAAAAAGGTAGTGTTAGGAGGAGAAGAAAGGCAAAACTCTGTATATGAAGGATTAAAAGAAGTTTCAAAAAGTAGTAAAATAATAATACATGATGGAGCAAGACCGTTTATAAAAGAAGAAGATATAATGAAAGTAATAGACGGTTTAGAAAAAGAAGAAAGTGTAACGTTAGGAGTACGATGTAAAAATACAATAAAACAGTGTACTAAAAAAGGAATTTTAAAGAAGGGATTAAGTTTAGAAAGAGAAAGTTTAGTAGAAATACAAACGCCACAGGGATTTAAATTAGAAGTTATAAAAGAGGCACATGAGAAAGCAAAAGAGGATGGATATATAGGAACAGACGATACAAGCTTAGTGGATAGAATAGGGAAAAAGACTTTAGTTGTAATGGGAAGCTATAGTAATATAAAAATAACGACAGAAGAAGATTTAATATTAGGGGAGATAATAAATGAAACGAATAGGAGAGGAGAAATAAAAGTAATTTCAAAAGGGGAAGAAGTAGGAAAAAAAAGTATAGAAAACAAAGTACAATTAGAAGGTGAGGAAATAGAAATATATACAGATGGTGCATGTAGTGGTAATCCAGGTAAAGGAGGATATGGGGTATTATTAAAATATAAAGGTGTAGAAAAAGAAATAAGTGAAGGTTATGAATTAACGACAAATAACAGAATGGAATTACTAGCTGTAATAGTGGGATTAGAAAATTTAAATAAAAGAAGTAAGGTTGTAATATATACAGATTCTAAATATGTATCGGATGCAATAAATAAAAAGTGGTTAAAAAAATGGGAGAGGGAAAATTTTTTAGTAAAAGGAGTAGAGAGGGTAAATGTAGATTTATGGTTAAGGTTAAGTAAATTAATAAAAGAACATGATGTAAGGTTTGAGTGGGTTAAAGGACATAGCAATAACGTGGGAAATGAAAGGTGTGATAAATTAGCAGTAGAAGGAAGTCAAAAAGGAAATCTTTTAAAGGATGAGATGTATGAGAAAGTAAATAGAGTGAAGAAGTAAAATAAAAGTAAAATTGAAGCAAATTTATAAAGAAAGCTTGAAAAAAAGTAAAAAAAATGTAAAAATAGATATATTAATAATTAAAAAATGGGAGGATGAAAATTATGCGATATACATTTGTAGGAAAAGGAACAGTGCTATCAGATGCTTTAAAAGAAAGAACAGAAGCAAAACTAAGTAAGTTAGAACAATTTATAAAAGAAGGAACAGAAGTAAGAGTGGTATATAAAGTAAATAAAAATACAAAAAAAATAGAAGTAAAATTACCATTAAATAAAAGAACGTTAAGAGCGGAAGCGGTTGCTGAAGATATGTATGATGCGATAGATGATGTATATCATAAATTAGAACGCCAAGTAAAAAAATATAAAGGTAGATTAAAAAGACATGCACATAAAAACAGTGTCTATAGAGAAGAATTTGAGTTATTATCACAAGGTATAGAAATAGAGGAGACAGAAGATAAAATAGTAAAAGTTAAAAAATTCGAATTAAAGCCGATGACAGTGGAAGAAGCAATATTAGAGATGGACTTAATAGGGCATAACTTTTTCATATTTAAAGAGGCGGAAAGTGATAGTATAAAAGTAATTTATAAAAGACAAGATGAACAATATTCTTTAATAGAAGAAAGATAAAAAAGAAATAATGTAATAGTAAAATATTACATTATTTTTTTTTTGAGAAGTTAATAATGGTACTATTAAAAAAGGAAGGGAGTTAAAATTGAGTACAATGATAAATAAAATAATTAAAAGTGATTTAAGTATAATCAAAGCATATGAGTTTAGTAAAGAAGGGTATAAGGCGATATTGATGAATTTGTTAATATTAAATATAATAATATCGGGTATTAGTGGTTTATCAAGGACGCTTATAGACCCAACTATGAATATAATAATAGTGATAGTAATACTAGTATTTAATATTGTAAAAGAGATGTATTTATTTTCATCGTTAAAAGAAGAAGAGTTTAAATTATTAGACAATATGAAGAGAATAGTAATTGTAAGCAGAAACATATTAATATTAGCCCTACTAATAAGTTTAGTAATAATAAGTTTAGTAATAGGGGGTATTGCAATGGTGGGGATATTAAGGATATTTACAGGTGACATAATAGTAATGAGGGTATTGTTATTATTAATGTTAGCAACTACGCCTATGTTCATTGTAATATTTAATTATGCATTTTATGAGATGATATATAAAGAAGAAGGAATGATTAAAAGTATAAAAAATGCGATAAAAATAAGTAAGGGTAAAAAATTAAAAATAATAGGATATATGATTATAGGGGGTATTCCATTAACAATAATAGGAGTTTTAACAAGAGCTGGAAGTATATTGGATATAATAACAATAATATTAGCAATTACGATAATAGATAGGGTAGAAGTTATGGTAAGGGTACAATATATTAATTATGAAGGAAACACAGAGTTTAGCTAAAAGCTAGACTCTTTTTTTTACATCACATAAATGTTAAAAAATAACAAAAAATACAGTAAAAATGTACAACTATACAATAAAAAAATAAAATATTGTTAAAATATTAAATAAAATATTGAAAAATGTAATGTTATAAAATATAATAATCAACAAGGTGGTGACAAATGGAAAATAAATTTTTAATGACAATTATATTGGAAAGCAGTAAATTTTCAGAAGATGAAGTTGTAGAAATGGGACGAAAAGAAGAAGAGGAAGTATTTGAAATACTGTGTAAACGATTTAATGGTTTAAAAACTTTAAGCGATGAAATTGATAGGAAATATGGAATAGCGTACAAATCGGAAAAGATGGCAGAATATAAATATATAGATAAGAGTTTTTTTATAAAGGGGTTAATAAAAAGGTATGAGGTAGTACCTATAATAAAAAGTGTAGGAGAGTATGAAATATACATGTCAGACCCTTTTGATCTGGAAAAAATAGAAGATATAAAAATAGGTTTAAATACGAATAAAATAAAATTAACGTATATGGATATTGAAGCATTACAATTTGTAATAAATAAAATATTAAGTGGAAAAGGTGATAGTGCAGAGAGAAAGAGTAACGGATTAGTTTTAAAAGATAGTTATACAATAGACGATAGTAATGAAAGTTCGGTAATAAATTTCATAGAAAGAATATTAGAATATAGTGTAAAAAAAGGGGTTAGTGATATACACATTGAACCATACAAAGAATTTTTACAAACTAGAATAAGAATAGATGGTTATTTAGAATATTTAGAAGATGTAGATATAAAAATACATAAGTTGGTACTATCGCGGATAAAAATATTATGCAATATGGATATTGCGAAAACAAAAATACCACAAGAAGGACATTTTAAAACAAGAATAGAAGGTATATCAGTAGATTGTAGAGTAAGTACGATACCAACGATATTTGGAGAGAAGGCGGTAATAAGAATTTTATACAATAAAAGTTTGCATAGTGATAGTAAAGGTTTGGGTTTTTTAGAAGAAGATTTAAAAATGATAGAAGAGTGGGTAACTAGCAATAAGGGGTTAGTTTTAGTTACGGGAAGTACGGGTAGCGGTAAAAGTACGACATTGTCATCATTTTTAAACATGATAGATACGAAAGTAAAAAATGTAGTAACAGTGGAAGATCCAGTTGAGAATATAATAGAAAATGTAACCCAGGTAAGCTTAGATGAGAAAATAGGGTTAACGTTTAATAATGTGTTGCCGTATATATTGAGACAAGATCCAGATGTTTTATTAATAGGAGAGATAAGGGATTTAAAGACGGCGGAAATGGGTATAAAAAGTAGTATGACAGGACACCTAGTGCTATCAACATTACATACAATAGATGCAAAAAATACAATAATAAGATTACTAGATATGGGGATAGAAAATTATTTAATAGCATCAACATTAAAAGGGGTAGTATCACAAAGGTTAATAAGGAAGATATGCAAAAATTGTAAAATGAAAAGAAAAATTAAAGAGGAAGAAAAATTAATGCTAGGGGTATTTGATATAGAAAGAGTTAGTTATGGAAAAGGGTGTAAAAAATGTAATTACACAGGATATAAGGGACGGACAATGATATATGAGATATTAGAAATAACAGAAGAAGTCAAAAAAATAATATTAGAAAACACAGGGGAAATAAAAGATATAAAGAGTATAAAAAGTTATAAAAGTGTATTGATAGAAAAGATAAAGAAGGGGGAGACGACGGTAGAAGAAGGACAAGTGTTATTAATGGACATAGAAAAAAGATATGAATAAATATGTGTGTAAAATATTAAAAGATAATGAAATAAAAAAAGAAAATGTATATAAAAACACGATAGAGGAAATATATGAAAAGTATGATGCAGAGGGTATAACGATAATAAGTGTAGAAGAGTCATATTTTTATAAGGCAGAAAAAATATTTAGTAAAAAAGTAAGTGATGTAGAAATTTATATATTGATAAATAGGTTAAATATTTTAATGAGAGCGGGTATATTAATAAGTAAAAGTTTAGAGATGGTAGAGAGTCAAAGTGAGAATAAAAAAGTTAAGGAGAAAGTGAGGGTAATAAGGGATAGTATAGAGAGGGGAGAGAGTATAAGTAGTAGTTTTAAAAAAGGCGGAGCGGAAGAAATAGTGTATACATTTTTAGAAGTAGGAGAGAGAACGGGGGATATAGAGAACAGTTTAAAAGCTATAGAAGGATTCTACTTAGATAAAATAGAGATAGAAAGTAAATTAAAAACGGCTATGATATATCCATTAGTAGTGAGTATTTTAATGATAGTATCGATAATAGTGTCATTAAACTATGTAATACCCAACTATGAAATAATGTTTGAGAGTTCAGGAGAGGAATTACCTGTAATAACGAAGGCGTTAATAAATATAAGTGAATGGGTAGGAGAGAATGGTAAAAATGTAATTATGATAGGGTTATTGATAAGTGCGGGATATTTGGTAGGAGTAAGAGATGAAGAAGGAAGAATAATAAGGGATAAAATGAAATTCAAAATACCGTTTTATAGAAGATATTATATAAAAAACATAAATTATAAATTTTCGATAAGTATGTGGATAATGATATCGTCATCGTTAAATATAGTAGAAAATCTAAAACTAGCGAGTGAAGTAATGGATAATGAATATGTAAAAAGGAATATGGGATTAATAATAGATAGGATAAGGGAAGGGGAGAGTTTAAGTAGTTTGCTAAAAGAGTATGAAGAATATGATGATGTACTAATACATTTATGTGAAGTAGGAGAAGAGATAGGAACGTTAGATGAGATGTTTTTAAAAGGTAGCGAAATATATAAAGAAGATTTAAACAAATTTTTTAATAAGTTTCAGAAAAACTTAGAGATGGGAATAACGTTGGTATTGGGAATAGTGTTAGGATTTGTAATGTTAGGAATAATGTTACCGATGTTTTATTTAGTAAACACGATATAGGGGTGAAAAGAGTAAAAAGAAAAGGAGGATAGAATTAGATATATTGATAGTAGTGGGGAGAAATATGATTAGGGCTGGTAGTGTTAAGAGAAGTATTCGGAGTTTGTTAAGTAAGCACGATAAAGGAGAAAATAATGAATAGAAATGGATTAAGTTTATTAGAAATAGTAATAGTAATAACATTAATGGGTATTTTAACGGCGTTAATAGTACCGAATTTTATAAATTCATCGGAAAAAGCAAAATTAAAAGCGGATATAACATCAGCGCAAACGATACAAAGCGTAATAGATTTATATAATACGGAACAAGGTGTAACTATAAGTGGGACAGTAGATGAAATAATAACGGAGTTAAATGCTAAGAAGTATTTAAAACAAAATGTATATAAACCACAAACTAATGGAGGAGTATTTGAGATAAGTGGAGATATGATAAAAATAAATATAAGTGGGAATGCGAATAAAGAAGAGATGTATAACGAAATAGAAGAGCAATTACAACAATACATAATAAAATAAATAATATGAGGAAAAGTAGAGGTAATAGTTTATTAGAGTTAGTAATAATTACGGCAATAACGAGTATAATGATGGTAAATATAGTAATGGTATTAAACGTATCAAAAATATATTTTGAAAAATATTATGTAAAGAATGAATTATTTAGTAGTGGGAAATTAGCTATCGAGTTTATAAATATTCAATTTGAAAAATACGATAATTTTGAAATTACCTATTATGAAAATAAGATATTAAAAAAAATTACGATATATAAAGATGGGGAAAGGATAGAATCAGAAAGTAACGTATTAGAATTTATAAATAAAAGAACAGCGGGAAAAGATAAAACGATTTCATTTGGGGGGAAAGATATTCAAGGGAGGAGCTATACAAATACACTAAGCGATAATATAGAAAATGTGCTAGTGTATATGGAAGGAAATAAAATTATATTTAAAATCACAGTTAAGGCGACTGGTAAGGAGGAGGAATATAAGTTTAGATTAGTGATAAATGCAAAGGGGAAGAATGTAAAGTTACGAGAAGTAAAAGAAAGGTTATAAATAAGCTAAGGACTAGTAGAAAAAAAGCATTTAAATAATAGAAAAGTAAAAGATGATTTCTGCATACTGCGGGAGTCATCTTTTTTAAATTTTTTTAAATCTGTGATTATTGTAATAACAAATAAATTTAAGTATGTTATTTTTAACTTTTGAAAAGGTAGTAAACGCCGTCATAAGACAAAGAAAAATTCTATTGGAGAATAGTTTTTAATTCTAATAATTTTAAAATTTAAGGTGAATGAAATGAAAATTTTAATATGAATGAAGTAATTAGGATTTAAGTAAAAATATTTCCTTGGCAATTTTTTTATAGTATTTGTTGATAGTTCAAGTTTAAATATCTGGTATTCATAGGATAAAATTTCATAGGTTGAATCATATTTAATATTAGATAAATATATTTTTTTGTTATTTTTATAAGGTAAATATGTTCAAATATTTTACTTTTACTGATAACCCTGCATATTTTTTTTTGGAATTGATTATGTATGTCTAAAAACTTTATATTAGCTTCCTAAAATAAGCAATTTTTTTCAGTATTTGTTAAATGTAGTTACTTAGGATTTCAGAAAAATGTCTTTTTGTATTTTCTAACTTTATTTATTTACGGGATAGAAAAATATAAAGAGAATAATAATTAAGAAAGAAGGTAAAGATAAAAAGAGTAATGCTAGAGGATTAAAAAATACAATAAAATTTATTTGAAAAAATGTTGACATAAAAAAAAATAAATGGTAGTATATAAAAGTTGTAAGAAACAAAAGAAAAAGAGTTTTAGAAAGTAAAATAAATAAATCAATAAAAGTGTTGACAATAATTAAATAGAATGTTAAGATATTAATTGTTGAAATAAACAACACATATTACATGGAGAGGTGTCCGAGTGGTTTAAGGAGCTGGTCTTGAAAACCAGTGATCCCGCAAGGGACCGTGGGTTCGAATCCCACCCTCTCCGTTCTTATTTTTTTGAAAATAAGTTAAACATTGAAAACTAAATAGTTATGAAATAAACAACAACTCGTACAATTCCCTTTGAGAGACAAGGGAGCAAAGTTGGTAAACTTAAAATACAAAAGCCAGATATGTAAATAATTTGGCAGGAAAAAACTTTTATAGAG
>CAMZNU010000005.1 GCA_947313885.1 uncultured Clostridia bacterium | reverse complement strand
CCATCTCATTCATTTTTTGTCAACACTTTTTAATAAGTATTTTCATTTGTTTTTATATGAGATTTTTCAAGTCGTTTTTTACGACTCATTTAGAATAACATCTTCATTATTCTCTGTCAACACTTTTTTACAAAACTTTTTCTTTTTTTGTTTATTTATTTCTTTATCTTTATCGTTTCGATTTACTTTAGAGTTCTCACTACTTTTTTCTCTCTTTAACGACAAAAATTATTGTACCAACGTTTGTAAATATTGTCAACATTTTTTTTACAATTTAAATACTTTCTTTTTTTCATTACAAAAGGCTACGGTTTTACCATAGCCTTTTGTTAAAATATATCTACAACACCATTTGCCACTTTTATCATTCTTTTTGTATCTCTTTTTATCTTTCTTTTCATTTTTTTATCACTTTTTAAATATGCCGTTGCACCAACTGCACTACTTATCATTACCGCCTTTTTAAAATTATTCATATTATCTCCTTTTCTATATTTATTTTCCCCTCATTCATAGTTTGTCTAACTTTTAAGATTTTATTCTTTTTTTATAGATTTTAAAATTAAATACCCCTTTTTTTTATTCACAACTTCACAATTACCATATATTTTTTTTAATTCTTTTATCGTACTACCCGCACCTTGTTTCTTTTGAATTACAACATATATTATCCCTCCTCTCTTTAAATGTTCTACACCTTCTCTATATATTCTATAGATCACTTTTTTACCTGCTCTTATCGGTGGATTACTTAATATAAAATCGAAGTCCATTTCATTTACTTCTTTATATAAATCAGATACGTACACTTTTACTTTGCTCTCTATATTATTTTTTATAACGTTACTTTTTGCTAATTCAACCGCTCTTTCATTTATATCACACATTATTATTTCTACATTATCTCTCTTCACTCCAAGAGTTATTCCTACAGCACCATACCCACACCCTATATCCAATATTTTTTTTCCTTCTACCTTTTCTTCTATTAATACCGTCTCTATCATCGTCCTTGTTCCAAAATCAATCATTTTTTTAGAAAATACCGCATTACTTGTGTCAAATTTTATTTTCTCTTCTTCTATATAGTACTCTATTTCCTTTCTTTTATCTTCTGTGCTTGTCGCTGTGTAATAATGTTCCATTATTTTCTCCTTTATAGTAAAAAAACTGCCTAAGGCAGTTTTTTTACTATACTCTTTTTTATTTTGCGTAATCTATAACCCTTATTTCTCTTATTAAATTTACTTTTACTTGACCCGGATATTCCATTTCGTCTTCTATTCTACTAGATATTTTTCTAGCCAATATAGTCATAGTTGCATCTGTTACTTTCTCTGGTTGAACTATTACCCTCACTTCACGTCCCGCTTGAATTACAAAAGCACGTTCTACTCCCTCAAAACTCTCTGTTATATTTTCTATATCTTTTAATCTCTTTGTATAATTTTCTATCGTTTCTCTTCTAGCTCCTGATCTTGATGCTGATATAGCATCTGCTACCTGTGCTATTATAGGTATTAAACCTATTGGCTCTACATCTCCATGATGCGATTCCGCCGCATTTATTACCAACTTAGATTCTTTATATTTCTTTAATACCATAACACCTAATTCTACATGCGAACCTTCCAAGTCTGCATCTAACGCTTTTCCTATGTCATGCAAAAGACCAGCTTTTTTTGAAATGTTTACATCTAATCCTAATTCTGATGCTATTACTCCACATATATTTGCAACTTCTATTGAGTGTTTTAATATGTTTTGTCCGTAACTAGTTCTAAACCTCATCTTTCCTACTAATTTTATTAATTCTGGATGTAGTCCTCTTATTCCTGTCTTCAATACAGCATTTTCACCATCTTCTTTTATTATTACATCTACTTCTTTTTTGGCTTTTTCTACCATTTCTTCTATTTTTGACGGCTGTACTCTTCCATCTAAAACTAATTTTTCTAAAGCTATTCTCGCTATTTCTCTTCTCATAGGATCAAAACACGAAAGAGTCACTACTTCTGGCATATCATCTATTATAAAATCTACACCTGTTAACGCCTCTAATGTTCTTATGTTTCGTCCTTCTCTTCCTATTATTCTGCCTTTCATTTCATCATTTGGTAAATTTACAACCGAAACTGACATCTCAGCCATATAGTCTACCCCACATTTTTGTATTGCTAACGTTAATAAATTTTTTGATTTTCTGTCTAATGTGTCTTTTATTTCTACTTCACCTATTCTTATCCTCTTCGCTACATCTTCTTGAATATTGTTTTCTACATACTCTAAAATTCTTTCTTTTGCTTCTTCTTCTGTTAAATTTGCAACTTTCTCTAATAGACCTTTTTCCTTATCCATTAATTCTTTTAATTCTTTCTCTTTCTCTTCTACTATTATTATTTTATTTTGTAGTTCATCTTTTTTTTCCTCTGCCCTATTCATCTTTTTTTCTAACTTATTTTCTTTTTCTATTAGCCTATTTTCAAATTTTTGTAATTCTTTTCTTCTGTCCGTTGCTTCTTTATCCATTTCTGCTTTCGCTTTTATAAACTCTGTTTTTATTTCTATTTCACTTTCTTTTTTTATAGTCGCAGCTTCTCTTTTCGCATTTTCCATAGTCTCGGTGGCGTATTTTTCTGCTCCACCTATAGTCGCTTCACTTACCTTCTTCCTATATGTAAACCCTACTCCTATACCTAGTACTAATGTTATCGAAAAAGCAATGACAAACCCTATTATCAATGTCATCTTCTTTCTCCTATTCTCTTTATAATATTATTTAACAATTCTTTTTACTTATTCGATAAATCCGATATTTGTTTTAACAACGCTTCTTCTGATTCCTTTATTTTACTTTTTCCTTCTTTTCTTGCTGTTTCTTCCCTTTTCATTTCCGTTTTTTTTGTTATTTTTATTTCACTATCTTTAATGGTCGTTGCTTCTCTTTTCGCATTTTCCATAGTTTCTGTGTCGCATTTTTCTGCTTCACCTACAGTCGATTCACTTACTTTATTTCTATATGCAAACCCTACCCCTATAGCAACTACTACTGAGAAAACAATGACAAATACTATTGTTAATGTCATATTATTCTCCTTTATTTTTATAATAATTATTTAACTTTATTATATTAACACCTATACTAAAGTCCCATTAATTATATTATTTTTATACAAATATGTCAACATTTTGTAATAGACTATTATATTATTTACGTATTCTATTATTTTTTGATTCTAAAAATGTAGCTCTTGTTATAGCATTCTCTCCATATTTATTTTTTATGCTATCTAACAATTTGTCTATTCTATTATCCTCTTCTCTTTTCATATCCAATAATGTTAATTGTTCGCTGTTTACCTCCTCCAATATGACCACACTTACCCCTACCATCCTTACTTTACAATTTACTTTTTTAAATAATTCTTCCCCTATCCTCATACTAGCGTTATAAATAATATTACTACTGCTCGTCTCATTTTCTAATTTTCTCTGCATAGTATACATTTTAAAATTATTGTCCTTATATTCTACTTTAACCCTATCACATTTCTCCCCCATTTGTCTTAATCTTCTGCTTGTTTTGTCACATAGCCACAACATTGTCTTCTTTATTTCTTCCATATCATTAATGTCGTTTTTAAGAGTTGTACTATGTCCTACACTTCTACTTCCCTTCCTTACATCACCTACTTTTGAATTATCAATACCATTAGCATATTCCCATATTTTTTCACCTTGTTTATTAAATCGATCTTTTATAAATTTTAAATCCGATCTCGCTAACTCACCTATAGTATTTATATTATATTTTCTTAATTTTAAAACTGTAGATTTTCCAGCCATAAACAAATTTCTTATATCCAAATTCCATATCTTATCTAATTCATTTTTATACAGCGTATTAGTATAATTAGGTTTTCTTAACTCTGTTGCCATCTTCGCTAAAACTTTAACATCGCTTATCCCTACACATACCGTAAAACCCAACTCCTCCTCTATACGTTTTCTTATTTCATCCGCTATTTGTAATCTGTCCCCTAACAGATTCTCCATTCCTGTATAATCTAAAAAACATTCATCTATTGAATATCTTTCTACTCTATCTGAATATTCACTTATTATTTTAAACATGTTATCGCTACACTTTTTATATAAATCCATATTCGGCTCTACTATTAATAAATTTTTACACTTCCTTTGTGCAACATATAACGGCTCTCCCGATATTATATTATATTTTTTACACGGGTAACTTTTAGCTAAAACTACACCTCTTCTACTTTCCTTACTACCAGATACTACCGACGGAATTGTTCTTATATCTAATTTGTCGCCTTTTTTTAACCGTTCCACTGCTTCCCAACTTAAATACGCACTGTTTACATCTATATGAAATATTATTCTTTCTTTCATTTATACCACCCCATTAAATTTTACAATAAAAAAAGATGATATTATTATACCATCTTTTTTTATTTTATTTGTTTTTATTTGTTTTTATTTGTTTTTATTTATATATTCTACTGCTGTTTTTAACTGTGCATCTTCATCTAAAGTTAATGTATCTATATTAAAATACTGTTCATCTGTCATTTCTACCTTTATATCTGGCGTTAATCCTACATCTTGTATACATACACCGTTTGGCGTATAGTATTTAGCTACTGTTACTTTTAATGCCGAACCGTCCCCTAATGGAAATATATTTTGCACTAACCCTTTGCCAAAACTTTGCTCTCCTATTAAAATCCCTTTACCTGTATCTTGAACCGCACCTGATAAAACTTCCGATGCACTAGCACTATATCTATTCATTAATATAACTAACGGTATTTCTATCTCCTCAGCATCTGATAGTATATCATCCCTCTTACCACTTTTTTCTTCTGTATACGTTATTATTCCCTCTGGTATTAATCTATCTGTTATATCTCCCACTACATCCAATAATCCTCCTGGATTGTTTCTTACATCTATTATTAATCCCTCTACTCCCTCCAATAATAATCTATCATACGCCTCATTAAATTGTTTTAATGTAACTCTATCAAATCCTGTTATTCTTATATATCCTATTTTATCATCTATTTTTTTATCCGATATAGTCGGTAGCGATATTTCATCTCGCGTTATTTCTATATCGACATACTCTTTACTATCCTCTTTTAAAATAGTTAATGTGACTTTTGTCCCCTTACGTCCCTTTATTAAAGCTAACCCTTCATTTAATTTAGATCCGTACACTTCCACACCGTTAACTTTTATAATTTTATCTCCTGGTCTAATTCCAGCTTCATAACTAGGAGACCCCGCAAATGGTAATACAACTTTTATCGTGTTGTCTATCTCATCTGCTACAATAGATGCCCCTATCCCATAATACGTACCACTTGAATTTTCCATAAATGCATCAAATTCAACTTTACTCATATATGTTGTATATGGATCTTCTAAACCATACACATAGCCATGTAACATCATATCCTCTAGGTTGCTATAGTCTATGTCTTCTATGTATTTTTTCTCTAATAACTCATTTATTTTTTCTATTTTTTGCGAAGAATTTATTTTTCGCATCCCCATAACTTCTAATCCTAGACTATATATATTGATATATAATGTAGATACCACTATTCCAATAGCTATCCCTTTTATTACCTTACTATCTATCTTCATATCTCCTCCTGTTTATTTAATAAATATTCTTTATACTATATTAAATATAACGTCTAGATAGTACTCTTTATTTAAAATATGTTAACGGGTTTTGTGCATTTGAATTTTGTCTTACTTCAAAATGCAAATGTGGACCTGTTGAATATCCTGTACTACCTATTTTCGCTACTATATCTCCACGTAATACTATGTCCCCTTCCTTCACTACTAATGAGGAATTATGCGCATACAGTGTTGATAATCCTGAACCATGATTTACTATTATAGTATTTCCATAACCACCCATATAACTCGATGATGTCACTACTCCACTTGCCGCCGCAAGTACATTTGAACCCGTACTCGCCGCTATATCTATTCCTATATGCTTTTTACTGACTTTACTAATTGGGTGTGTTCGTATTCCATATGGTGATGTTATTTTTTGACTTGATGGTACTGGCCATAATAATTTACCACCTGTATATTTTATATTCACTCCATTTTTTTTTGCTCTTTCTAATGCTAATCTCGCTTTTTCTTCTTCTTCCTTTATTTTCTTTTCTATTGCTTTATTTTCTCTTTCTAAATCTTCCATTTCTTTAAGCCATGTATCTTCTTTTGCCCGTAAATTTGATAAGTATACTCTTTTTTGTTCATATTTTTTTTCTAAATTTTCTTTTATTAATTTACTCTCTAACATTAATTTTCCTTTTTCTTTTTTTTGTAATTTCTCTTTTTTTTCTTTCTCCTCTACTTCTTTTTCTATCTTCTCTAATCTTTTTTGTAAATCGTTATCGTACATAGCTATTTGATTCACATACTCAGTCCTATTAAATAAATCAAATACATCCTCTGCTCCTAATAATATTTCTACATATCCTATATTTCCATATTCGTACATATATCCTAAGCGTTTTTTTAATACTTCGTACTGTTTATTCCTCTCTTCTGTAGCACTTTCTAATTCCAATTGCGTTTTTAGTAACAATATTTCCGCCTCTTCATATTGTCTTATTATGTTTATATATCTTTTTTCTGCTAAATTTAATTCTTTATCCATTTCTTTTATTTTTTCTTCTTCTGTGAATATTTCTTCTTTTAAAGTATCTACACTACCACTTATATCATCTAACTTATTTTTATTTTCCTTCTTAAACTTCTCTAATTCCTCTATTGATGACCCATATATTTGTATTGATAATGTTGTAAATATCAATACCCCTAATATTATTTTTTTAAACATAATTCTCCTATTAAACATTTAAATGTTTTTTTATTGATGTTGCACTCCCGACTATACCTAATAAAAATCCTAACATTAAACCAGAAGGTAATAATATTTCAAACACATCTTCTACAGGTTGAAAAAAACTGCCATACTCTATCATCGGTAGTTTTTTATATATTAAGTCCAAAATTTCGTTATAGACTAGAAAAGATGATATCAATGGTACTACTGACCCAACTATACCTATAAATATTCCTTCTAATAAAAACGGCCACCTTACAAAAGAATTTGTAGCTCCTACATATTTCATTATATTTATTTCATTCTTCCTACTATTAACGGCCATCGTTATAGTATTCATTATTATTACTATCGCTATAAAACTAAGCCCACCTATTAATACTATACTTATTAGCTGTATTACACCATTTATTATTATTAAAGCACTAGTTTCGCTTTGCGCGTATTTTATTGATGATAACTCCTCACCCTCATACTCTTTTAATATTTTATATACATCCTCACCATACTCACTAGACGTTAATGTTATTTCATAAGATCTTGGAAATGGATGATCACTTTCTAAACCTTTTAAAACATTATCATTCCCTTTAAATATGTCGCTAGCTTTTTCAAAAGCCTCTTTTTTCGATACATATACTATTTCACTTATAGTTTCTATTTCTAATAATTTATCATAAAATTTTAAATTTTCTTCACTGCTTAATTCCTCACTAACGTACACTGTCATACCTATTGAATTTTCAAAATTACTAAGTATATAGTTTATGTTGCTAGCCAATATAAAAAATATTATTAATATAAGTGTACTCGATGACACTGTTAATATAGATGCTAGTGTCATCAATCTATTTCTAAATAAATTTACCCCCGCCTCTTTTATGAAATACCATATATTATTAAACATTATAATTGTACCCACCTTTACTATCTTTTACTATTCTTCCGTTTTCTAATGCTATTACTCTCTTATCCATAACGTCCACTATTTCTTTTGCATGACTAGCTACTATTACTGTTGTGCCTGTCCCATTTATATCTTCCAATAATGACATTATTCCCATAGCATTGTTAGGATCTAAATTTCCTGTTGGCTCATCTGCTAATAAATATTGTGGTTTGTTTATTATAGCTCTTGCTAACGCTACCCTCTGTTGCTCTCCACCTGATAATTGATTTGGATAAGCCTTTCTCTTGTTCTGCAACCCTACCATTGCAAGCACCTGCGGTACTCTCTTCCTTATTTCTGATTTTTTAGCACCTACAACTTCCATAGCAAACGCTACATTCTCCGCAACCGTTTTATTTGGCAATAACCTGAAATCTTGAAATACTATCCCTATCTCTCTTCTAAAATACGGTATTTTTCCTTTTTTTAATTTATTTATGTCTTTTCCATTTATAATTATTATTCCTTTAGTTACATTTACTTCTTTTAACATTGCTTTTAATAATGTAGACTTTCCAGATCCACTACTCCCTACTATAAATACAAATTCTCCATCTTCTACTTTGAAATTTATACCTTCTAATGCTACTGCACCATTTTTATATACCTTATTTAAATTTATAACTTCTATCATTTTATATCCACCTTTAATATGGAAACTTTTTTCTAAATTCCATATATCTTGTAACCATCAATGTCATTTTAAATATTATAGAATCATCAAAATTTCTAAGATCTAAACCTGTTATTTTCTGTAATTTATCTAATCTATATACTAATGTGTTTCTATGAATGTACAATTGTCTTGACGTTTCTGATACATTTAAATTATTTTCAAACAACTTATTTATAGTTGTTATCATTTCTTTATCTATCTTTTTAATTTCAACACCTTTTAGCACTTCATTAACAAACATATTACAAAGTGGTAATGGTAGTTGACAAATTAACCTACCTATTCCTAACTCATCGTAATTAATAATATTTTTATTTTCTCCAAAAATTTTACCCACTTCCATAGCTAATTTTGCTTCTTTGTAAGATGATGATACTTTTTTTAAATCCGTTATACTACTTCCTACTGCTATATGCACATTTTCCATTAGCTCTGTATTAAATGATGCTACTATGTTTTTTGCTATTTTTTGCGTTTCTTCTTCATAATCCTCTGTCTTTAACTCTTTTACTAAAACTATATTATCCTCATCTACCGACGTAATAAAATCTTTTGTATTGTCTGGATACAAATAGCTTAATATTTCAAATGAATTTGTATTTTTATTATGCGAACCCTCAATTAAAAATACAACCCTTCTTACATCATTCTCTATTTTTAACTTTTTAGATCTTGTGTATATATCTATTGCAAGTAAATTGTCTAACAATAAATTTTTGATAAAGTTTCCCTCGTCGTATTTTTCCTTATACGCACCTAACAAACTTTGTATTTGAAAAGCACATAGTTTACCATACGTAAACGCGTCTCTATCCTCTCCGTCTATCCTTACAACAAACTCTACCGTGCTATCTTGTACTTTGAAAAACTGGTATCCTTTTTCTGTTTGAATCTCTGCATTTGAATTAATAAAGTTTTTTAAATCCGATATTTGTAGACCTATATTTTCCTTTTTCGTACTTGCAACAACTGTGCAACTTATCGATAATACATCTATATCGTATTTAATTATTTCCTTTAATCCTAAAATTACATTTTGTATCATTTGACTTGATAACATACACACTACCTCCTACTATTTTAAATATATCTATATATATTTTATACTATTTTTAATTAAAAAAAAAGATTTTTTCATTCTTTATTGCATTTTTTTATAACTTTTGCACAAAAAAAAACATGTGATGTAGATTTAACATCTATATCACATGTTTTTTTAACTATTTTTAATTTTAAAATAATTTTCTATGCTTTCCATTATTTTTTCACAGGCTTTTCCTTCACCATACGGATTTACCGCTTTGCTCATTTTTTTATATTCCTCTTCATCTCTTACTAAATAATTTACCTCTTTTATTATATCATCTTTATTAATACCTATTACTTTTACAGTTCCCGCCTCAACAGCTTCTGGTCTTTCTGTTTCTTCTCGAACTACTAATACAGGTTTACCTAGTGCTGGTGCTTCCTCTTGTATTCCACCAGAATCCGTAACTATTATGTCCACTCTATTTATCAAGTTTGCAAACGGTTTGTAATCTAACGGCTCAATTAAATGCACCCTATCCTCTCCTCCTAATATTTTTTTTGCAACTACTCTTATATTTGGATTTAAATGTATTGGATATATTACATGTACTTTTCTATTATTTTTCACTACATCCTTTATACCGTTAAATATGTTTTCCATAGGTTTTCCCCAATTTTCACGTCTATGACATGTAAGTAATATCGTCTTATTATTTCTAAAGTCGTACTCTTTTAAAAATTTATCTTCAAAGTCACTATCATCTATAACATATTTTAACGCATCTATAACTGTATTTCCCGTAATAAAAATATTTTCTACAATGTTCTCTTTATTTAAATTTTTTACGTTACCTTTAGTTGGTGCAAAATGTAATCCACTTAATACCCCCGTAACTTTTCTGTTTCCCTCTTCTGGAAATGGAGAATTTATATTGTGACTTCTTAATCCCGCTTCAACATGTCCTACTAAAATTTTATTTAAAAATGCTACTTGTGATGCACTACTTGTCGCTATTGTATCACCGTGAACTAACACTATATCAAATTTCTCTTTTTTAAATATGTTATCTAACCCTTTCATAGTTTTTATCTGTATATCCACTACACTTTGCCCATGTTCAAATACATCTAAATTATAATCTTCCTTTATTTTAAATATTTCTAATACAGAATCTAACATTTCTTTATGCTGTCCTGTTATACATACTTTAACTTCAAAATTTTTATTTGTTTTTAGTTTATTTACTAAAGGAGCCATTTTTATCCCCTCTGGTCTAGTCCCAAATACTACTAACGTCTTTATCATATGTACCTCCTATTTTTTTTATTATATATTGTACAAATTGTTTCCGCAAGTTATAATTATTTTTATAATTCATTAAAGGAGATAATTATGATTGATTTTTTAATTAATAAAGATAAAAAACTATTTTTGTTTTTCTTTTCATTGCCTTCATTAAAATATTTAAGATTCTTAAGTTGGTTTGCTACATTTTATTCTATTGCTACTAATATTTTTTTTAACCTCATTTTCGCACTCCTTATTTTTATTAAATATAGAAATAATACTTTGACTATAAATTTTGTACTCGTTCCATTTTTAACTTATATACTTTTAAAATTTTTAAGACTTATTATTAAACGAAAACGACCCTTTCTAATTTTCCCAAACCTAAATATACCTACATCTAATAAATATTCTTTGCCTAGCAATCACGTTGGAGCTAGTTTTATTTTATCTTTTACTTTTTTCACTTTTAATACCACCCTTGGAATATTTTCTATTGTTATTAGTATTATTTTAAGTTTTATGCGGATAATACAAGGAGTACACTTTCCTGTTGACACTTTTGTCGGATTTTTTATATCTACATTAATTGCACATATTTTTTACTTTACTTAGGAGATTACAATGTTAAATAAAATTACTTATTTTTTTAAACGCAATTTTAAATATATGCTTTTTTCTCTTTATTTCATTTTGCAAATATTCATAATTTATTTACTCACTTCAAAGCTTTATTTTGAAACTGAAGTCTTTACTAATTTTGTATATGTTATATCTGTATTTTTGGTTTTGAAAATTGTTTATGATGACACTACTAAAGCTTCTTATAAAGTTTCTTGGATTACCGCATTTTTACTAACTCGTCAATTAAGCATTGTTTTATATTTGATTTTTGGTAAAAATAAATTCCCTAAATCAACAAAAAATAAAGTCGCTTCTATCAAGTCTTTCAATAATAACTTTTATACCCAAAATCATAGTGTTTTTAATTCTATATCTAACATTTCCCATAAAAATAATGTTGATTTAATTTTTAATTTAGAACAATTTCCTGTTTATAAAAATACCAATGTTCAATACTTACCATCTGGTTCTGCTTTTTTAGAAAAACTTATTACACAACTTAAAAAAGCTGAAAAATTTATTTTTATGGAATATTTTATCGTATCTGATGGATTTATGCATAATTCTATTATGAATGTCCTTATAGAAAAAGCTAACTCTGGCGTAGATGTTAGATATTTATACGATGCCGGAGGGTCTTTTGCAACTCTTCCACCTTCATTTAAACAACAATGTTTAGATAACAATATTAAATTACAACCTTTTAGACCATTGTCTTATAAGTTCTACAGTTTTTTTAGTTACCGTGATCATAAAAAAATTACTGTTATCGATGGTTTGTACGGTTTTACTGGCGGTATTAATATTGGTGATGAATACATTAACAAAATCGATAAATTTGGACATTGGAAAGATATGTCTTTATTTTTAGAAGGTGATGCCGTCTATAGCCTTACTTCCATATTTTTATCCACTTGGAACTATGCAACTAAATCTAATTGTAAGTTTTCTGACTTCACCGTTCCAAATCATAACGTACATAATAATTGTTATGTTGTGCCTTTTGAAGATACACCTGTTAACACCACTGATTTAGCTGAAGATAATTATATTAAAATTATCTCGTCTGCTAAAAAGTACGTTTATATTACAACTCCTTATTTAATTATTAATGAACATTTAAGTTCTGCTTTAGAATTATCCGCTAAATCCGGTGTAGACGTTCGTATACTAACGCCTCACGTACCTGATAAAAAAATAGTCTTAGAGCTTACTCGCTCTTTTTACTCCAAATTAACTAGTTCTGGGGTTAAAATTTATGAATATACCCCTGGATTTATTCACGGTAAAATTGTTGTTTCTGATGATACTACATCTGTAGTTGGTACTATCAATTTCGATTATCGTAGTTTTATTTGGAATTATGAATGTGCTTGTGTCGTGTTTGATGAAACTTTAGCTCTTGATATAAAAAAAGATTTTCTAGAAACTTTAGAAGTATCTCACCTTGCTAAACAATCTACTTGGAAAAATATTTCTCTCCCTCGTAAAATATTTTATACATTTTTAAAATTATTAGGTCCATTAATTTAATAAAAAAACAACTAGATAAAAATATCTAGTTGTTTTTTTACATTCCAAATAATATTTGCATTATTAAACGTTGGATTACTTCTTGCGTAAATTCTTCCTCTGGTTTTTCTTTTTTCGTTAACGGATTTTCTAACTTACTAATCTCCATACTACTTTCTATATCTATAAATTCTGATTTCATATTATAAAATATTTTTTCTTTTTCAACTTTTAAAGTAGCATCTATTACATACTCATCTTTGTCTATGTTAAATGATGTTCTCATATTTATGCTATTATCTTCAAATTTTGTATTTATTGTACCTACATCCGTTACTCTTCTTTCCTCATCATCATACTGATATGCATGTTGAACTTTTGTTTCTATGCTTTTATCTCCTTCTATTTTATTTTCAATTACTAATTCTGATTTATATGTACCAAAACTTACTTCTTCCTCATAGGCTAACTTTATTTCATCTAAAATATTTTCTCCAACACTTTTAATTGAAAACCTATTCCATGACTCCTCTGTCGTAGTTAATAATGATAGTTGTACTATTTTATTATTATATTCATAAATTTCTATTTGTATGTCCGCATTATTAAGAAGTCCACTATCTAGTGACGCACTTAATAATTCTTCTCCTAGTAATTCTTCTTTTATTTCTTTCGGTATTTCTAATACGTATTTTTTACTTACTACTTCCCCTGATGACAACATTATTTTACTATCTTCACCTTTAAAATTTTTTGACGATAGTTGTTTGGTTAACTCTTTTTTCATATCTTTTTCTAACTCTTTTAGCTTTTTGGGTAATATTTCATTTAATTCTTCTATACTACTATATGTAAGCATATTTTCACCGTACTCATCAGGTACGTCAATATCTATTCCATATAATTTCATCATTTCTATTACAGTATCCTGTTCTAGATAAAAGTCTCCCATCGGAAAACTGATTATACTTTTCTCATCATCTATATACAACCCTACATCGATTCCTAGTATATTTATCTCCGTTTGTAAAATTCTATTTTTTTTATCATCTAATATTTTATAAGTCACTTCTTCAGTATCTGTTTTTTGATACCCTATTGTTTCTGTTGACTCACCTCTTAATCCTGCATTCTTAATTTTGTCAAATATATTATCTACTGGCATAGCTTCTTCAATTTCTTCTTTTGTATTCACATAAGCAATCGAAAGATCTATTACTTCTTTTTTACTTTGAAAAAACATTCCTCCACTTACTACTATGCCGACTACTATGCCCATTACTAAAATTTTCATTTTGTCATTCATTTTCATCCCTCCTTTTATATTAATTTAATACCCGTATGACTCTATCGTATTAAGCTTCTCAATATCATCTAATCTGTATTTATACTTTTTATTAGATGGCATTATTATACTATCCTCTAGTTCACGTAAAACACCGAATATTTTTACAGTTCCTTCATATGAAAACACAAGAGAATTATTTTGTGTAACTAAAGTAAATGTAAGTGGCTGTATATCATTAAAAAATACCATTATGTTGTTGTTTGTTTCGTTATAATCCCATACAAGATTATAGTACAAATCATCTATCGACATAATTACATTCACATAATCTTTACTATATAAATCATTTTCAAATTTAAATTTGACTTCGTCATTGTCTATCTCAATACCTATTTCGAATTTATTAAATATATTTTTAGTATCTTTAAACTCAAATGTGTATTTTAAATTTTTTTCAATTCCTTCATCTTCATATTCTCCCGTAAACTGAAACGAATATAAGAAGTTATCTTTTTCTTTTAAAGTTATTACTCCATTTTTAATAGTTTTGATATTTTTCATTTTTTCTGATAGCCTAGCAAATTTTTTTATAACTACATACTGTGCTACATCATTAGAATTTAATATCTTCGTGATATTTTCCATAGAATTACTGTATGTTTCCATATATATGTCTACTTTTAATTCCTCTTCTAAATTAATTATATGTTCTAAAATTTTTTCATCTTCATTGTTTTCTAATATAGAACTTTCTATTTTTTTTACATCTATTAATTCTAATATTTCCTTTCCTACTTGTTCTCTTTTTGTACTATTTAATCCAATACTTTTTTCATTATTTACTATAGTTTTAACCGTTGTATATTTCGTATCTTCACCTAACACTTCATAAGGTATAATCTTTTTACCCATCTCTAACATTCCTATTTTGTCCAAAAACTCTTCTAAAGTTGTATGACTTTCAAATATATAATCTTTATTTTTTGTAACTATAACATTATTTTTATTTGTTAAAAATAGTTTTGCATCAAATAAATTGTAGCTGTTTATTCCTATTTCCATTGTATCATTTTTTTTATCATCTTTATAAACTAGGTTAATTGGGTTTGCAAAAATTCCTAAATGAATGTTTGCAAAACCCATTTTAGGTTTATTTTTTAATTTATTGTATGTTTTGCTTACTTCATTGTTATTTTTAATAGTGCTAAGTTCTCTTTCCATTTTGTTTTTAGTTAATATATAAGTTTTTAACAAATTTACTTCTTCTAGGTTAACTAGACGTATTGACACGCCTATTCCAATTGCAAATACTATTACTAAAAACAAAATAATTTTTTTTCCTTTACTAAGTTTATTCATTTTTGCCTCCTCTCCTTTAATCTATCTCCTAATATTATTTTTACCTTACTATATTTTTCACACTTTCATATGGAGCTACTTTACCATTTCTAACCACATAAACTTTATCACATATTTTTATTTCATCAATATTATGGCTAGTAAATATAACACTTTTTCCCATTGCTTTTCTATCAGCTATCAATTTCATAACTTTATTTTTGTTTACTATATCAAGTGGTGATGTTGGCTCGTCCATTATTAAATATTCAGGATCATTTATTAAGCCTATATCTATATTTACTAACTTTTTATTTCCACCAGATAAGCTACATACTTTTTTACTCAAATATGATTCACTAAAAAAATTACTCTCTTTTTTTATATTATTCGCTTCACTCCAAAATATTAAATTTTCTTTTATTGATAGCTTTTCAAATAAAATATTTTCTTGTGGTACATAATTCATTGTTCCACCAACTTCTACAATGCCTTTGTCTGCTTTTTCATTTCCTGTTATTATTGAGAGTAGTGTACTTTTTCCAGAGCCATTAGCTCCTACTATTCCTATTATTTCTCCTTTCTTTACTTCTATATTTACATTGTTTAATATTTCTTTTTCGTACTTTTTACTAACCCCTATTATTTTTAGCATCATTCTCCTTAAAATGTTCTAAATAATCCTATCACTTTACCTTGTATTATAATATTTTTATATGTAATTGCTTCATATAAATCATTTTCTGGTTGCAATCTTACTCCATCTTTTTCCCTATAATACCTTTTAACAGTTGCACTATCCCCTATTACTGCTACTACTATATCTCTATCTACTGCATAATCTTGTTTTTCCACTAACACTAAGTCATTATTATTAATTCCTGCATTTATCATGCTGTCACCTTTTATTCTTAACATAAACATCTCTTTGTTTGATACATGTGACATATGTATCGGAAAACTTCCCTCTATGTTTTCTACTGCTAATATCGGCTCTCCTGCTGTTATTTTTCCTATAATCGGTATATGCATTATTTCTTCATTATAGCTTTCTTCTGTTAATTCTATTGACCTACTTTTATTTCTACTTCTTTTTATATATCCTTTTTTCTCCAAATGTTCTAAATGGGTCTGTATCGTAGCTGGTGACTTTAAATCCACCCCTTCACATATTTCCCTTACTGTAGGAGGTATTTTTGTTTTCTTAATTGTTGCATATATATAGTTATATACTAATTGCTGTTTTTTACTTAAGCTCTCCATAATATACCTCCTACTTTTAATCTACTCTATACTTTTTTCTTTTTTTAATAATTCATTTATACCTAAAGTGGCATCCATAACTACTGATAGTGATTTATCACAGTTTAAATAATCTATTACTTTTGCTGTGAATTTCTCTAATGGAACTTTATAAAACCATGGTGCTTCTAACGCATTTTGTGGCACATATGTCAAATTTGTAGAAAATATTTTGTCCAAATATCCTTTCTTATAATACTCATCTATTTTTTCCGTACCTTCCGTAAATAATGCAAATGTTGTTGCCACATTAATACTTTTTGCGCCTTTTTCTTTTAATGTTTTAGCTATATCTAGTACCGATTCTCCCGATGCTATCATATCATCTACTATTAAAACTTCCTTGTCTTTTATATCTGTTCCTAAATATTCATGGGCTACTATCGGATTTTTACCATCTACTAGTTTAGAAAAATCTCTCCTCTTATAAAATAATCCAACATCTGCTCCTAATACACCAGCATAATATATAGCTCTGTCCATAGCTCCTGTATCTGGACTCACTATTATTGTATTTTTTATTTTTTCTCTTATATCTCCTTCTTTCTCCGCTAATAAAATTCTTTTTATTATTGAATATGTAGGATATAAATTTTCAAACGATACTAATGGTATTGCGTTTTGAATGTTAGGATCATGTACATCAAATGTTAATATTGTTGTTACTCCCATTTTTTCTAACTCTTGCAGTGCCATAGCACAATCTAATGACTCACGCCCTTTTCTTCTATGCTGTCTAGATGCATACATCAATGGCATAATCACCGTAACACGTCTTGCCTTCCCTCCTATTGCCGATAAAACTCTTTTTATATCTTGAAAATGTTCATCTGGACCTTTTCTATTTTCAATCCCGTACATATTGTATGTACATGTATAATTTCCTATGTCCGCTATGATATATATATCTTTACCACGTACAGTGTCTTTCAATTTCGCTTTACCTTCACCATTTGCAAATCTTGATAGTTCTACATTAACAATATAACTATTTGGTTGCTTTTTTATTCCCGCATCTTTTCTAAATTTTAATATCTCATTATTAATGTTTTCACCGAAATTTTTCATACCATCTAATATTACTATTCCAAGATCACCATTCGTAGCTTCTTTGTTCATTTTTTATATCTCCTCGTTAATATTTCAAAATTGATTCTACTTCTATTCCTTTTAGTTTTTTTCTTCCTTCTAAAAACTCTAATTCCACTAAGTATACAAATTTTACAACTTCACCGCCTGCTTCATTTACTAAATCCACAATAGCTTCACATGTTCCACCTGTAGCTAATAAATCATCTATTACAACTACTTTTTGTCCTTTCTTTATTGTATCTATGTGCATCTCTAATGTATTAGTTCCATATTCTAAGTCATATGATTTTGAATATGTTTTATATGGTAACTTGCCAGGCTTCCTTATTAATCCAAATCCCTTGTTCAGTTTATAAGCAACTGGCATCCCAAATATAAATCCTCTAGCTTCTGGCCCAACTAAAATATCATAGTCTACTCCTTCTAATGTATCCGCTAATTTATCTACAGCATCTCTTAACCCTTGCTTACTTTCCAAAATTGGCGTTATATCTTTAAAAATTATTCCCTCTTTTGGAAAATTTTCAATATCCCTCATTAAGTTTTTAAGATTTTCTACTCTTTTCATATTAACCCCTCTTAGTCTATTTTTATATCTTTTATTAATATTTGTACTGATTTATTCCCATTATATTCATTTATCGCTATGCTATAAACTGTATTGATTTTTAAGTCGATATTTCTTAAAATACCTTTTTTTATTTTACTAACTTCGATTTCATCATACTTTCTATCTAATAAGTTATAAAATAATTCTACTTTTCCAAATGTAATACCTTTTATTTTTCTAAAAGTATTTCCAATATTAAACGTAAATATTATCGTGTTTTTATCTTCAATTATTTTAATTTCATTTACCATCATCTGTTTACTAATAAATAATGGCTCTCTATTTCCTTTTCCATATGGATATAATCTATGTAATTTTTCCGCTAACTCGAATGTTATATTTTCTATTTTTATCTCATTTTCAAAAAATATTGTTTCTATAAAATCTTCTTCCTTTAACTCCGATGTTTCATTTAACCTACTCGATAAAACTTTATAATTTTCTTCACTTATAGAAAATCCCGCCGCCATACTATGCCCACCAAATTTACTAAATAATTCTTTATTACTATTCATGACTTTAAAAATATTACATGGTGGTATACTTCTTGCTGACCCTTTTAGTCCATCAGATCCCTTCGTCAACACAAGGGTCGGTCTATAAAAATAATCTTTAATTCTACCCGCTACTATCCCGGCTATACTCTCATGTACATCTCCATATACTACTATTATGTCTTTCTCATATAATTTATTTGCCTTCACTTTTTCTAATATTGATTCATATGCCACTTTTGTCAATTTTTTTCTTTCTTCATTTAAATCAACTAATAGTTTTGACATTTCATCACATTCACTAGGTGATTCACTTACAAATAAATCAACTGCTATAGACGCAATCTCTAATCTTCCTACTGCATTTATTGTTGGACCTATTATAAACCCTATTCTATCCTCTTCTATCTTTTTATCATAAATCTTTTTTTTTAACATTAATTTACTTAGCCCTAAATTAATATTTCTATTCCTATTTAAAATCTCTAACCCTTTAGCTGCTATTATTCTATTATCTTCTTTTAAATCTACAACATCACAAAACGTTGCGATCATTGAAAACACCAATAACTCATCATGATTTATCAACTCTACATTTCTTTTAGCAAAATAATATTTTATAAATCTATAACTTACTCCCCCTGCACACATCTCTTTAAATTTAAATTCACATTGTTCTTGCTTTGCATTAATAACACTGTCCGCTTTAGGAATTTTTTCACCTGTATCGTGATGATCAATTATTATTACATCCATTCCTAATTCTTTCGCTAACTCCACTTCCTCAAAAGATACAATTCCATTGTCGCAAGTTATTATTAAGTTACTACCTTCTTCCTTAATTTTTTTAATTGCTTTTTTATTAAGTCCATATCCTTCCGTTTCACGGTCTGGTATATAGTAATTAATATTTTGAGTTAATAATTTTAATCCTTTATATAATATTGTCGTGCTACATACACCATCAACATCATAATCTCCGTAAATAGTTATTTTCTTTTCTTTATCTATATTGTTATTTAATATTTTTACTGCCTTATCTACATCTTTCATTTTACTAAAATCATTTAAATTTTCAAGTTCACTGTTTAAATAGTTTCTAACTTTTCTTCTCGTGTTAATATCTCTATTTATTAAAATTTTTGACACATTCTCATCAATACTTAAAACTTGTGCCATTTTTTTGTAATCGCCTTTTTTATTTTTTATTTCCCATTTTGCCACTTCACACCTCTAATTTAAATATCCTATTACTTTTAGTAATCTAACTATCACTGTAGATATTTCTGCTCTACTCATTAATTCTTTTGGTTTATAACTTGTTCCCATACCCCGCATTACTCCCGTTCTATACGTTAAATCAATCTCATTATAAAATTTACTATTTATTTCATCATAATCATCAAATTTTTTATCATAATATATAAATTCTCGCGTCGTTGGAATGTTATTTTTTTTCAATATTTGTCCTATAAAATATGCCATCTCTTCCCTAGTTACTAACTTTCCTGGTTGAAATTTATTATCTTCTAAATCTCCTAATATTCCATAATACTTAGCACCCATCACATCTTTATAATACCATTTATCTTTTGATACATCGTCATACTCTTCTTCGTCACTTGCCACGCTTACTGTCGGAATATTTAATATACCAGATACTACTCTTAAAACTTCTACTCTTGTCATTCTAGACTTTGGAAAAAATTTTTTATATTCTATTTCTTTTAATATTTTTTTACTACCTACCGTTGTTACATCCTCATAAAACCAATCTTCTTCTTTAACGTCATCATACTTCTCCATTTTATTACTTTCTATTAATGTTCCTACATCCTTAGTTTTAATAGTAACTATATTACCTTCTTGTATATGTGGTACATACTCAAATTCTTTTTTTAGTAAAAACATATTTGTTTTTTCTTTTATATTTTTTATATCTATTTTCATCTCGTCATCTAAGCTTATTATTATACTACTATCTAATATCTTCTCATTAGAATTTATATCGTACCCTATTAGCTCTATCCCTATATCAAAACTTTGATTTATATTCTCAATGTCTATACTTTCAAACCCTTTAAATTTATTTATTTTTTCTACAGGTGTGCTTAAATGTAATACTTTTATTACTATCGTTACATTACCTATTTTTTTATTTTCTAAAAGTCTTGATACAAGTTTTTCATTTCCTATATTCGTTGGTAAGTGTATCGATATTTTATCGTTCTCTATCGTTAAATAACTATTTTTATCAATACTTTTATAATATTCGACGTATTGTATTGGTATTTCTACTACCATTTCTTTTGTCATTGCTTCTTTTATTATTAACTTCTTTTCTTCTATCACTTTTTCTGTATTTTCTGATGATAGTTGTATTCCATTAACTTTTATTCTATTTGATCTTAATTGTTCTATCCTATTTACAACCTCTATTGCTAGTTCATCATATCCCTCTAATTCTAGAGTTCTAACTTTTTTTTCATAGATTTCATCGCCATTATCTATATACGTTTTTAAATCTACATTTTCTAAAATGAATATACCCACATTATCTCCTAATCCTTGTTCCTCTCTTATGGAAAATAATTTCTCTTCTTCATCATAATATAAATTTATTTTTATTTTTTTACCGTCTTTTGATTTTAGCATTACCTCTAAACTATCTCCCTTAAATCCATTTTTCTCCCTTAACGATTTACTTACATACTCTACTTCTAGACCCATCGTAAATTTTTGGATGACACCTCTGTTTTTTTCAATATCTATAATCGGATTTATAATTTTGTAACTCTCGATTTCATCATTTATTATTGTGAAAATCTCAACATTTACAGTATTATCATTTTTAAAAATCATTCTATCGCCATCTAACATTACACTATATATAGCATATCTACCGTATCCCATATCTACCGTATCAATATGCGCATAATGTCTAACACCTAGACTCTCTAATTTAACTTCTTTCACTTGCTTACTACTTAGATTTTCAATCTCTATTGTTATGCGAGACTTTCTTTTTACTTCTACATCTGTTTCAACTTCTATTATTATTCCCTCTCCTATATATAATTCTTCTTTGTTCGATTGTACATTTACTACCATCGGCATATCTTCTTTCGCTAAAAGATTTATGTTTTTTAAATACACAACGCTCATTACTAGCGATATAAATATTAATACTTTTGCTTTTTTCATCCTATACACCTCTTTTGTGTTTTTTAAATGTTTACCATTTCATCAACTTTTAACATAATTGCACATTCTGATCTTTTCTTTTGTAATTCACAGCCAACTTCGTATATCGATTTTATATTTCCATTATTTTGATACGCATTAGCTGAACACCCCCCACTACAATAAAACTTGTTCCAACATTTTTTACACTCAATTTTTGAATACACATTGCAACTCTCAAACTCTTTTCTTATTTCTTTTTTTGTTATGCCTTTATATATACTTCCCATTTTAAACGTATGTTCCCCTGCAAATTGATGGCATGGTGCTAAATCACCATTTGGTAAAACAGATAAATATTCTGTACCTGCACCGCAACCCACTATTCTTTTTGTCATACATACGCCACCTGTTAAATCTATTAAAAAGTGGAAAAAATTAAACTCTCTACCCTCTTTTTTCCTCTTAATCATCTCTATTGCTAATTTTTCATATTCTTCATTTATTTTAGGTACATCTTCCATTCTTAAATAATAATCCGTATCCTCTCCTGACACTACTGGCTCTACAGACACTTGTTTAAAACCTAAATCCGCTAAATGTAGTACGTCTTTAGAAAAATCTAAGTTTTTTCTTGTGAATGTTCCCCTCACTTGATAATTTTCTTGATTTCTAAGCTCTGCTATTTTTTTGAATTTTGGTACTATTAAATCATAACTTCCTTTTCCATTAATAGTTTTTCTAACTTTATCATTTACTTCTCTACGCCCATCTATGCTTAGTACTAAATTTGACATGTTCTCGTTTGCATATTTTATTACTTCATCATTAAGAAGTACTCCATTTGTCGTAAATGTAAATCTAAAGTTTTTATTATGCTTTTTCATTAACTCTTTTCCATATTCGACTGTGTCTTTAACTACGTCGAAGTTCATTAACGGCTCTCCACCAAAAAAATCTACTTCTAAATTTACTCTCTTGCCTGAGTTTTTAATTAAAAAATCTAATGCTTTACGTGCTGTTTCTGACGTCATTAATTCCCTTTTACCGCCATACTCACCTTCTTCTGCAAAACAATACATGCATTTTAGATTACAATCATGTGCTACATGTAAACATATTGCTTTTACAACTGGATTTCTTCTATCTATTTTATCTAATGCTTCTTCACCTTTATCTTTTGAATATAATAATCCTTGACTTTCTAACTCTTCTATTTCTTTTATAGTTTCTTCTATTTCTTCCTTTTTATACTTTTTTGATAACGTTGTTATTATAGTTTCATTTTCTACATCTTTATAACTATTTAATATTTCATATGTTATATCGTCTACGCTATGTATACTTCCGCTATTTACATCTAATACTATATTGTAGTTGTTCATTTTATATTTATGTATCATATTTTTATCCTTATCAAATTAGTTTTTATATTAGTTACTTTAAAAAATAAAAATAAATAAAGAAGGGATAACCCTCCTTTATTTATTTTTATTTAGATTCGCATACTTGGTTTGCTACTGTACATGAAGTTTTACATGCCGATTGACAAGAAGTTTGGCATTCGCCACAATTTCCTGATGCTATAGTATTTTGCAATACTGCTGTATTTAATGTTTTTATATGTTTCATTTTGAAAGACCTCCTGTTTTATTTTTAATTATAACATAATATTTTTATAATGACAATTCTAATTACTAGTTCAATATATCTTTTCAAATTTTATTTTCCAGTATAAAAAAACATAAAACTAAAGTACAACTATGATTAACATTTTTTCAAATGTTTAACTTCATAACTGCACTTTAAATACATATTTATTTATTTTTTAAAAAAATATATCATGTACTATATTCGCTATAGCATCTACGTTATTTTCATTTATTATTAAACTTAATTTCATTTTAGACCTATTTATAACGTAGCCTTCCCCACCAATCTCGTCTAATACCTTATATATTTTTTTATCTGTTTTTGGATTGCCTATTATTTTATTCCCCATTACAGATAATTTAGCTATATTTTTTTCTACATTCAATTTATTATACTTTATCTCATCTTTTTTTCTCTCTAAAATATTTACTACATCCTCTAACGCACTTGTACATATTATAAACGATAATTCTACTAACCCTCTTCTTTCTTCTGATTTTTTTATATTCTCTATATTTATATCGTTTTCAAATAACTCATCATAAAATACTTGTATACTTTTTTTCTTATTCTCTAAGCCCACTATCGTAACTTTTGCTACATTTTTATCCGTCGCTATATACTTTACTTCATTTTTTTCTCTTCCTTTTTCATCACCAATCATCGTTCCCTCTTCATTTTTAAAACTTGATCTCACTATCAACTTTATTTCATTTTTTCTTGCAACTTCTACTGCCCTGTTGTGTAACACTGTCGCCCCTGATAGTGCAAATTCTAACATATCGTCATAACCTATACTGTTTATCTTTTTTGCATTTTTTACAATACGTGGGTCTGCTGTATATATTCCTGCAACATCTGTATATATTTCACATACGTCCGCTTTTAAACTCCCCGCTATAGCAACTGCTGTAGTATCTGAACCACCTCTTCCCAACGTAGTTATATCACCTATGCTATTAATTCCTTGAAATCCTGTTACTATTACTATATTTCCTTTTCCTAATTCTTCTTCTATTCTATTTTTTTGAACCTCTTCTATTTTACTATTATTATATTCCTTTGTCGTTTTTATACCAGCTTGCTCCCCATTTAAAGAAATTACCTTACACCCTAAACTCTCTATAGCTATTGCCATTAATGCAACAGATTGCTGTTCTCCCGTTGCTAGTAACATATCTAGTTCTCTTTTTGATGGATTAACTGACAGTTCTTTAGCCTTTTCTATCAAATTATCTGTAGTATCTCCTTGTGCCGATAACACTACAACTATATCATTACCTTTTTTATATTGCCCTACAACTTTTTTAGCTACATTAAATACTCTGTTTTTGTTTGCAAGGGAACTTCCTCCAAATTTTTGCACTATTAACAAAATTGTTTCCCCCTCTTATTACTTTATATTTAATAATATGCTTTTTTTTTTTTTTGGACACAAAAAAAAATGCTTTATCTTATAAATAAGATAAAGCTAATCTATATAGGGTACAATTGAGCCTAGCTTTTGCTAGGTGGGTATCCGCACACAGCCTTTCCAACTTCCTTCGCCTAATCAGGAATTATCTTAAGGCCTGATGTATTGAACTGTTTTATAAGATTCCCTATTTATAAATGTAGGTTCATATGTGTACCTTCTATTTAGATTAATTTAATTTTATAGTATCTTTTTATATTTTGCAATGACTATTTTTATTTTCTTCCTTTCTTCCCACTAATCATTATAACTATAATTCCTATAAATATACTTATATCCGCTATATTAAAAATCGGTATTTTTTTTCCACTACTTACAATTTTAATAAAATCCGTTACTTCATTTTTAATCATTCTCTCATATATATTGCTTATTCCACCACCTATTACTAATGACATGCCAATTTTTTCACTCCTACTATATTTATCATTTATCATAGATGTTATAAATAAATATATTGTCATTACACTTAAAATAAATAACATCCCTTTTTTGTTTTCTAAAAAACCATTATAACCACCGCCATTTTTTATATGCTTTAATCTTATTTTACCATTACCTCTTTCTTCACCGACATCTAAACTATTATTTATTTTTATCTTACTTATTGCATCTAAAATTATTACTACACTAATTACTATTATGTACGTCATATTTCTCAACCTTCCCCTTATAAAAATTATATACTTCCTTAAATTCTTCATTTCTTAGTTCCTCTATACCCTTTTTATTTAAAGTATATATGCCTCTATCAACATTGTCGTACCATCCGTATATATTTCTATACATTATCGACGTACTTTCTTTTGGCGTCCCAAACCTTTTTATTAATTCTATCCCTTTTCCTTCCCCTATCTTCTCTAAACAACAACCTATAAATATATTCTTCTCTCTAAATGCCGTATTTATTTTTCGCCCTCTACAACCACCAATATTTATATTCACTTTTATCCCTTTTATTTCGTTTAATATTTTTTTTCTCTTTTTAATGTTTATACCATTTATTTTTTTAGGCTCTAATAGTATTTCCACTCTATTGTTTTTAACTACTATTACCCCTAATCCTAACCCTTTGCATATTCTTAAAGCTTCTCTTCTCTTTTTTAATGTAAATTTATTAGGCTTATAATATGCTATGTATACTTTTTCTGTTATTTTTTTTCCTAACACTCCTTGACTTAATAATTTCATCGTTAAATT
The DNA here is from genome assembly GCA_947313885.1 of uncultured Clostridia bacterium. Taxonomy (GTDB): domain Bacteria; phylum Bacillota; class Clostridia; order Lachnospirales; family CAMZNU01; genus CAMZNU01. The sequence goes on along the minus strand of CAMZNU010000005.1, from coordinate 67,962 downwards.
TTTTTTCATCTCTATAACTATTAAATCTTCTGTATCTTTTTCATTTATACATACCACATCTAACTGCTGTACTTCTCCATATGCTATATACCCTTTTTTCTTAAAAAATCTTTGTATCGGGTTATACATATCCTCTTCTTTTTTATCCATCTCACTCCTCTAACTTCGAAATAATTTATTTATTTTTCCTATTTTGCCGTGTATCACTAATTTGTCATTTAGTTTTACAATATCCTTAAATGGTGATATTTCTATACTTTCATTTTTTCTAACGATCGTTACGTAAGATAATCCATATTCCTCTTTTACTTTACTTTCTATTATTGTTTTCCCTTTTATTTTTTCTGGTACTTCTGTTACTAACAATTCGCATATTACCATTTTCCCATAACTTTCTAATATGTAGTATGGATTTTTTTTACTCTTTTTTAAATAAAGTTTCTCTACTATACTTTGTACCCATTTATCCAATAATCTTTTTATCCACTTCATTTTAATTGCAAAATATATTATTGCTCCTATCGCCATTAATATACCTATTGCTCCATACATATTGTTAACTTCATTCGTTGACATTTTTGATAACATACTTATTATCGTACCCGCTAAAAATACCGAAAACATATACCCAAATAACATAGCACCTTTCGCTATGTTCCTTCTAAATTTAGTATTCATTACTACTTCACTTTCTAATGTTGTAAATCCTGCTCCCGTTAATAATGATATAACTTGAAAATTTGCTTTCTCTTGTGTTAATCCTGTTATTCTAAACAACGCTGTAAATATCTCTATTACTACTATATATATTATTAATAATAATAAAAATAACGCCACAGAAATTCCTATTGTCATTTTATACACCTCTTTTTTTTATTTTCTTTATTTTACTCTTTTTTTTTTTTACTGTAAATATCATTAGTAATTTATTGACACTTTTTTTTACCATTGTTATACTTAAATTATATTTTATAAACTACGGAGGTTGCTATGACGAAAAAAATAATTAATACTACCAATGCACCAAGTGCTATCGGTCCATATTCTCAAGGTAATTTAATCGGAAACACTTTATATGTCTCTGGTCAAATACCTATCGATCCTGCCACTAATAAATTTATATCTTCTACTGACGTTGCTCTACAAACTAAGCAATGTCTAAACAATGCTAAAGCTATTCTTCATGAAGCTGGTTTTTCTTTTGATGATGTCGTTAAAGTTACTGTCCTTCTTTCGGATATGAATAACTTTTCGCTTATGAATGATGTTTATTCTACATTTTTCACTTCTAACTATCCTGCTCGTGTAGCTTACGAAGTTTCTAGGCTTCCTCTTGATTCACTTGTTGAAATTGACATGATTGCAAGTAAATAATATATTCCATAATAATTTTAAAACTAAATAGTTTTTATTTAATTTTTTTTTTTAACAAAAAAACGCCTATAAATTTTATAGACGTTTTTTTGTTAACTATTTTCCTTTACTATTTTTTCACCTATTTTCATTGCCCTATTTATAGGTATAGCATACCCCATGCCTTCTACATCTTTTTCTGACAACTTAGCTGTATTTATACCTATTAATACGCCTTTATAATTAAATAATCCACCTCCACTACTTCCTGGATTTATTGACGCATTTGTTTGAATATATGTTATACCCTTTGGATCATTCATATTTAATTTTCGGTTTAAGCTACCTATCAATCCACTACTAACTGTTTTTCCCCTTCCTAATGAATTTCCAATCGCTAATACCTCTTCACCCATTCTTAAATCATCTGAGTTGCCTGTAACTGCCACAGCATACGAAGCCTCATAGTCCTTTGGAATTTTCGACTTCTCTATATACACTACGCCTATATCATTTATTTTATTCGTCCCTGCTATTTTGGCTTTTAAATATAAATAATCATCAATTGCAACTTCTATTTCCTCCATTCCCGACACCACATGGGAATTCGTTAATATAAATACTTTGCTTTTTGTTTCTGCAACTATTACGCCAGAACCTACACCGCCATTCTCTATAAATAGATAACTACTTTCATCTGCTTTAGTTTTAGTTCTTATATTTACTACTGACTTAGCTATTTCTTCTATTATGTCCGCTACTGATATGTTTTTTCTTTCGCCATTTACCTGTACAATTCCTTCATTTAATTGTTGATTATTTTCTACTTTTTCTGTGAACTTAAAACCGTCACTGTCAATTATCATTACTATACTACTTCCATTACTACCTGCATATACTCCCCCCATATAACTCGATATACCTATTATTGTCACTACAATCGCTTTCTTATATGAAAATGATTTTTCACTTTTCTTTTTCCTCTTTTTATTTGTTTTCGGTATATTTAAATCTGTTTTTTTATTTTCCTCACTCACCATATTCTCCCTTTTTCACTACTATATTTTCCAATTTCTATAACTTCTATTCACTATTTTAATTGTATTATTGTAACTCCATCATCACCTTCTCCAAACTCACCCTTCCTAAATGATTCCACTAAAGGATGGTTTTTTAAATGGCTATGAACCCCTTTTCTTAACATACCTGTTCCTTTTCCATGAATTATCGTTATTGTGTTTATATTAGATAATGCTGCATCATCTAAATATTTATCTACTAACTCAATCCCTTCCAACACTAACGAACCTCTTATGTCCAACTCTGTTGAAATGCTATTTGCTTTTCCTATCTTACTTCTTTTTTGCACTTTGGGTTTATTTTTTTTCTTTTCATTTTTAAGCACTAAATTACTTATATGCATCTTCATTTTTATTATACCAGCTTGTATTAATACTTCTTCATTATTCCCAATTTTTGTTAAAGCTATACCATTTGTATTTAAACTTGTTATAAATACTTCATCTCCTATGTTTATTTCTTTTGGTACTTCTTTGTTAAATTTATTCGGTTTATTTAAATTTTCTATCCCTACATTATATTTAGATAAATTACTTTGTATTTCTTGCCGTACTTTATCTAACTCTTTTACTGTTCCTTTGTTATTATATTTATCCTTTAACTCTTTTACTAATCTATCCGCTTCACTTTTGGCCAACTTCGTTATTCTACGACTTTCCACTTTCGCCTCATTTATTATTTTTATTTTATTTTGTTCAATTTTTAGTTGTTCCTCTTCATACTTCTCTTTTATTTGTTTTGCTTCTTCTTTTAACTTCCTCATTTTTTCTTCTTCTAACATCATAGCTTTTTTACTCATCTCTATTTCCGTTATTACATCTTCAAACTTAATATCTTTTTCATTTAACTTACTTCTACCATTATTTATTATAAAATCCGGTAACCCTAATCTCTTTGATATTTCAAATGCATTACTTTTTCCTGGCACTCCCATTAAAAGCTTGTACGTCGGCGTTAATGTCTCTATGTTAAATTCACATGATGCATTTTCTACACCTTTTGTTTTTACCGCAAATACTTTAAGCTCACTATAATGTGTCGTTACACATAATGTAACATCTATTCCGCTTAAATATTCAATTATTGCTATAGCTAAATTAGCACCTTCTAACGGATCTGTACCCGCTCCTAATTCATCAAATAATACTAAAGAATCATTCGTTACATTATCAATTATATTGACTATATTTGTCATGTGTGATGAAAATGTACTTAAATTTTGTTCTATACTTTGCTCATCCCCTATATCTGCAAATACATTATCAAACACTCCAACTTCTGAATTATGACTAGCTACAACGTGCAATCCACTTTGTGCCATTAATACCGCTAATCCTATAGTTTTTAAAGTTACCGTTTTACCACCTGTATTAGGTCCTGTTATTAATAACGTTTTAAATTCATCACCTAAATATATATCATTTTTTACCGCCTCTTTTTCTGGCAATAACGGATGTCTTGCATTTTTTAAATATATATACTTATTTTCATTTAATATTGGTTTTGTTGCATTTTGCTCCAAGGCTAACTCACCCTTCGCAAATATAAAATCTAATTTTGTTAGCACTTCTAAATTGTTTTTTAGTTGTACTACATTTTCTTTTACAAGACACGATAGTCTCCTTAATATTTTTTCTATTTCTTTTATCTCTGCTAATTTTAATTCTTTTATTTTATTATTATATTCAACAACTTGCATAGGTTCTATAAATACCGTTGCCCCTGTTGATGATTGATCATGAACCATTCCTTTAAATTTGTTTCTATACTCTTGTTTTATAGGTACACAATATCTATCATTTCTTATAGTTACTACACTCTCTTGTAGCAAATCCTTATTTGCTGTTGCATTTAATACATTTCCTAACTTTTCTCTTATTCTATCATTCGTTGACTTTATACTTTTTCTTATAAAAGATAATTCACGACTTGCATTATCTTTTACTCCTTTATCACCATCTATACAGTTATTTATTTCTTTTTCTAACTCTTCCACTACTTGTATATTTGAAAATATTTTTTCTAATCTTTCATTTCTTATCTTTCTATCTATGTTATTGCTATAATTCATTACTTTATTAGTTACATACAAAAAATCACTTACCTGTATAAGTTCCTCAACTGATAATACGCCATCTATAGAAACTCTTTTTAAACTTTTGTTTATATCACTAATACCACCTAGTGGCAAACTACCTTTTTGTATTATTAAAGAAACTGCTTCACCTGTTTCTTCTTGCTCTACTTTAATTTTACCTACATCTGTATGCGGTTGTAATTTTCGCACCATCTCTTTTCCTAAAGAAAATTTTGCCTTATCTTCTAACATTTTTATTATTTTATCATACTCTAATGTTTTTAAACTTTTTATACTCATAATGCCCCATTCTTATCATTATATTTATTCATTACTGCTTTCCTTTAATTATAATTGCCAAACACCCATTTTTAAAAACCTCTTCTACATAATCGGCAATATTCTAATCTCTTAATACATCATTGTAATAATATACTATTTCTTTTATCGGAATAATTTTTTTGTCTTCATTATCATCCTCTAGTACTCCTATCATTTCACCATTTTTATTAAATGCCATATATGTAGTATCTAGCTTATTATTTTTTGCAATTTTATAATATACTATCCTATCTTCATTTTTTTCAATATTAGTTATTTTTGATTCTATAAGTTCAATACTATCCCCTTCTCCACTTTTAATTAATATTATATCTAAATTTAAACTAGCATCTTCTTTGTTTTTTATCTCTAATACTTTTAGGTTTTCTAAATAATTTAGTGTTACCCTTTTTTTATCTAAAACTAAAACATCAAAGCTTGATTTTTTTTCACTTAATATAACTTCCTTGCTAGCATTTACATACAATCCACTTTCTACAATAACCTCTATATACATACTGTCCTTTAAAACATTTTTGCTAATTGCTAAATATAAACTATTTTCATCTTCGCCTATTAATACACCTATACCTACCTCTAATTGTCTTTTACCATCCTTATGTTTTAATACACGTACTGTCATCGTAGCTTTTAACTCATCCTTAAAAGACTCTTTTAATTCTTCTATGCGCGTAAAATTTAACAATATTACATCCGATTCTGATTCTGCATATTTTTGTATTTCCTTTTCTGTATCATTTATTGCCGTTGTTCCTAACACCATCATAATGAATATTATCATTATCACCATAGCGAATCTTTTTTAAAAAAAATTTTTCATATTTACCTCTTTTATTGTTAATACTAACTCTTTCTCTTATATAATAACATACAAAAAAATATTTTGTAAACTTCTTTTTATATGTTATTATATTTTTAATTGAAATAATATATAAGGAGGCATTTTATGATTACTACTGATTCACTTTATAATGAAATTTTATCTAATATTCAAACTAAATTACCTATACAAATTAATGATTATTCCTACTCTAACAACAATTTTAAAAATGTTTTAGATTCTATTGAGGATAACTCTATTAATGACATGGCTAAAATTCCTAATGATAATTCTAATATACAAGTTGCTATTGATAATATAATTAATGATGCATCTATTAAATATAATGTTGATTCTAATTTGATTAGTGCTGTCATTAAACAAGAAAGTAATTTTGACCCTAACGCAACTTCACCTGTCGGTGCTATGGGACTTATGCAACTTATGCCTGATACCGCAACTTATTTAAATGTTTCTAACCCATATTCTATTAACGAAAATATAAATGGTGGTACTAAATATTTAAGCGAACTTCTTGAAAGATTCTCTGGCGACGAAACTTTAGCCCTTGCTAGCTACAATGCAGGTCCTGGTAACGTAGATAAATACGGCGGTGTCCCACCTTTTCAAGAAACTCAAAATTACATACCTAAAGTTCTAGACTATAAAAAACAATTAGATAATAAAATTTAATAACAAAAAAACAACTTATAACAATTGTCATAAGTTGTTTTTTATTGAGCAAATCTATAAGCCGAATTCTGTATTTGACGATCATCTATCTTAGGTTAAATATTGAACTAACAATATATATCGTCACCGATATCCTTATGCGATACTATTATAAAACTAAGCGAGTAACCTTATAAGTTTTATCATCTTGCTCCAGGTGGGGTTTACATAGCCCTCTTTGTCGCCAAAGAAGCGGTAAGCTCTTACCTTACCTTTCCATCCTTACCATTATAAAAATGGCGGTTTATTTCTGTTGCACTATCCTTAAAGTCGCCTTCACTTGGGATTATCAAGCACCCTACTCTATGGAGTTCGGACTTTCCTCATAAATATTATTTATGCGATCGTCTGACTTACTCAATATATGCATGTTAACACACTTCATTGTTGTTTTCAATGTATTTTCTCTCTTATTTATTTATTTCTATATATCTTTTATTTTCCTACTTCTTTGCTACAATTTAACTTTTTTATTTCTTTTCTCATGTCTATCTTCTTCTCTCCTCTTACTTTTTATTAAACTATTAACTACATATATAAAAAAACATTAACGCAATTTAACTTTGCATTAATGTTTTTTAACTATCTAAAACAACTTCCACCTATAAACTCTCTTATCAATGAATTCATCGGTACTTCTTTTTCTTCTATTGATAAAAATAATTCTAAAAGAGTTATCAACCTTCTAGCTTCTGGGTAATGTTTACTACTTCTATCAATTTTATAAAGCAATGGAAGTATATACGGTTTTAGTACTGCAAATTCATAAACTAGCGATGAATTAAATATTTCATCAGCTTCTTCTTGATAAGGAAATATATTTTTTCCTTCACCTTCTAATACTTTTGGCCACATTTGTAAATTTACCAATGCATCAAATCCTCTAAATTTATTATCCCTCGTTATTCTTCTTATTAATCTTGTATCTGCTGTTGGTATTCTATTATGACTATCTACATTTAATTGGGTTAACGCACTTATAAATATTTTAAATTTATCATCTTTACTTATTTTTTTCGTCAACTCTTCATTTAATCCATGAATACCTTCTATTACTATTACTGAATTTTCTTCGAGTTTTAATTTTCTCCCCTTAAATATTTTTTTGCCTTTAGTAAAATCAAAATGTGGCACCTCTATTTCTTCACCCTTTAATAATCTACTTAAATGATCATTTATCATTTCTATTTCTAAAGTTTCTATATTTTCAAAGTTTCTCTCTCCTTTTTCATCTACTGGTATATTTTCAATATCAACATAATAATCATCTAATCCCATTATTACTGGTGATAACCCTTGTACTCTTAACTGTATGTCTAGTCTTTTTGAAAATGTCGTTTTTCCTGATGATGATGGTCCTGCTATTAATACTAATTTTTTATTGCTACTTTTAATTTTATCTGCTATTACTCCTATCCTTTTCTCGTGTAACGCCTCACTAATTCTTATAAATTCCCCTACCTTACCATCTGCTACAACTTTATTAAATGCTCCTACTGTATTTACCCCTAAGATTTTTATAAACTCACTAGACTCCTCAAATACTTTCGTTATTTTTTGTAAATCTTTTAGTATCTTTATTTTACTCGGGTTTTTTCTATCTACATACCTTATTATAAATCCATTCCCGTATAAATCCAATTCAAACTTATTTACTTGTCCACAACTTATCGGCATTGGTGTATAAAAATAATTATAGTATCCTTTTATATTATACATATCCACACTTTTATAATTAGTATACTTTAAAACACCTTTTTTATCGTTTAATGTGAATTGTCTGTTTATTCTTTTTGCTTCCTCTATAGGCACTCTGGTTTTTTCTATTTTTTCATCATTTTTAATTAAATCTAACATTACAGCATTTACTTTTTCTAATACATCTTTTGTTATACTAACTTTTTTATCTACTTTACAATATATGTTTTTATCTATTGAATACTCTATCCCAACTTCTGTCTTATCACCATATATTTTCTTTATAGCATAAATCAACATAAACGTAACTGTGTTTTGATAAACCTTATATGCTATAGAATTTTTTAAATCATAAAATTTTACTTCACTATTATACTCTATCGTTTTTCTTAAATCTTTATAATCATTATTTAACGTTGCTAATATTATAGAATTTTCAAAATCTTTTTGAAACTCCAAACTAAACTCTTTTAATGTTATACCTTTTTTAACTTCTATTTCTTGCCCCTCGTATAATACTTTTATTTTTTCCATTTTATCCCTCCTACTTAGCATATTTCTATACTTTGACCATTTACATTTGATATTTCTACTTTCACCTCTATATTATTTTCTATGTAACTTTTTAAATCATCTAATACTATATTTTCTGTCTCATAGTGACTAGCATCTATAATTACAATTCCTAACTCTTTTGCTAACTGTCCTGTATGATATTTTAAATCACCTGTAACTATTACATCGCAATTTTTTTCTTTTGCTACTTTTATAAAATAATTATCACATGCCCCTGTACATACCGCAACTTTTTTTATTTGTTTACCTATGCCATCATTATCTTTTGCATACGAAATATATTTTATATTTAACTTATCTTTCACAAATTTTAAATATTTTTCCAAACTCATAGGTGTTTCATTTTCTCCAATTCTACCTAATCCTGTATCATCACCATTATTAATTAATATTTCTTTATTTGATAATTTTAAATAATCAAATAAAACATCATTTGTTCCACCTTTACAACTATCTAAATTTGTATGCATACAAAAAACATTTATATCATTTTTTATTATTTTTATTATTTTTTTACCTGTTGCATCGTCAAAATTTATTGTCTTCATACCTGAAAATATTACAGGGTGATGACTTATTATTAAGTTTGCTTTAAGTTCTATGCTTTCATCTACTACTTCATCTGTTACGTCTAGGCATAATAATATTTTTTTTACTTCACTTTTTTTATCCCCTATTAATAACCCTACATTATCCCATTCCTCTTTTAATGATTCTGGTGCTAATTTTTCCATCTCTTCTATTACATTTTCTACTTTCATCGTAACACCACCTTCCTTTATAATCCACTTTCATATATCTCTATTTCATTTTTACACTGCTCTATATGTTTTTCCACATGTTCATTTTTTTTTGCTTTTTTCATCTCACTTATTAACATTTTTTTCTTGCTTATTTCAAATTTTAAGTGGTTTTTATAATGTTCGTTTTTCACTATATTTCTTCCTAGCAAGTATTCCTTTTCGCTATATTTTTCATACCCTTTACTAACGTCTAATATTGTATAAATTTTATTTTCTTCTACTATAATTTCTTCTGTTATTTTAAATCCTATACTATGAATGTATTTTTTCACTTTAGTAACTGCTGATTGCGGTTGTAATATTAATTGTTTCATTTCTTTTACTTTATCAACACTTTCTTCTAAAATCTTAATCATTAATGAACCACCAATCCCCGCTATTATTGCTGTTTCTATTTCGCCTTTTTCTATTGGCTTTATTCCGTCACCTATCCTTAACTCGATATTTTTTATACCTCTTTTTATAATGTTTCTTCTTCCGTTTTCTAAGGGTTCATTATTTATGTCACAACCTATAACTTTTTTAACACCTTCTTTTTTACTAGCTTTTATTCCTATAAAACAATGGTCTGTCGCTATATCACCAACTGTTTTATACTTTATACATTTTACTATTTCATCTATTCTTTTTGACATATTCCACCTATTTTAATTTTTCCATTAACAGATTTTTTGTAAGTTTAGAATCTGCTAACCCTTTTGATTCACTCATTACTTTCCCTGTTAAACTTTGTATTGCTTTTATTTTTCCACCTTTGTAATCTTTAACTATTTTTTCGTTACTCTCTAATACTTCTATAACTATTTTTTCAACTTCTTCTTTTCCTAATAATTTTAACCCTTCCATCTTTACAATTTCTTTAGATGATAATAAATTATTACTAAGTTCTACTTTATTTTGCACTTTTTTCATTATGCTATTATTAATTTCACCTTTTTCTAACATAGAAAACAGTTCTCTTATATTTTCTACTGATATTATATGCTTATCTTTTTTACACAATATTTCTTCTATTATATAGTTATATACTTCTTTTTTATTTTTAAATCCTTTTACTACTTCTTCATAGTACTTTTCTATTTCTTTATTTTTTATTAGTACTACGCTTTCTTCATATGATAGTTTGTATTCCATCATTAAATAATCAATTCTACTTTCTATATCGCAAACATTTTTCACACTTATTTCTTCTAACTTTAAATTTAACATAGGTAAATTAGTTTCTCTTAAATATTCATATTCCCCTTCTTTTTCTTTCGGTCTTACAATTTCTACAGTTTTTGTTTTTTCATTCCAATTTAAAGACATACTTTTTATTTCTTCGCCTTTTTCTTTTATACTTACTTGTCTCTTGTATTCTTCCTCTATTGCTTTTTCGCACTGTGTAAACGAATTTATATTTTTAAATTCACATCTTTCTCCAAGCCCATACCCAAGTTCTTTTTCACCTTTTAACCTTATTGACACGTTAACATCAAACCTAAACCCACCCTCATTCATTTTACACTTTGATATTTCATTATATTTTAATGTCATTTGTAATTGTTCCAAAAACTTTCTAACTTCTTCGCTACTTTTAAAACACGGTGTCGTTACTATTTCTAACAACGGCATTCCACTCCTGTTATAATCTATTAATATTTTATTATTTTTTTTAACTTGTTTTCCTGCATCTTCTTCTATATGCACCCTTTCTATAGTTACCCTTTTTTTATTTTTCATATCATTGCTCATTATTACATCTAAATATCCATCTTCTAATATAGGCTTTCTAAATTGGGTTATTTGAAAATTTTTAACTAAATCAACATTTGCAAAATGTTTTCTATCAAATTCACTACTTTTATTAATTTTACAATTTAATAATTCACCTACTTTTAAAGCTTTTTTTACTACTTCTTCATTTAATACAGGTAATGCCCCTGGCATGCCTAAGCATATTTCACAAGTATTAACATTTGCCTCAACCTCATTTGATGAATCATTTTTACAGCTACAAAATACTTTGCTTTTAGTTTGCAATGTCGTATGTACTTCTAATCCTATTGTTAATTCATACTTATTCATCTAATACCCCCTTCTTAAAATCTATGAAGTTTTCAAATATTTTACCAATTTGTATCAACTTAACATCCTCATATTTTTTACAAACTAATTGTATTCCTTGGGGTACATTTTTAGAATTTATTTTAACTGGTAATTCTAATGCAGGTGTTCTCCCTAAATTACTTAGTGCTGTCATATATATATCTTTATCATAACTTTCCATTGGTAATATTAATGTATCCACATCTTTACATGCATTTTCTAATTGTTCTTCTATTTTACTTCTCATTTTATATGCTTTATTAACAATTTCCATGTTCTCATCTGTTAATAAATATTTGCCCATTATTATTTTTGCTTTTACTCTTTCTTCAAATCCTTCTTTTTGAGTTTCTTCTATTACTTCTTTATAATTTTCACCTTCCATTTTACTGCTGTATATCGTACCGTCATATTTTTTAAAATTTGAATATCCCTCAACACTTGTTATAGCTTTATAACATGACGCTGTATTTCTTAAATTTGGTACGCTAACTTCTACTAATTCAAAATTTTTATTTCTATTTAGTCGTTCTATAAACTCAACATAAAATTTTAACTCTTTTTTATTTAATATGCTTTCTAACTCTTTTAAAACTCCAACTTTTATTTTTCCTTGAAAACTATCTAAATTTTTTACTAACCCACTATAGTCCCTCTTATACGTTATTACATCTTTTCTATCTTCTTTTGCTAACTCTTCCATTAATATACTTATATCCATTACACAGTTTCCTATAAATCCCACTTGATCTATAGTATGAGCATATGCTCCTACTCCATATCGCGATATACTTCCATAGGTTGGCTTTAATCCTACTAAGCCACATTTTTCCGCTGGTTCCCTTACAGAACCTCCTGTATCCGTCCCTAATGCATAAGTAACAGCACCAATTGCTACAGTTACTGCACTTCCACCTGATGAACCACTTACTGACTCCTCAATATTAAACGGGTTTTTCGTATGTCTAAATCCTGATATACTTTCCCCTCCAGCCCCTAATTCATCCATATTTGTTTTTCCTATTAAAATTCCACCCTTTTTTTCAATCTCTTTTACTATTGTTCCACTAAAAGGAGGTCTAAAATCTTTTAAAATTCTAGACCCACAAGTTGATATAATTCCTTTTGTCATTATATTATCTTTACACGTATATGGTATACCACTTAAGTACCCATATTCTTCACCTTTCATTCTTCTATTATCTATTTGCTCTGCTAGTATAATAGATTGCTCAAAATTAGTTGCTAACATAAATTCATATCTATCATCATACTTTTTAATTTTTTTTATACTTTCCTCTACTAATTCCTTACTACTTACCTCTTTATTTTTAAGCATACTATATACATTATAAATATCCACCATATAGCCCTCCTAAATTTCTAAATATCCTTGTAGTATTTCACTTTTTTTTATAACTACATCTTCTCGTATTTTCATTTCCTCTTTTTCACTTTTTACAATAATATCTTCTTCTTTTAGTTCATTAATATGTTTAATATCTTCTAAACATCTTTTCTTAACTCCTTCTCGCTCCTTTTCATTTCTGAAAAAATTATACTTTTTAAAAAAAATTTCCATTTAGCCCTCCTTCTATATTTTACTCAACTTTCTAAGTTTTCTTAAAACTTTATCATGTATCGTATTTTTTTCATAATTTCCTTTATTATTCATTTCTCCTGCTTTTTCTCCTGTTAAAATTTCTATCCCTTCATCTATTGTTTTTATCGCATATATATTAAATTCACCTTTTTCTACACTTTCACAAACATCATCTTTTAATACAAGGTTTTTAATGTTTTGATATGGCATCACTACTCCCTCTTCTCCCGTTAATCCCCTTTTTTTACACAAATTATAAAACCCTTCTATCTTATGCGTAACACTTCCTACTGCCTGTATTTCACCTTTTTGATTTACAGAACCTGTTACTGCTATACATTGCTTTATCGGCACTTCGCTTAAACTAGATATTATTCCATACAACTCTGCACTTGATGCACTATCTCCTTCTATTTCACCGTAACTCTGTTCAAAACATATTCTACATGACAATGTTAAAGGAAAATCCGTTGCATACTTCTCCCCTAAATATCCATTTACTATATTTACACCTTTATCATGGATTTTACCACTTAGATCACTTTCTTTTTCTATATTTAAAATCCCCGTTTCTCCACCGTAAGTAGTTACTGTGATTTTGTTAGGTTTACCAAAACTATACTCTCCTGTTTCTAATATTGACAATCCATTTATTTCTCCTACTCTTTCATCTTCTGTATTTATCATTATTACATTTTTATCTATATACTCATCTATATCTTTTTCATAGCTGTTATATCTATTTAATTTTTCATTTATCGCCTTTATTATATGTTTTTTACAAATTACTTCGCTTCTCTCCTTTATTGCATAATAATTTGCCTCTATTAATAAACTTTGTATTTTATTAAATTTTGTCGTTAATTTTTTTTGATCCTCTGATATTCTAGTAGAATGTTCTACTATTTCACATAACCCTTCTCTTGTAACTTCTTGCAACTTATCTTGCACTACAAATTTTTTAACTATTTTCACTACACTTCCTAAATTTTCTACATTATATTCCATTACATTATCAAACTCTCCCACTATTTTGAATTTATCTTTAAATGTAACATCATAATTATCTAACGTGTAATATTCTTCATAAGTTCCAACGATTATAACTTTTATATTTAACTCTATTGGCGTTATATTAATAGTTAATTTATTAAATCCCGCAAATTCTTTTAGCATTTCATAGTCTAATACTTTCGTCTCTAATACCCTTTTTATTACATCATAACTATATCTATTACTCAATAAATCATATGCACTTATAATTAAATACCCACCGTTTGCCTTTTGTAACGACCCCGCCGATATTTTATTGAAATCTGTCGTTAAATTACCAAACTCATATTCATACTCAACTTCACCTACTAAACTTTGTAACGATGCATCCGTTACAAAAATTACTGGTGCACCTCCAAATCTACTATTATCAACTACTACATTAACTTTATATTTATTTATTATTTCTATTTCACTTTCTTGATTTATATTTCCACTTCTAACATCATATAAATTCATTAATGTTTTAACTAAATTATTTTTAACTTCTTTTAAATAATCTGAAATACTTTTTATTTCCGCGTATTTATTTACTATATTACTAAAGTGACTTCCTATTATTAACGTATATTCTGTATATTCATACTTATTTATTTCTTTATATGCATTTCTTTCTAATTTTGATATTTTAAATATTTCATCTTCTATTAATTCATATGCTATCTCCATTTTATTTGTTAACTCTATTCTTTTTTCTTCTTCTAATTTCTCTATATCCTCTTCAAACAGCGTTACACTATCTACTACTGGTAATAAAAATATTCCTTCTTTATTAGTTTTTATTACTGTGTCATGTTTTAATGTTATTTTTGTTAACTCCAATACTTTAGCATCTCGCATATTTTGAAACTCTAAAATTATTTTGTCTCTCTTTCTTTCTAATGATTCTAAGGTCAATAAGTTTGGTAACTTATCGATCAAACTTTTTATTACATATTTCATTTCTTTTGCAAACTCTTTACCTACCCCAGATGGAATTTTTAATGCTTTTGGATTTAATTTATCTTCAAAATTATTTACATAGGCTATATCTTCCATTTTTGATTCCTTTAGGGCTATTTCCTTTACATACTTTTTCGTATATGTTAGTTTTCCTAACCCATCTTCCCCTAATACAAAAATATTGAAATTATCACTCTTTATATTTAAACCCACTTCCATAGACTTCTCATATCTTGGCTGAGCTATTATGTCCTCTATATATTCTATTTCTTCTGTAGTTTTAAAGTTAAACATTCTAACATCACAACGTTTTTTTAAGTCGTTACTAACTAGCTTTTCCACTTCTACCCTCTCTTCCACATAATATATGCATTTTCACCTGTATCTCTACAGTAATTTTTTCTTTCTCCCTCTATCTTAAATCCATATTTTTTATATAAATTTATCGCTACATCATTTTTTATCATTACTTCTAAAGTTATATGGCGTATTCCATTTTCGTTTCCATATTCTATTTGTCTTTCTAGTAATTTACTCCCTATCCCAAATCTTTTATATTCCTCTTTTACAGCTATATTTGTTATATGACTTTCATCTCCTACATACCAACTTCCAATATAACCTACTAACTCATTACCAAATTTCGCTACAAAATATACACTTTTATCACTCTCTATTTCATCTTTAAAATTCTTTTTTGACCACGGCGTTACAAACGCCTCAACTTCTATTGCAAATATTTCTTCTATATCTTCTGCTACCATTTGTCTTAATTTTACTTTATCTATGTTTTTTTTAATAAATTCTCTTTCAGCTTGAGACTTTATTAAATACATAGGCTTTAAATCCTTTGATTTTATAATATTGTTTTTAAGTTGCTTTTGTGCATATCCATATACTTTACTACTGCATATTATGTTATCTTCATCTTTCCCGACTTCGAATCCATATAATTCTTCCTTATACATTTCTAAACAATCACCTATAAATATAACTTCTTCATCTCTTTCTTTTCCTATCTCTATTATCTTTTCTATTGTCATAAACTTATTTGCCATTAATCTTTTTAAATAATTACCATCAAATTTAAACATGGCTGTAAATACATTTCTACGTTTTGCATCTATTATTGGTATTATTATTTTTTTACTTCCTTTTAAATTTAATGCTAATCCTTCTAAGCTCGTTACATATGTAACTTTTGTATTGTTGCTATATGCTACACCTTTTGCCGTTGCTATGCCTATTCTTATACCTGTAAATGATCCTGGTCCTATTCCGCATACTACATGCTCTATTTCTTTTGGCTTTATTTTTGACTCATCTAACATTTTTTTTATAAGAGGTAATAATGTTTTTGAATGCTTATTTTTTGAATTTAACGATTTACAACATATTACTTTTTCATTTTCTCCTATTGCTACTGTAGCTGTCGTTAACGACGTATCTATAACTAATGTTTTCATATTATACCTCTTCTTCGTTTATTATTATTTTTCTATAGTCTTCATTTATTTCTAAATCTTTTTCGATTTTAATTTTAATCGCACTTTTAGGTATTATATTTTTCACATTACTACTCCACTCTATTAAGCACACACTACTGCCAAATATGTATTCATCAAATCCTATTTCATCTAGTTCATCTTCGTATTTTATTCTATATAAATCAAAGTGATGTAACTTACGTATTCCATCATAAGTATTTACTATGTTAAATGTTGGGCTTGTTATATTCGCATCTATTTGCATAGCTTTTGCAAACCCTTTTGTAAACACAGTTTTGCCCACACCCAAATCTCCATCCAAACAAATAATATCTCCTGCTCTTACCTCTACACCTACCATAAATCCAATGTTAAATGTTTCTTCTTCACTATTACTTATAAGTTCCATCAAATCACCTTCTTTTATATTATTGTTTGTGTAATTATATCATATTTCTTACTGTACTTTATAGTTAATTTTATAATCTGCAAAAATTATTTTGTCTTAACATATTTTTTTTAACAGTAATATTACAGATACATTTTTTTCTAAAACAAAAAAAGACCTAAATAAACATGTGTTTATTTTGATCTTTTTTTTCAATATTTTATGCAACATTTTGCATTTGATTTAATTGTAAGTTTACTAACTTAACCTCCTCTATACTGCTCATTAATATTACTTTATCTTCTAATGCTAATTTCATTTTTTTACATTGTTCCATATTTAATATTTTAATATATTTTTTTTTTAATATTTCTTCTTTCCCTTCTTTAATTCTAACCTTCCTGCATATACCATAATATTTTTTATTATCAATTGTTATTTCTATAATTTCTTTTTCTGATATTTTTTTATATAAGTAACCTTTTTGATTTAAATATAAATATATCCCTCCATCACGCACGCTCCATGTAAATACAACAAGCTGGTTTATAACATTACCTTTTACATTGCCTTCTAATAAAAATACCCCTTCTTTTTTTTCATCAAATATTGTTTTTAATTTCAAACCCATATATTTGCCCTCCCTTTCTGTATGTCAATATTTTCTATATATGTAAATATTTTCCATTTAATATATATTATCATGCTAATATTATTTTGTCAATATTTTGTATTATATTTTTTATTTTGCAATAAAAAGAGGAGTTAGCTCATTTTATTAGCCAAACTCCTCTTTTTTTAAACTTTTTTAATTTTAATTTTTTTAGTTTTTTCTTCATATTTTACCGAATATCCCATTTTTTCTAACAACTCTCTAATGCCTACATATACTTTATCATTTACAATTAAATGCTTTACTTTTACTTTTTCGCCATCAACTTCTATATCAATTTGTTTCCCTTTGTTTTCTTTCACTATGCTTTTATTTATATATCTAACGATCCCACCTAAATACTTTTTTACTATATTTTCATCTAATAATTTATCTTCACCTTCTCTATTGCTAATAAACTCTGTTTCAATTAAAAATATATGTTTACAATTATTTTTTTCTGCATTTCTGATTACTCCAAAATAATCATTCCCATTTTTACCTCTTTTCAATTTACTTCCCCTATCTACCGTTTCCATTATATCTGATATTATTTTACTAATGTTAGATGCATGATTTTTATCTTCTTTCCTCTTCACGGAATAGTATACTTCTGTTCCTTTTGCTAATTTTGATTTAACACTATTTTTATGCATTGATATAAATATATCACACTTTTCTATACCTCTCTCATTTATCCCTAAATATTTATCTGTATTTCTTGTTAACTTAACTTCATATCCTTCCTTTTCTAACATGTTTTTTAACATTATACTTTCCTTTAAATTTATATCTTTTTCCAAACTTCTACTTCCTACAGCACCTGCGTCTTTGCCACCATGTCCTGGATCTATTATTATTTTCATTTTGCCTCCTAATTATGCGCTTCTTTAACCCAATTTCTTATTACTCTTTCTGATATTCCGTATTTAACGCTTAATGAATATATGTTTCCACCTGTATATTCTGCCAGCAACTCTTTTTTTATACATTCTTTAAACATACTTCTAAACGTTGGTAAATATATTTGACTCCCTCCAAAATAAAATACTAAATTAAAAAATGAATCAAATCCTATTAACTCCAAAATGTCTGTGAAATTCTCACCTACTAACCCTAAATTGTTTTTTGCTATTTCCTTATAAAATTCCTCTGGTCTATTTAATCTACTCATGTGACCCTCCTTATACTAAATAATATGACATAAATTCCCTAAACAAATTATAATATACGAACATATGTTTGTCAATTTCTTTATATTCGTTATTCATCTTTTGCTTAATTTAACTATATATTACTGCATTACCTATGTTAATGGTATTTGTATAGAATTTTATTTCTATTTTCTTTTTTGAAAAACGAACAAATGTTTGTTTTTATAGCTTTTTAATATATATTTTCTTCAATACGTTCAAACAAAAAGCTAGACAACAATAGTAGATTTTTAAATCCTCTATTGTTGTCCAGCTTTTTTTATTTTTTTATTTTTTTAATTTCTAAGCATTATATTAAATATCTTCTCATCTGTTAATACCATAGATTCCGTTGCTATTTCTACTAAATTATCTATAGTTTCTTCAACATCTCCATTTATAATCCCTATTCCATGTCCTACAACTTTATCTTTCATTCCTAAATAATGTGCTGTTATTCCTGCATCTAAACTTGATGCTATTTTTATCGCACACGAACATTTTGCACCGTCGCAAATTACTCCCGTTAAATTTGCTACTCCATTCTTTACTGTGTTCTCTATTTTTTCTATATCTTTACTTTCTATATATGTCATAGCTGTACCTACGCCAATTGACGCACTTACAACTCCACAAAATGCCGACAATCTTCCTATTTTACTTTTAATATGTATTGCTATTAAATTCGCTACTGCTAATACTCTATATTGATCTTCCTCGCTTACTTTTTTATGTTCAAAGTATCTTGATAATGATGCTCCTATCGTTATACCTTGATTTCCACTTCCTGAATTTATTACAACTGGTAAATCACACCCACTCATTCTAGCATCACTTCCTGATGCCGCTAATCCCTTCATCTCTTCTCTTAACATGCCATCTGACATATCATATATTATTTTACCAGATGTTAATCCGTACTTATTTGTTAATCCTTCCTCTGCTATTTTTACATTGTACTCTAATTGTCTTCCTAACGTTTCTTTTATATCCTCTACATTTACTTCTTCTGCATATTTAATTATATTTTTTACACTTAATTCACTTCTATCTGTTATGTTTTCTATTAACATTTCACTCTCACATGGATTATGGAATATTGCTTTACCATTTTTCTTTAAAACAGAAAAATTAGTATGGTGATAACTTATTTCAACTTCCGCCTCATTATTTTCACCTTTCATAATTATTTCTATGTATAACTTTATATCCGTATCTTTTCTCTTTACCTTACATATTTTTTTGTCATATATTTTTTTTGCCTCTTTAATAGTTTCCTCATCTAAACCATTTAAAACTTCTAAACTTCTCTCTGACTTTTTCACTAACATTCCTAATATTGCCGAATACTCTAATCCCACTAAATCTTTTGTCCCTGGTATCGTTACCCCTTTAGCATTTTTTATCATATTACCACTTACATTTATCTCTATACTTTTCACCTCTTCTTCTAATAACTCCGCACACTTCGCACTACATAACGCTATCGCTATCGGCTCCGTACACCCCGCTGCTGATACTAACTCTTCTTTTAATATTTTTGTAAAGGTATTAATCATATTTTCCTCCTTTAATCACTAGACTTTTGTATTATTATACACTTTATTCTTTATTTTTACTACTTTATTTTACTTTTTTACTACAACTTTTCATATTCTTCTATTAATTTTTCTACTATTTTAAGTGTTGCTTTACTATTTTCGCTATCTTCTAGTAAAACTGCTATAGCTATTTTTGGCATATCGTATGGCGCGTATCCTACAAACCAACCATGCGTTACTTCTTCTGTTATTTCTGCTGACCCTGTTTTGCCCGCTATTTTTAACTCGTTATTTTTTATACTTTTTCCTGTACCTGACTCCACTACTTTTATTAGCATATCATTTAATTTCGTTGATTGTTCCAATGTTATATTTTTATTTATCATACTTGGTTTTGTTCTATTAACTACTTTCCCTCTATAATCACTTATATAATCTACTACATAAGGCTTCATCATTATTCCACCATTCCCTACTCCCCCTAATATCGTCACCATGTTTAATGGTGTCGTCAATGTTTTACCTTGCCCTATGTACGTTTGCATTAATTCACTTGTTCCTACTTCCTCTTTTGTGAACTTACTTTTACTTACTTCTATTTCAAAATCAAACTCACCATTAAAATTTAATTTTTCCGCCGTTTCCCTTAACTTATCTATCCCTATTTCATTTCCCATGTATGCAAAATACGTGTTACACGATTGTTCTATCGCATCTTCTAACGTAATTTCTCCATGGGCTACTTCGTTATAACATTTAATAATATTTCCATCTATGTTTATATGTCCTGTACATTCATACTTCTCACTTTCATAATCTTTTCTATTTTCCATTATCGTTATTGACGACACTACTTTAAATACTGACCCCGGTGCATATAATCCCGACGTACTCCGATTTAAAAACTTTTTTTCATCTGACTTGTTATATTTAGCATTATCATAATTAATACTAGGATTCGATACCATAGCTATAACTTTACCTGTCGATGGTTCTAACATTATTATTGAACCGTTTTTTCCACTTTGAACTATTTGCTCATAAGCTTTTTTTTGCATGTTTCCATCTATCGTTAAATGCAAA
Source organism: uncultured Clostridia bacterium (assembly GCA_947313885.1). Classification (GTDB taxonomy): domain Bacteria; phylum Bacillota; class Clostridia; order Lachnospirales; family CAMZNU01; genus CAMZNU01. The sequence goes on along the minus strand of CAMZNU010000005.1, from coordinate 46,451 downwards.
TTATTACCGTAAACTTTTTTTTCCTCTATTGCATTTATTCTCTGGTTTAATTCTCCTCCTACTTTTTGAAGCGCTAAACTATAATTTGATTCTAATCCAAAACCTTCCTCTTTTACATATCCTATTAAATGAAAAAAAGATTCTCCCATTATACCTTTTTTATACACTCTCCTCCCATCTACTGTTTTCGCTACCTCCATACCATTACTATCATAAATAGATCCTTTTATTACGTTTTCATCTTCTATAAATACTCGCGGATTTAATGTTTTATTCACTAACCCAAAACTATCCTCTCTATAAAATTTTATTATGCTAATAATTATAAACAACATAAAAATAAGATTTATAATAAATATAAATCTTATTTTATTTTTAAACTTTCCTTCCATTCCTTTTTTCATTTTTTCTTCTTTACTTTCAATTTCCATATTTTATCCTCTAGTATTTTTAATACCTAAAATATTTACTCTTCACTCTCTTCTGATACTACATCTTTATATGCCTTTATATCCTTTTCAAATAGTCCTCTATTTCTATGTTCTATTATATATTCTCTATGTTTCTTCGCCTCTTCTATTTCTAATTTTTTTTCTATCATATTATTACGTTGTATCCACTGTACTATACTTATCATTATTATAGTTATAATTAATGAACTTCCACCTGCACTTATTAATGGTAGCGTTACACCTGTTAACGGTAAAATACCCATAACACCACCTATTATCAATATCGTTTGTACATACAATAGACTTCCTATCCCAACAACTACCAAACTATTAAACTTTTTATTACTTCTAAGCGCTATGTTGGCTATTCTATAAAAAATTAATATATATATAACTATTAGAAGTATAGCAAATATCCCTCCAAACTCTTCACCTATAGCACTATATATAAAATCACTTTCAACAACAGGTACAATCTCTGGATATCCCTGTCCTAACCCACTTCCTAAATACCCATATGTCCCCATAGAAAAAAGCGATTGTAATACTTGATATCCCCCTCCAAATGGATCACTTAACGGGTTTTTCCAACTATCTATTCTAACTGCTACATGAGGAAAACCTTTATATGCTACAAAAGATCCTATACTTGCTAAAACTATAGCTAAACCACTTAATGTTATATTCCCCGTTCCTACATATAGTAGTGTTATATATGTCATAAAGTATATTAATGCCGTTCCTAAATCTTTTTGTATAACTAATATTATTACTAAAGTTGCTGATGTTATCGTTGCTAACCCTATTTTAAATTTACTATTCTGCTTTCTAAACAACGAACTTAAAAAAAATATATATACTATTTTAGCTAATTCCGATGGCTGAAAAGTTATTCTCCTATTAAATATTGTTATATAACTCCAATTTAGCGACCCTCCTTGACTTTCTTTATAAAAAAATGGTAATAAAACTAAACCTAACATAACAACTAAATATATTAATCCTAAAATTTCTATTTTAGGTACCACTTTTAAAATCATCGGCATCATTAATGCTACTATTAACCCTAGCATTGCAAACATTAATTGCTTTAATCCTAAGACATAATCTATCCTACATATTATTATTACCCCAAGGTTTATTAAAAATAAAATGCTATTCCATAATATAGGACAACTACCTTCAAAAATTTTTTTTGAAAGTAGTTTGAAAATAACCATTATTATACTTAACGTTACTATAAATCCCAAACTACCTATACCACTTCTCATACCCGATAAATACATTATTATATACGTAGTTATATTAAATACTAATATCAAATTAAATTGGTGCATAGAATATCTTACTCTACTATTCGATAATCCTCTCTCTTCTAATACATAACCCCAACTAAATATTAAAAATAAACTTATATAACCTATATATAAATATTTACTTATTAATATAGCTAGTTTTAGCATTTTATAAAACCCCTTTATACATATGTCCGAACGTTATTCCTAACCCCTTATACTTCTCAACTACTTTTTTATGATTATCATCTCTTCTATTTTCTAATATGTTTTTATAACACATAATTAACTCTTCTATATCTGTCTCATCTGTTATTACTATTTTAAAATATTTACTTTTTAAACTTCTTACATCGTCAAATTTATTTAACGTAAATAAATACTCGTTTTGCATTATATGCACATAACAATCGTCACAATAACATTTAACTAAAAACTTCTCCTCTTTTCTATCTACTAAATAATAATTATCTTTATGACCTTTTACTTTACAGTGCTTCCCTTTTTTATCTCCTACATAACTTCCAACTGGGCATTGTCTATTTATCATCATCGGTAATTTACCATGAATAACCACTTCTGTATGCTTATTACTTATTTTTCTTAACTCTTCTATACTCAACTCCACTGACAAATTTACCGTAAATTTATTTTCCTTTTTATTTAAAAATTTATTTGATAAGTTGTTATATACATTAAAATTATAGTCATGGCATATTTTATATTTTTTAGGTACTAAATATTTTTGTCCGTAAGTCGCTATACAAAAACCATCTACCATTATTCCTCTTTCTTCTATTCCCTCTATAAATTTTTCTAACTCATCCTCTACCCTTGTTGTACTTATTTTCGGCAAACTTATAAAAAACTCTATTCCCGCCTTCTTACTTTTCCTTACACTATCTTCTAACCCTTTTTCCATTCCTTTATAATATTCGAAATATATTCTATGAACCCCACTAGATACTACATCATCAACTTTATCATACGATGAAATTTGTACCGTTATATATTTTTCATCAACATATTCATTATCTATTTCTTTATACTTAACGTCTACAGGTTCTCTTTTTAAATTATCCATTATTTCTCTCTCTAATTTTTCTACTAACTCTCTTTTTAAATTGTTTAACTCCTTTATGCTAAAATATATATTTTCATCAATTTCAACACTTATAAAATTAAATTTAAAAGGTGTATTACCTGTTTTCCCTAATTTCTCTAATATTTTTTCTACTTCTAATGGACTATTAACTGCTACATCAACTTTACTTTCACTTACTACTTCTATTTCCTTATCCATAAAAATAGCAACTACTTTTAAAGTTTCACCTATTTTACCTTCTACTTTACATTCAACTTCTTGTTGTCTATTCCCCTTATATGAATTTTTTAATATATCATTTAACTCTTTATCATATGATTTATATACTTTATCATCTTTTTTAATATTACCTTTTAATACTACTGTTATATCTTCCCCTCGTTCCCCACCTTTATTTATACCACAACCTACATGGGGTTTTTCTTCTGTCCATACCTCTATACCATCTCCAGCTACTACCTTATCCTCAAGCTTTATAGTACATATATTTTGTGCTCTACTATAGTGTCTTACATATCCTATACACAAACCCGTACTCTTTGGCGTCTCGATACTCATTAAATCCTCAAAATTCTCTTTTAAAAATCCACTACTTAACTCCCCGCCTCTATTAAATATTTGTGTTATTTGCTTTTTATCTTCATCTTTTAATCCTCTTAAACAATTTATTTGCTCTCTATATAATTTCGTAACTAATGACACATATTCATAATTTTTCATTCTACCTTCTAATTTAATAGAGTCTATTCCTATATCATGCAACTCTTTCATTATGTCTAATGTCATTAAATCTTTCGCACTTAATAAATGTCCTGACTTTATTACCTCACCATCACTATTTGTAAAATCAAAATTTAATCTACATGTACCTGCACATTTCCCACGGTTTCCACTCCTATCACCTATAAAGCTACTCATTAAACATTGTCCCGAATGTGATATGCACAATGCTCCATGTGCAAATATTTCAATCTCTATATTCACTTTTTCTTTTATTAGTTTAATTTCTTTAAGAGGTACTTCTCTTGCTAATATTACTCGATCAAATCCTAAACTTTGTAAATACAATACATCTTTTAAACTATGAGCATTTAATTGTGTACTAGCATGTACTTTAACTTTTCTAAAGTTATTTTTTATAAACATACCAACGCCTATATCTTGCACTATAAAACTATCTACCCCTGCTTCATACATTTTGTTTAAAAATTTATATAATGACTCTAACTCAACTTCTTTATACAATATATTTACTACCAAAAATACTTTTACTCCTCTTAATTCACAATACTCTACCGCTTCTTCTATTTCAGAATCTGTGAAATTTGATGCACTGCTTCTAGCATTAAAGTTCTTTCCTCCTAAATATACCGCATCACATCCATTATTTACTGCACCTTTTAAACTTAACATATCTCCTGCTGGTGATAATAATTCTATTTTTTTTTTACTCACTATTTACCTCTTTTACTCCCAATAATATATGTATTTTTATTTTCTACTTAGTCTTCTTACTCTTCTCTTATTTTCTTCATTTTCTCTTTTTAATATCTTTACTTTTTTAAACTGTTCTTCTAGTTTTCTCTCTTTATATTCTATTCTGCCTATGTTGGCTATATTTTCCTCTTTTAAATTTTCTAGTTCTTTTTTACCTTTTTTATTTTCTTCTTCTATATTTTTTATCTCTTCTTTGCATTTTATGTTTTCCATTTCTATTTTTTTTTTTTCTTCTTTGCATTCTATTTTTTCTTCTTCTATTTTTTCTTTTTCTTCTTTGTTTTTTAAATTTTCCATTTCTAAATTTTCTTTTTCTTCTTTACATTCTAAATTTTCCATTTCTAAATTTTCGTTCTCTTCTTTATATTTTTCATTTTCTTCTTCTAAATTTTCTTTTTCTTCTTTATATTTTTTATTTTCTTCCCCTATTTTTTCTTTTTCTTCTTTTAATTTTTCTATATCTTCTTTATATCTTTCATTTTCCAATTTTAATTTTTCTATTTCCTCTATGTTTTTTTTATTTTCCTCTATTCTTTTTAATAACACTCTTTCCTCTTTTTGCAATATCTCTATACTTTTTTCTAATACCGCAACTTTTATGCTTTTTTCTTGATTCGTTTTTTTTAAATCTACATTTTCTTTTTGGATTATAGTTAAAGTCTTCATGGCATTTTCTAATGCATTATCGCCACTTTTAAGCTTCGTATAATTTTCTAATTCTTCTATTTTTCTTTTATGCGCTTGTATTGTTTCTTTAATTTTACTTTGGTACTTAACATAATCATCTGCTATATTTATCGTTACTAACATAGGAGTTATAGATTTTTCTTCTTTTATATTTTCTAACTCATTAATTTTATTTTGAACTACTGTTATTACATTTTTTAAATGCGTCATACTGTCATCGCATTTTAATGTTATGCTTTCATTTCCTATTCTTACTTTGTATTTATTCATATAACCCCTCCACTAACTTTTTTATACTTATAATTATATAGTAATTTATAAAAAAAGTCGACTATGTCGACTTTTTTTATAAATATTTTTTTAATTTCTCTATTTTATTTGTTCTTTCCCACGGTACATCTAAATCAGTTCTACCAAAATGACCATATGCTGCTACTTGTTTATATATAGGTTTTCTTAAGTCTAATTCATTTATTATCGCCGTTGGTCTTAAATCAAATTCATTTTCTACTATTCGTTTTAACTCTTCATTGCTTAATTTACTAGTGCCTTGGCTATTTACTAATATAGATACAGGTTTTGATACCCCTATAGCATAAGCAATTTCTATCTCACATTTATCTGCTAACCCACTTGCCACTATGTTTTTCGCTACATATCTTGCCATATATGCTCCTGATCTGTCCACTTTTGTAGGGTCTTTTCCTGAGAATGCCCCCCCTCCATGACTTGCATATCCACCGTACGTATCTACTATTATTTTTCTTCCTGTTAATCCACAATCGCCTTGTGGTCCACCTATTACAAATCTTCCTGTAGGATTTATAAAATATACTGTTTCTTCATTTAATAACTCTTTTGGTACTACAGCACTTATTACGTGTTTTTTTATATCTTTTTCTATTTGTTCATTCGTTATTCCATCTTTATGTTGTGTTGACACTACGATATTTTTTATACATATTGGGTTTCCACTATCGTCATACTCTACCGATACTTGTGCTTTCCCATCTGGTCTTAAATATTTTATCGTTCTATCTTTTCTCACTTCTGCTAATCTTTTTGTTAATCTATGTGCTAACGTTATTGGTAATGGCATTAACTCCTCTGTTTCATTACATGCATAACCAAACATCATGCCTTGATCACCTGCACCATTGTCTTCCTCATTGATTTTTTTTTCTCTAGTTTCTAGCGAAGTATTTACTCCTTGTGCTATATCTTCTGATTGACCATCAAATGATACTAATATCCCACATGTTTCTCCATCAAATCCGTATTTAACTCTATTATATCCTATCTCTTTTATAGTTTCTCTAGCTATTTTTTGAACATCTATGTAACAGTTAGTTGTAACTTCACCTACTATTATTACTAATCCTGTCGTTATTAATGTTTCGCATGCAACTCTTGCTTTACTATCCTTTTCTAATATTGCATCTAGTATTGCATCTGATATTTGATCACATATTTTATCTGGGTGTCCCTCTGTTACTGATTCTGATGTGAAAATTCTTCCCATTTTAAACTTCTCCTTCTCTTACCTACTCATTTTCTATTATTAATCTTTCATATATACTTTTTGCTAATCCTATTTGTCCTGTTTTACCAAGCTCTATCATCATTTGATTATCTAACTCTTCTCTGAAAATTTTTTCCGCATTACTTTCTTTTATAAACGAATCATCTTTATTTACCGTCTTTCTCATTTCTTTCATCATCATTTGCAAAAAATATATTTCAAATTCCTCACTGGCTTCTTTTAATTTCTCATCTTTCTTACCTTCTACTGCATCTTCCATTATCTTTTTAAAATCACTTATTCTACCTTCTTCTTTATTCATAGCAACTTGACTTTTTAACATGTCACTATTTATATTCACATTAGAATTTATATTTATACTCATATTCATTACCTACCTTTTTAATGCGTTAGCTTGTTGTAACATCTCATCTGATGTTGTTATTGTTTTTGAATTTAACTCATATGCTCTTTGTGCCACTATTAGATTTATCATCTCATCTGCTATACTAACATTCGACATTTCTAAAAATCCTTGCATCACTTGTGTTGTATCCGCTGTTTCACCTTCTGACTCTTTCATTGGCTCACCTGATGCTACCGTCTTTTCGAACATACTTTGACCTGTAGATAGCAATCCTTGAGGATTCTGAAACTGCACTATATTTATAATTATTCCCGTATCAACTTGTACCCCTTCTACTGTTTGTGAAATCTTACCTGTTTGATCCACTCCTATTTCTGTTATGTCTGATAAAAAGATTATCTCTTCATTACTGTCTAATAATGGATAACCATCGTTACTTACTATTATTCCACCATCCTCAAATGGTGATATTTTTAATGCACCTACTCTCGTATATTTAATCTCGTCCCCTACTTTTAATGTTAAAAATCCTTTCCCATTTAACGCTATATCTGATGGGCTATCTGTTCTTTGTAAACTCCCTGTAGTAAACGTTTTACTTATTGCCGATGGTCGTACACCATTTCCTACTTGTAAATTTAATGGTTTAACTATATTCGCATCTGCTGTTACTGTTGCTTTGTTCATAGTCTGGTACATTAAAGTTTGAAATTCCATCCTTTCTCTTTTATACCCCGTTGTATTTACATTTGCTATGTTATTACCTATAGTATCTATATTTAACTGCTGTGCTGTCATTCCTGATGCACCTGTCCACAATGATCTCATCATAATTTTTTATCCTCCTATTCTATTTTTTACCTATCTCATTTGCCGATTTACTCATAAGCGTATCGTAAGTTGTTATTATTTTTTGATTTGTTTCATATGCCCTTGATAGCGTTATCATCTCTACCATTTCTTTTACTGGGTTAACATTCCCCGTCTCTCTAAACCCTTGTAACAACTTAACTTTTTCTTCTTTTTCTTCTAAACCATCTAGCCCTATATATAAATTGTTTCCCTCTTTTTTTAAAAATTCGTTATCTTTAAATATTACTATATCTATCTCATCGACTAGCTCTTCATCTACATAGAACATTCCCTCTTCACTTATGCTTATTTCTTTACCTGTACCTATTGTTATTTCACCATTTTTCCCTAAAACTTTTTCACCATTTTTTGTCACCAATGTATTATTACTTGATATAGTAAAGCTACCATCTCTTGTATATCTTATTTCTTCTTTGCCATCTTCTGATATCTTCATAACTTTAAAAAAACCATCCCCTTCTATACCTAAATCTAATGGGTTATCAGTTTTTTCATACGAACCTTGTGTGAAATCTGTATATATATTATCTATTGTTACACCAAAATTCATAGTCCCTATTCTTGGTGGCATATATTTTTTATCTTCATCGTTTTGCTTAAGCATCAACTCCTCATTAAATGACCTTGTTACAACATCATCTCTTTTAAATCCTGCTGTGTTAACATTTGCTATATTGTTACTTATTATATCCATTTTTTTCATTTGTGTTGTCATTCCCTGTGTTGCTATATATAAACCTCTATTCATAACTACGTCCTCTCTTTTTTCTTCTATTTTTTAAAATCTTACCTAGACCCTTGCATACACATTCTAACGGTTCCGCGACTCTTATTACCTTTACTCCTATTTCGTTTGATATTTTTTCATCTAGTCCTTCTAGTAAACCTCCCCCACCTGTCAAAATAATCCCCGTACTATATATGTCTCCTGCTAGCTCAGGATCTATTTTTTCTAAAACACTTTTACATAAATTTATTATTTCATCAACATTCCCTTCCATACATTTTCTTATTTCATCACTGCTTATTACTGTTCTTTCTGGTAACCCTGTTATTAAGTTTCTTCCTTTTATTTCTAAGTATCTTGTTGCTATATTCTCGTTTGCATTTCCCGCTTGTATTTTTATAACCTCTGCTGTACGGTCACCTATTAATATGCTTCTGTCCTTTTTCATAAATCTTTTTATATCTTCTGTAAAATTATCTCCTGCTACTTGTATTGACTCACCTACTACAGTACTACCATACGATATTACCGCGACATCTGATGTTCCACCTCCTATGTCTAATACCATCCGCCCTAATGGCACCTCTATATCTATACCCGCACCTATTGCTGCGGCTATCGGTTCTTCTATTATAAGCACTTCTCTAGCTCCTATTTCACGTGCTACATTTTCTACTGCATATTTTTCTATACTCGTTACTCCTGTAGGCACACATAGTGCAACCACTGGCTTTTGATTTGTAAATTGTTTTTTTACTACTTTTGTCATAAAATATTTTAACATAATCTCTGTTATACTAAAGGTAGCTATTACCCCCTTTCGTAATGGTCTTATGATTTTTATTTTTTTTGGGGTTTTCCCAACCATACATTTTGCTTCTTTGCCTATCGCTAAAATTTCTTTTTTCTCATCTATGGCAACTATCGATGGTTCATTTAAAATTATTTTACCTTTATCTGTACATATAACAACATTAACTGTCCCCAAATCTATACCTATATTTACAGCCACTTTTATTCCTTTCTATAAGCTTATTATATTATTCTTTTTTTTTTGTTTTTTTATCCACACTTTAATATTTGGTTTTTAATTTATACTTTCTTCTATTTCTACGCCTTTTCCTTATATTACGTACTCTTATTGAATATGCTAATACTGCTAATACTGATATAGGAGCTACTATCCATGAAAAAACTATTTTTTTCATATTATTAAAATAATATTCTATATCACCCTCTAGTGACCTAGCTTCAAATGTTTCATCCGATATTAACAAATCTTCATATATTAGCCCACCTTGTGTACCTTGTGTATAATATTTTATTTTACCTATTTCATGCCCTTCTTCTATAGGTGCTTTTAGTTTTATCGTACTAATTTCATTAACTTCATCAATAGCCAAATATTCTGTATTATATGTTATTTTATAATATATTCCATCTATCTCGTCTTTTTTTATGTATATATTTTTATCATTACTTAATTTAATCTCTAAATCATCATTATTTCCTAATTGCGTATTTGTAACTTTAACCATATCTATATTTTTACCTTTAGTTTGAAGTGTATGCATTTTATAATTATTAAATCCATATTCAAATAAAGTTTTAGCATCTTCCCATCTGCCATTTTCACTACTGTCTAATATCACTGCTATTAATTCTATATCATCTTTTTTTGCTGTTGCTAGTAAGCTATGTCCGGCCTTTTTTGTATATCCTGTTTTTAATCCTGTTGCATATTCATATCCATACTTATTATTTGTGATTAATTCATTATGTGTATACCACTTATAATCCACCGTTACTAAGTCTTCACTATTTAATTTTCCAGCACCATTGCCATCAAAAATCGTTTCTTTAGCTATTTGCATTATTATATCGTCATCCATAGCAACAGATGCTATTATTGCCATGTCTTCTGCTGTTGTATAATGATTGTCATCATGATAACCGTGAGGTGTTACAAAATTTGAATCCCTTAATCCTAATTCTTTACCTTTGTCATTTATAATACTCATAAATATTTTTAAAGCTTTATTAAATTCTATTTTTCCCCCTTCGACTCTTTCACCTACTACTTGTGCTACTATGTTTGCTGTTTCATTTCCAGACGGTATTATTAATCCTCTTATTAAATTTATACCTAATATTGATTCTGAAACTTTATGTCCCGCTAAACTAGAATCTAGTTCTATTTCATTTATTTCATACCCTACTTTTATCAATTCTTCTAATTCTATGTATTCTAAAGCGACTATTGCTGTTAATATTTTCGTTAAACTAGCTGGGTACATCTGTTTTTTTTCATTTTTTCCATATAGCATCTTTCCTGTGCTTTTTTCCACTAAAATAGCACTTCGTGCATTTAGTTCTATTTTTTCATCGTCTATCTCACTACTCTTCACCGACATGTTGCTACTTATTGTCATTAATATTATTTGAACGATCACTATTATGTTCTTATATCTTTTCATAATTCTCCCTAACCTTGCACTTTATATATATACTTACAAACTAATTATACATCTTTTTTTCTTTTTTGCAAACCTTTCAACAAAAGTAAATATAGTAATTATTTAATTACTAATTATATTGATTTATATATTCTATTTACCATTCTTAATAGCTCTATTTTATTCCTATTTTGTTTTTTGTACATATTGTATCTCCTATAATTATTATTTGTACTGTTACTATAAAATGTGTCACTTTTAATATTTTTTTGATCATTTATTTATCTTCATATATTTTTTCCCATAATAAAAAAAGGTTACCGATTAAATCGGTAACCTTTTTGAATGCAACACTACGTTAAAACAACTTGATATATATATTTCTTACTCTTATTAACACTCTACTAATATTATATTTGTTGATAAAAACATCTTCACTATTTCTAAGTACCAACAAAAACCTACAGTATCACGCATTAAAACTAAAGTTGAACTACGTTTCAAATGTTTAACCCAAATTGTTGACTATACGCGAGTAACGTTTGCTGCTTGTGGTCCTTTATCTCCTTCAACAACTTCAAAAGAAACTTCTTGACCTTCTTCTAATGTTTTGTATCCATCGCTATCAATAGCTGAAAAATGTACGAATACGTCATCTTCACCTTCTATAGAGATAAAACCAAAACCTTTTTCTGCATTAAACCATTTAACTATACCTGTTTTCATTGTAAATTCCTCCTATAATAAATAATTGTTGATGTTTTCACTACTAAATATATCACAGTTCTATTTTACTGTCAACATTATTTATTAATTTACCTATAAATTATTAACTAGTTTTTCATTTTGTTTTCTGGTTATAATTTCCTATTATTTTTAACATTTAATTTTATATTGTCATTTTTTCCTAATAAATGTTTGTAATATCCACTAACACCTATCATCGCCCCATTATCTGTACAGTACACAGATTTTGGAATGTACAAATCTACTTCTTCTTCCTTACACATTTCTTTTATTCTTTCCCTCAATCTACTATTACTAGATACTCCTCCTGCTAATGCTAATTTTTTTACTCCACTTTTCTTCAATGCTAATTTGCTTTTTTTTACTAATACATCTACTACCGCTTCTTGAAATGATGCACACACATCTTCAACTTTTATTTCTTCTTCTTTCATCTTACATTTATTTATATAATTTAGTACATTTGATTTTAATCCACTAAAACTAAAATCTAAACTATCTTTTTCTAACATTACTCTTTTAAATTCCATAGCTTCTTTATTCCCTACCTTACTTAGCGCATCAACTCTTGGTCCTCCTGGATACTCTAAACCCAGCACTCTAGCTATTTTGTCATATGCCTCTCCACAAGCATCATCACGTGTACTTCCTAATACTTCAAACTCATCATAATCTTTTACTAACACTAATAACGTATGTCCACCTGATACCACTAATGTTACAAATGGTGGCTCTAATTCCGTATCTATATAATTTGCACAAATATGTCCCGCTATATGATGTACCCCAACTAACGGTATATCGTTCATATAAGATAATGTCTTGCCATACATTAATCCTACCAATAATGCCCCTTCTAACCCTGGTGCATACGTAACCGCTATACAGTCAATATCTTTTAATTCTAAACCACTTTTCTTTAAACTTCTATCTACTACTTCTTCTATTTTTTCTATATGTTTTCTAGATGCAATTTCTGGTACTACTCCACCATAATCTTTATGCACTTCTATTTGCGAACTTATTACATTAGACAAAACCCTTCTACCATTTAAAACAACTGCTACTGATGTTTCATCACAAGAAGTTTCTATTCCTAGTACATACACTTCTTTATTCATCTTTTACTCCTATCTTTTACTCCTGAAATGAAATACTTTCCACTTACCGTCTTCTTTTATTAAATGATATTCTATGTCTATATTGTTTCCTGTGCCTTGTGTTGAATAATATAATGATGACCCTACCGCTATTTTATTATTTATAGAGTCTTGATACGTATCATATACTTTCGAACTATATATGTTAATCCCTTCACTTAACTTCTTTTTTATATCTAATTTTGCTATTCTTATTTGCTCTTCTTTGCTATTTAATTTTAATACTTCTTTTGATAACAGTTGTCTTTGTATTTCTACAGCTTTTTCAACGTCTACATTATCTATACCAGAATAAATATATTCAACTGTAGACGTATATGCTTTTAACACATCTATATATTCATTTGGATAATTATTTTCTAAATCATATGATAATATTTTTCTTATCCTTACATCTTTCTCTTTCTCTTCTATTACTACATCTTCTTTATTTTTTGTACTTTCATAACCTTTATATATTGTATATATTAATCCACTTAGTAATATTATCCCCACTAAAATACCTATGGTTTTTTTCATTTTATTCTCCTTCTTCTTCAAATAATAAACTCTTCTCTTTCCTATCATATCCAAGATTTGTATTTTTAAACTCCTCTTGCGCCATTTCTAAGTATTCTTCTGGATTCGTTAGGGATGGGCTATAATGTGTTAACCATAATTCCTTTACATCCCCTCCTTTTGCAATTTTGCAACTATCTAAAAATGTCATGTGTTTATACTCTACTGCCTTCTCTTTTTTACTTTCATCACCATATAACCCCTCTGATACCAATAAATCTGACCCTCTAGCAAATTCCTTTAGTTTTTCTAAATATAGCGTATCTGTAAAATATGTTACTTTTATCCCTTTTCTCTTTTTACCTAACACCATATCGCTTTTATACGTTATATCCTCTAATACAATTTCTTCACCGTTTTGTAAATTTCCCCAATATTTTTTCGGTATGTCGTTTTTTATCGCCTTTGCCTTGTCAAATTTTCCTTTCCTTTCAACTTCTATACTATATCCTAAACATTGTAATTTATGTTCTAAATCTGTTGTATATATAGAAAATCCACTAATTTTTATTGGCTTTTCTACACTCTCTTTTATTTCTATATAATTTATTTTAAAATTTATTTCTGGGGCTACTATTAATAAACTCTCCACTACCTTTCTTAAACCTATTGGTCCTATAATTGTTAAATCATCCGTTCTATTCGAATTGCTTATCATAAGTAGTAATCCTGGTAATCCTAATACGTGATCACCGTGAAAATGTGTTATACAAATTATATCTATATTTTTAAACCCATATTTTAATATTTTTAATGTGACTTGTGTACTCTCACCGCAATCTATTAATAACATTTTACCCTTTAATCTACATATTAACGCCGTTAAATATCTATCCGGTAATGGCATCATTCCACTTGTTCCTAAAAGCGCTACATCTAACATACGTTTTCTCCGTTCTCATCTAAATTCATTCACTTCTTCATTATAATTAACATTTACTTTTTTATCAACACATACTCATATTTTTTAATCTCTTTATGTTTCCTATTTATTTATTCGTACAATAAAAAAGATACTTCAAATTAGAAGTATCATCTTTATCACTTACTTTATTTTAAATACACTTACTCCTAATGGCATAACTTTTATTTCAACATATCTATCATTTTCATTTTTACTATCTAAAATATGCTCATTTATAACGCCACTTCCTCCATACTTTAAATTATCACTATTTAAAATTTCTTCATACTTACCTTCTAACGGCATTTGAATATTATAATTTAAATGCACAACTGGTGTGAAATTACATACAAATACTAACGTTTCAGCTACTTTTCTAGTCTTTCTCGTAAATGTAATTATGCTACTATTTCCATCATTACAATCTATCCAACTAAATCCTTCCGCATCAAAATCATATTTCCATAATGCTTTTTCTTTCTTATATAATTCATTTAAATCCTTTACAAATTGTTGTATTTGTCTATGTTGCTCATACTCTAATAAATGCCAATCTAAACTTCTTTCTTCTGACCATTCCGACATTTGTCCAAATTCTTGTCCCATAAATAACAATTTTTTACCTGGATGTCCCATTTTAAAACCATACGTTAATTTTAAATTTGCACACTTTTGCCAAAAATCTCCCGGCATTTTATCTAACATAGATTTTTTACCATGTACTACCTCATCATGCGATAAAACTAACATGAATTTTTCTGTGTAATGATAATACATTCCAAATGTTAATTTATGATGGTCATATTTTCTATGTATTGGATCTTTCTCTATATAACTTAAAAAATCATTCATCCACCCCATGTTCCATTTTAAATTAAATCCTAACGACCCTTCATCTAATTCCCCTGTAATCTTAGGCCACGATGTTGATTCTTCCGCTATCATTAAAATATTTTTATTTGTTTTTTGCATTATAGAATTTAAATGCTTTATAAATTCTATAGCTTCTAAATTTTCACGCCCACCATACTCATTAGATACCCATTCTCCATCTTCTTTGCCATAATCTAAATATAACATTGATGCTACAGCATCTGTTCTAAGACCATCTATATGATACTCTTCTACCCAAAACAGTGCATTACTTATTAAAAAGTTTTTTACTTCATTTCTTCCATAATTAAATATTAATGTTCCCCAATCTGGATGTTCTCCTTGGGCTGGATTGTTATGTTCATACAGACACGTTCCATCAAATTTGGCTAACCCTACCTCGTCTTTTGGAAAATGTGCAGGAACCCAATCTAATATTACACCTATATTATTTTTATGGCATTCATCTACAAAAAATTTGAAATCATCTGGATGCCCAAATCTACTAGTAGGCGCAAAATACCCCGTTACTTGATATCCCCATGATGGATCATATGGATGCTCTAATATCGGCAATAACTCTATATGTGTATAACCCATTTCTAAAACATACGTTATTAACTCATCAGCTAATTCTCTATATGTTAAAAAATCATTATTTTTTTCAACATTTTTAGCCCATGAACCTAAATGTACTTCATATATATTTATTGGTGTATTTACAATGTCTGATTTTTCTACTTTCTCTTTCCATTTATTATCTGACCATTTATAATCTTTTTCGTTATATACCACCGTTGCCTTGTTTGGACGAACTTCAAAATAAAATCCGTATGGATCACTTTTTTCTAATATATAGTCCTCCTCTGTTTTTATTTCATATTTATATTTATCTCCACTTCTTAACCCTGGTATGAATATTTCCCATACACCACCACTTTTATGCAATGTCATAGGGTTTCTTAATCCATCCCAGTTATTAAAATCTCCTATTACGCTTACACGTTTTGCATTAGGTGCCCATATCGCAAAAGTTACACCTTCCACACCTTGTAGCGTTTTTAAATGACTCCCCAATTTGTCAAATATCTTATAATGAGTTCCATTTGAAAATAAATGTAAATCAAATTCCGTTATTTGTAATTCAAAATTATATGGATCATATGTTACCCACGTATTATTATCAATAGTTACTTCATAGCAATATTGAAAGTTTTTAATAAAATCTACTTTTACTTCAAATATACCTTTAACTTTATTTTCTTTCATTTTTATTCTTTTTTTACTTTTATTATCTATTAATATTACTTTTTCCGCATTTTTATAATAACATCTTATCTCTAACTTTTTCTTTTTATTTTCATTTATTCCTTTCATCCCTAGTATATTATGTGGATTTTTTAAATTTCCATTTACTAATGCTAATAATTGATTCTCCATAATTACCCCCTCATTCTTTTTCATAATGGTATATCTATACTTATTATATTGTTTTTAAAGTTTATAGTCAATTTTATTTGCCTTACTTTTGCCATATTTAAAACATTTTTATTACTTTTATTTTGTATACTATATTTATGGAACCACATATATTATTAAATTTTATTGGAGGTATTATTATGAAAAAATTATTAACTTTTACAGCTGTAGGTATTTTACTTGTTGGTGGTGTTGCATCTAACGTTAGTGCTAGCACTTTTAACAGAACTATGAATACTGATTTTAGAAATGAACTAAGGGGTTCTAGAGGTAACCGTTTTATGATGAACGGAATTTCTAACGAAAACTTCAACGCGGATTCTAGAAATGCTTTTATTGATGCTTTAGAAAAAAAGGCTGAAGAACTTAACGTTCCTCTTTATGAATTACGTGATCACTTAACTGGTAGCGAAATTGATGCTATCCGTGCTGACGCTTTCGGCATTTCTATTGAAGACCTACAGGCTAATAGAGAAGAAAGATTTTTATCTATGGAATCACGTGGTTTTGGTAGAGGTCGTGGTGAACGTTCTATGTTCGGATTCGGTGAAGAACTTTGTCGCTAAATTATATTTATAATTAAATATTTTAATATTTTGTTAAAAGAAGGAGTAACCTGTTTACTCTTTCTTTTTTTTTCGTTAAAATATTTATTATTACTAAAAGTTTTTATTTTCCATACTATTTTATATATGGATTGTTTACTGCTATTTAGTGTTAAATTATTTATTCTATAAGGAGGATTTTATGTATACTTTTTTTATTTCAATTGTGTTGCTTGTTCTTGGACATTTATTTTATAGTAAGTTTATCGAAAAAATATTTGTCATCCGACCAAATGACAAAACACCAGCCACTCGTATTAACGATGGTGTAGACTTTATACCTTTACCCCCTTGGAAACTTTTTATGATACAGTTTTTAAATATCGCTGGGCTAGGACCAATTTTTGGTGCTATCGCTGGTGCATTATTTGGACCTGTCGCTTTTATATGGATTGTTATCGGATCAATCTTTGCTGGTGCTGTTCATGACTACATGGCTGGTATGTTATCACTTAGACACGATGGCATCTCTATTGCAGAACTTGTCGGAAAATATCTT
Source organism: uncultured Clostridia bacterium (assembly GCA_947313885.1). Taxonomy (GTDB): domain Bacteria; phylum Bacillota; class Clostridia; order Lachnospirales; family CAMZNU01; genus CAMZNU01. Next base: position 28,645 of record CAMZNU010000005.1, on the reverse strand, counting down.
GGCTACCCTTTTATGTTAGCTATTAGAGTGATATCTGTCGTATTGCTAGTTCTCGTAGGAGTTGTTTTTGTTGCCGGACCTGCTAGCATACTTCATGATTTAACTAATATTAATATTAATATTCTAGTCTATATAATTTTTATTTATTACATACTCGCAACACTCTTACCTCTTGATAAAATTATATCTAGAATATACCCTATATTTAGTATAGCTCTATTATTTATGGCATTTGGTGTAGGATTTATGACTATAGTTAAAGGTTATACTATCCCTGAACTTTTTGGGAACACTTACAATATGCAAAACGATCCTATTAACGTTCCAATTTTTCCCATGCTTTTTATTACTATTGCTTGTGGTGCTATCTCTGGTTTCCATGCTACACAGTCACCTCTTATGGCACGTTGCATTACTAATGAAAAACAAGGGCGTAATGTTTTCTACGGATCTATGATTGCCGAAGGGATAGTTGCCCTCATTTGGGCAGCGGCGGCTATGTCATTTTTTGACGGTGTAGATGGGTTATCTAATTTCACTGGTGATGCTCCCGCTATAGTTAATATTATTTCTAAAACTTTATTAGGTCCTGTGGGTGGTGCTTTAGCTGTGTTTGGAGTTGTTGTTGCTCCTATAACATCTGGTGATACTTCTTTTAGAAGCGCAAGGCTTACTATTGCCGATGCTTTTAAATTTAATCAAAGACCTATAATAAACAGACTCTATATAGCAGTCCCTTTATTCACTATAGGATTTTTATTATCTACCGTTGATTTTAATATACTTTGGAGGTACTTTGGATTCACAAATCAATTAATAGCATCCTTTACCCTCTGGACAATTGCTTCTTTTTTAATTAGAGAATTTAAAAATTACTGGGTCGCTTTAATACCCGCTATGTTTATGTCGGCTGTATGTACAACTTTTATATTAATGTCTCCTATTGGCTTTAACTTAAATATTTTATTTTCACAAATATTTGGAGTGATGTTCGCTCTCTTCCTTGGAGCAATATTTTTAATATACAATTTGAAACATAGAACTAATTAAAAAAATAAAAGGACTTCTGAAATACAGAAGTCCTTTTATTTTTTTATTTAAATTACAGAGCGTGCGGTCTATTTATATATGAATTATTTCCACCTTGCATCATCATAAGCATCATAAGCATCATCATCGTATTATCTTGACTTTGTCCTTGATCACCTTGCATCATCATCAACATTATTAATAACATATTATCGCTTCCCATCATATTTACCTCCATAAAAGTTTGTTATGATATCATAATATGCACTTAACATTAAATAATGACTATTTTTTTTTGATTTTTAGTTTTTTTTGAAATATAAGCTTGTATTATGCAATATATTTTCATTCTTTTTAGTTTTTTAAACTCTTCTAAATACTACATCTCCACAATTTAAATCTATTATGCAATACGTGTTTTCTATCACACAGTATTCTTCTGATAAACTTCCACCGTTAATCATTTTAATGTCATCAATAACTTCATTTGTCGGTATATGTGTATGTCCAAAAAATATATAATCCGCCCCTACTTCTTTGCCTCTATAATATAAATTATTTAGATCTCTTTTAACATCATACAAATGCCCATGGGTTATTAAGATTTTATTGTTCTCTAGTTCTATATATTCTTCTTCGTTTTCACTTCCTAAATCACAATTACCTCTTACCTCTATTGTATTCTCATCTTTAAATACTTCTTTAAACTCTCTTGTGCCATCACCTGTAAAAACTACTTTATCAAAATTATTTTTTTCTCGGTTTAAAACCTTTTCTAGAGACTTATAATCACCGTGTACATCACTCATTAATAATATCTTCATAATATCCTCTTTCTTTTAATTTATTTTTCAATTCTCTTAACGCCTCTCCTCTATGGCTAATTTTATTTTTTTCTTCACTATTCATCATTCCTACACACTTATTTAATCTTTTACTTAAAAATATTGGATCGTATCCAAATCCATTACTACCTACCGATTCCTTTAATATATACCCTTCCATAACACCTTCTGTTGCTATATAATCTTTTTCCCCAAAATAACACACTATAACACATTTAAACCTACAACTACGTTTCTCCCCTTCTACACCTTCTAACATGTCTACTATTTTTTTATTTTTAATATCATAAGGTGTATCTTCTCCTAAAAATCTTGATGACTTAACTCCAGGCACACCATCTAAATAATCTATTTCTATCCCTGAATCGTCTGCAATTACTGTCTCTCCCGTTAATTTATATATAGCTCTAGCTTTTATTAATGCATTTTCTAAAAAGCTATTCCCATTTTCTACTACCTCTATTTTAATTCCTACATCTTTTAAACTTTTTACTTCTATATGGCTTAAAATATTTTTTATTTCTTCCACTTTACCTTTATTATTACTTCCTATTATTATCACGATAGTCTCCTCTATAGTTTCATCGTTAATTGTATTCTGTTCTTATTTATATCAACCGATAATACTTTCACTTTCACTATATCCCCAACTTTTAATACGTCTAGTGGATGCTTTATAAATTTGTCGCATATTTCTGATATATGCACTAACCCATCTTGATGCACGCCTATATCTACAAATGCACCAAAATCGATAACATTCCTTACTGTACCTTTTAATAACATCCCCTCTTTTAAATCTTCCATCGTTAATACATCTTTCGACAATATTACTTCCTCTGCACTATCACGTGGGTCTAGCCCCGGCTTTTCTAACTCCTTTACTATATCCATTAATGTCTCTTTACCTATTTCTAATTGTTCCCCTAATTTAATATAATCTATACTTTTTCCTTTTAAACTAAATTTCTTATTTCTTATATCTTCTAACGTAAACCCTAGTTTTTCTAATAATTTTTTTGTAACTTTATAACTCTCAGGATGCACTCCTGTATTATCTAATGGATTGTCTCCATCTTGAATTCTTAAAAACCCCGCACATTGTGTAAATGATTTAGCTCCTACTTTCGATACTTTTAATAATTCTTTCCTATTTATTATTTTTTCATTCTTTTCTCTATATTCGAATATGTTCCTCGCTACTGTTTTGCTAATTCCCGATACATACGATAATAATGCTGGCGATGCCGTATTTAAATTAACTCCTACTTTATTAACGGCACTTTCTACTACTTCACCTAATGCTGTATTTAATTTTTTTTGATTCATATCATGTTGATATTGACCAACTCCTATACTTTTTGGATCTATTTTTACCAACTCCGCTAAGGGGTCTTGTATTCTTCTTCCTATAGATACCGCACTTCTTAATGCAACGTCAAAGTCTGGAAACTCCTCCGCTCCTAACTTCGATGCCGAATATACTGATGCCCCTGCCTCATTTACTACTACATATTTTATATCTTTTTTTATTTTCTTTAACATTTCTGCCGTAAACTTCTCACTCTCCCGGCTAGCTGTACCATTTCCTATCGCTACAACATCTACTCCATATTTCTCTATCATTGGTATTAATTTTTTTTCTGCTTTTTCTACTTCGTTTCGTGGCGGTGTTGGATATACTACACAAGTTTCTAATACTTTACCTTCCCCACTTATTACCGCTATTTTGCATCCCGTTCTATACGCTGGATCTAATGATAATATTATTTTATCTTTTAACGGTCTTTGTAACAATAATTGCGTTAAATTCTCACCAAATACTTTTATCGCACCTTTTTCTGCCTTTTCAAACAACTCACTTCTTATTTCTCTTTCTATCGATGGTGCTATTAGTCTATGATAACTATCTTTTATACATTCTTCTAAATATTTTTTACTTTTACTATTCTTAATTATTATTTTATATTCTATTCTTTTTAATACTTTTTCTACATCTATATTTAATAATACTTTTAATACCTTTTCTTTTTCACCCCTATTTATAGCTAATATTCTATGATCCGCTATGCTTTTTATCGGCTCGCTATAATCATAATACATTTCATACACTGTACTATCATTTTTTTTATTTACACCACTCTCTATTATTCCATTTTCTTCAAACTCTTTTCTTATCATCTTTCTTATTTCTACATCGTCTGATATTTTTTCCGCTATTATGTCTAAACTACCCTTTATACAATCTTCTATTGTTAATAGCCCTTTCTCCTCACTTATAAACTCCGTCGCTATTCCTTCTATATCTTCTTCTTTTTGCTCTACTATTTTCTCACTTAATTTTTCTAATCCTTTCTCTTTTGCAATAGATGCTCTTGTTCTCTTTTTTGGCTTATATGGTCTATATATATCTTCTACTTCTGTTAATGTTTTTGCCTTTCTTAACTCCTCTTTTATTTTATCACTTAATTCCCCTAATTCCTCTATTGTAGCTTCTACCGTTTCTTTTCGTTCTTCTAAACTTCTTATGTACCGTAATCTGTCATTTAATTCTCTAAGTATTTGATCATCTAATGAACCTGTTAGTTCTTTTCTGTACCGCGCTATAAACGGTATCGTGTTTCCGCCATCTATTAGCTCTATTATATTTTTTAAATATTCTTCTTTTATATCAAATTCATCTCTTAGCATTTTTATTATTTTCATATCATTCTCCCTCTACAATTAGTTATAAAAAAAGTGATACTTAAATTATTAAGTATCACTTTTTTTATAACTATCTATTATCTACGCTTGTACTTCTAATGGGTAAACAGAAACTTTTTTCTTGCTTCTCCCTTTTCTTTCATATCTAACTCTTCCGTCCACTAATGCAAATAACGTGTCGTTACCTCCACGTCCTACATTTGTCCCTGGATGAATTTTTGTACCTCTTTGTGTATAAAGTATATTTCCCGCTAACACAAATTGTCCATCTGCTCTTTTAGCACCTAATCTTTTTGAATTTGAATCACGTCCATTTCTAGATGATCCAACCCCTTTTTTCGATGCGAAAAATTGAAGATTCATTTTTAACATAATATATTACACCTCCTCGTATTTTAATTCTATATCTTTTCCATACTCTTCTAGTATACCTTGTAATCCTAATTCAAAAGAATTTAACAACAATGTAACTTTATCATCTTTTTTACCATTTTTTAAACTTTGACACATAAAAACTATTCTACCATCATCTTCTATTATCTCTGTACTAAAGTTACAACTCGTAAACTTATCAATACTATTTATAGTATTAAATGTTAACGCTGATACTCCTGCACATACTATAGACTCTCCATGGTCTAATACTTCAAAACAATATATATCTCCATTTCCATTTTTGAAAAATTTAACTTTAATCATGTGATTATGCGTTTATTTTTCCAATTGTTAATTGTGTAAATGGTTGTCTGTGACCTTTTTTCTTATGGAAACCTTTTTTCGGTTTATATTTATAAATAATAACCTTTTTATTTTTCCCATCACCTATAACATCTGCTGTTACAGTTGTTCCTTCTAAATAAGGTTTTCCAACTTTAATCTTTCCACCATCTTCTACTAATAAAACTTTATCAAAAGTTACAGTTTCTCCAGCTTCTACTTTTAATTTTTCTACCTTAATAACAGAACCTTCTGTTACTTTGTATTGCTTACCACCTGTTTCAATAATTGCGTACATCTGTACACCTCCTCATAATTAAGTCTCGCCGTTATCGTACATATTAAATATGTTCACTTAAACGTGCGGTTACGTGCATTAAAACACTTACTTATACTATCAAATTATTTTATTTTTGTCAATTTATATTTACTTTTTTATTGCAATATATTTATTTTTTTATCTTTTTATTTTTTCCTTATTACTGTTAACGTCATTCTTTCTCTACTTTCTATTTCTTTCTCGTTTCTCGTTATAATTGGGTTTTCTCCATTTTCAATAACACCTTTTGTTATCGTTACTTCTTCTATTGTACTATCGCTTGGCACTTCATACATAATATCTAACATAATATTTTCTATTATAGCTTTTAATCCTCTTGCCCCCGTCCCCAATGCTAAACTCTTTTTTGCAATGGCTACCAATGCATCATATTCAAACTCTAATTTTACACCTTCTAACGACATTTTATATTTATATTGTTTGATTATAGCATTTTTAGGCTCTGTTAATATTTTTATTAATGCCGATTCATCCAACGCATCTAATGTTGTTATCACTGGTAACCTTCCTATTAATTCTGGAATTAATCCAAATTTTTGCAAGTCTCTTTGGGTTACTCTTTTTAAAATGTCAACTTTTGTTACCTCATCACCTACATCTTCACTTTTTTTAAACCCTATATGTTTTTTATTTATTCTTCTCTCTATATCTTTTTCTATCCCAGCAAATGAACCGCCACATATAAACAATATATTAGTTGTATCTATTGTTATAAGCTCTTGCATCGGATGTTTTCTCCCACCTTGTGGTGGTACTGATGATTGTGTTCCTTCTAATATTTTTAATATCGCTTGTTGTACACCTTCCCCTGATACATCTCGTGTTATTGATGTGTTTTCTGATTTTCTCGCTATTTTGTCTATCTCATCTAAATATATTATGCCTTGCTCTGCTTTTTTAACATCATAATCCGCCGACTGTAATAACTTTACTAATATATTTTCTACATCGTCTCCAACATATCCCGCTTCCGTTAACGTTGTCGCATCTGCTATTGCAAATGGTACATTTAATTCTTTTGCTAATGACTGTGCTAAAAAAGTTTTTCCTGATCCCGTTGACCCTATCATTAGTATATTACTTTTTTGTAACTCAACTGCTTCATCAGATCCATTTTCTGACGTTTTTAATCTTTTATAGTGATTATATACAGCTACTGATAATACTTTTTTCGCATCTTCTTGTCCTATAACATATTGATCTAAATGTTCTTTCATTTCCTTAGGTCTTGGTAAGTCTATTTCTACCTTTTCCCCATACTCTTCGAACTCCTCTAATTCATCTAATTCCTCTAATTCCTCTAATGCTTCTAGTTCCTCTAACGTAGTCGCCTTATCTTCTGTTAATGTGTCTGCAAACATCCCATCTATACTTTTTCTCATTTGCATAGCTACTTCCCTATCTGCACCATTTGTTTCTTCTATAAATTTTAAATACATTTTATTAGCTTCATTTTCCATAGTTAATTTACTTCTCTTCACACATTCATTACATAAATATGTGTTGTTTAACCCCTTAACTATCATTACTACATTACTTGCATCTTTACCGCAAAATGAACATACTACCTCTTCTTTATTTATACCGTCGTTATTATTTTTATTTTTTGACATTATTGCACCTAACCTTTTATTTTACTTATTACAGCATCTATTAATCCATACTCTTTCGCTTCTTCAGCCGTTAAAAAATTATCTCTATCTGTATCTTTTTCTAATCGTTCTACACTCTGTCCTGTGTTTTCGGCTAACATTTTATTTAATTTATCTTTCATTTTGACAAGTCTCTCCGCTGCAATTCTAACATCTGACGCTTGCCCTCTTGCTCCACCTAATGGCTGATGTATCATTACTTCTGAATTTGGTAATGCAAATCTTTTACCCTTTGCTCCTCCTGATAATAAAAATGCTCCCATACTCGCCGCCATTCCTACACATATCGTTGATACGTCTGGTTTTATATATTGCATTGTGTCATATATTGCCATACCTGCTGATATCGACCCTCCTGGACTATTTATATATAAATGTATATCTTTCTCTGGATCGTCAGCTGCTAAAAATAATAATTGTGCTATTATTACACTTGCCGTTGCATCATTTACTTCATCTGCGAAAAATATTATCCTATCTTTTAACAGTCTTGAATATATATCATACGAACGTTCACCACGTCCTGTTTGCTCTATTACATAAGGTACTAATGCCATAATTGTATCCTCCTTTTTAAATTAAAATATTTTTCTTGTCTTTTTTGTACTTTTTTGTCATTTTTTGTCTTTTCGTCTTTAAATAATTATAGCTGTATCATATTAAAATGATACAGCTTTTTTATTATTTACTATATTTCTTTTACAGTACTTACTAATAATTCTAATGCTTTTTGTGTTTTTAAATCTGCTTTTAATCCTTCTATATCTTCTGGTCTCATAGCCTTTTTAAGATTTTCTATTGGCATTTTATACACCTCTGATATACGTGTTAACTCTTTATCAACTTCTTCTTCTTTGATTTCAAAATTTTCGGCTTTTGATATAGCTTCTAAAATCAATCTTCCTCTCACTTGTTTTTCTGCATCCACTTTATAAACTTCTCTTAAACTTTCAATAGTTTGACCCATGTACTCAAGGTACATTTCAAGCTCTAACCCTTGTGATTTTAATTGTTGTGCATAATCTCTTATGTGATTATCCACTTGGTTTTCTATCATTGCCTCTGGTATATCAAATTTTGTTTTTTCTATTAATTTTTCTACTATTTTATTTTCACGTTCTCTTTTAGCTGTTTCTTTTTTCGCTACTTGTAATTCTTTTTTAATGCTAGCTTTATATTCTTTTATTGTTTCGAATTCTGAAAAATCTTTTGCAAACTCATCATCTATTTTCGGTAATGTTTTTGTTTTTACTGTATTTATTTTAACTTTAAACATAGCTTTTTTGTTTGCTAAATTAGCTTGACCGTAATCTTTTGGAAATGTTACATTAACTTCTTTTTCTTCACCTGCTTTTAATCCTACTAACTGATCTTCAAATGTATCTATAAATGTATTAGAACCTATAGTTAAGTCAAAGTTTTCACCTTTTCCACCTTCGAATGCTTCTCCATCTACAAAACCCTCAAAGTTTAAGTTTACTATGTCCTTTACTTTTACCCCTCTTTTAACTTCTTCTGTTCTTGAATTTTTTTCTGCTTCTTCTTCTAATTTTTTATTAACGTCTTTTGCTAATATTTTTTCTTCTACTTTTTCTATCTCCACACCTTTATAATCTTTAACTGTTACTTCTGGTTTAACAAATACTGTTGCTTCTACTACTACCCCATCTTCTTTTGTAGAACTTACAACATTTATATTCGGTCTTGATACTATATTTAATTCATGTTCTTCTATTGCTTTCCCATACGCTTCTGGTAACACATTGTTTAAACCATCTTCATGATAAAATTCTGCTCCATACATTTTTTCTACTATTTGTCTTGGTGCTTTCCCTTTTCTAAACCCCTGTATGTCTACTCTAGATCTATTATCTAAATACGCTTTTTGTATTCCTTTTTCAAAATTTTCACTTGAAATTGTAAATGTTATTTTAACTTCGTTATTACCTAACAATTCTAATGTTGACTTACTCATATTTTTTCCTCCATAAGTTACTTCCCATAATCTTTTTACTTTATAAAATTATATCACATATTTTTATAAAAATAAATATATTTTTATTTTTTAATTTAATATTGATTTTAATATTTCTAAATTTTTCTCCATAACATCTACATAATCTAATTGCTGTCCATATTCATCTGCTGATAATACACTTACATTTGACATTACTACTTTCTCTGCCTCTAACTCTTTTTTTATTACTTCTAGCGGTAAACACGGTATGTTATTCTCATATACTACGTAATCTATTTTTTCACTTCTTCCTTTTTTTAAAATTTCTTCCATCTCTTTTATGGTCGGATCTTTAGAATCTGATTCATCTTTTACTGGTATAGATTTTATTCCGTATTTTTCTAGGTGACCAAATGCATCATGACTAACTATAAAATAGTCTCTCTTCCTATCTTTTAATTTTTCCATATACTTCTCATCTAACTCTTTTAATTTTTCTGATAACTCTATGAAGTTATTTTCTATTTCTTTTTTAAGTTTTGGATATTGTTCTTCCAACTCTTCTTTTATTACTTCTCCCATTTCTATCATTTTTATAGGATCTATCCATATATGTAAATTTGTATTATGTTCATGTTCTTCATGTTCTTCATGTTCTTCTTCTATGCCCATAGTTTCTAAATTAATTTTTTTACCTATTTCTATTACTTTTACTTTTTCATTTTTAAAAACCTCTTCTTGATTTTCTAAACTACCTTCTAACCCTAATCCAAAATATATATACATATCACTATGTGCTATTTCAACAAGCTGTTTTTGAGTCGGTATATAGTAATGCGGATTACTACCAAGTGGCACAACTGATACAACTTCTACATGCTCTCCTATTAACTGCTCTGTTAAATATTGTATAGGATAAATTGTTGTGTTTATAATTCCACTATTTACATTGCCTTCTTCTTCTCCTCTATTAAGAAAAAATAATATTAATGTACTACATATTAATATTATTACAAATAATTTTTTTTTCATTTTTTCTCCTACATACTAAATAAAACTACAACTACACAAATAATTATAAAAGCTATACTCCATATAATAGAACCTTTATTTAAAATTTCTTTAAGCATCTACTCCCCCTACTTTTAATGATATTATAAACACTATTAAATTTATTATTATTACTACTGCACTACTAGGTAAATCTAAATAATACGACATTGTTAATCCTAATATCATACATATCTCCGATATTAATATACTTACTATATACGTTTTTTTAAATGATCTACTTATTTTAGATGCTGATGCCACTGGCAAAACTACTAAAGCCGTTACTAACATCATTCCCACAGCTTTTACTGATATTGCTACTACTACACTTAACATTGTTGCAAACAAATATTTTTTCCTTATTATATTTATATTACTAAACTTACAATACCTCTCGTCTATTATAAACGCTACATACTTATCGTAGTTTTTAATTACACCTACTATAATAAATAACCCTATTGTAAAAAGTATAATCACTTCATATCTCGTCGTTGTCAAAATTTCACCAAACAAATAACCTTTAACATCTTGATTAAATCCATCTGATAAACTTATAAATATCATCATTATTGCTGTACTTCCACTTATTATTATCGGTATCCCAACATCTTCTAAATTTTTTATTTTCTTTGTTAATCCTTCTAATAAAATACCGCTAACTATCGAAAAAAGAATAGCCATATGTAACGGGTTTATATAGGCTATTCCTTTTTTTGCTAGCAACATTGAAAACGTAACACCTGTGACGCTTATATATGACATACTCATTATACTCATTGATTTATTTCTTGGTACTACGAACATTCCTACCGTAGGTAAAATTATTCCTACTATGACACCTACTAAATAAGCATTTCTTAAAAATTCATATTCAATTATTAATTTTATAACGTCCATTTTTCAAATTCCTTTTTAATGCCGAAAAAAGTTTCATTATTTTCTAAAACTAAAACATGTGTTATTATTTCTTTAAAATAATTATAATTATGACTAACTATTACTATTGTCATACCGCTATTTTTTAATTTCTCAATTATATTTATTAACTCTATTTTACTACTTTCATCAACTCCTGATAACGGTTCATCTAGTACTAATAATTTAGGATTATTTAATACCGCTCTTGCCATATATACTTTTTTCTTTTGTCCTCCACTTAATACCGACAACTTTAGCTTTTGTATTTCCTCTAATTTAAATTCCTTTATTATTTTTTTTACTTCATCGTCCGAATTGTGCTTTTCAAAAACTTTTAAAAATTCATACACGTCTATTGGAAATTTAGATACTTCTATTTTTTGTGGCATAAATCCAATATTATCCCATCTTTTAAAATTATCTACACTTACATCATTAAAATATATATTGCCTTCTTTTATTTTTTTCTCCCCTATAATACAGTTCATTAATGTACTCTTCCCTGTACCGTTACTTCCTTTTATTATCAATATTTCTTCTTTATCTATTTCAAAATTTATATCTCTTAATATTTCTTCTTCACCATAAACGCACTTTAAGTTTTTAACTTTAATATTCATTTTTACTTCCTTTTAACTTCACAATTAATATAACTATACCTATGCCAACTACTACAATCGCTGTCATCATATATTTTAATTGATCATTATTTTTATCCGTAGTAGTCGTTTTTAATTTATGGTCTACATTGTTTTTTGTTAATTCACTTGCTAACTTATAATCTATCTTCCTACTCTTACCGTACTTCTCTATCGTTTGTTCCACTTTTTCATTATAATAACTTTCATCGTATAAATACTCATATTCTGGTTTTATATCTAAATACAACGTATCGTTTTCTATTTTTCCTATTAAAACATTATCCTCTTCTTCCTCTTGTTTTTCTGTATTTATTATTTTTTCACTTCCATCTTTCATCTTTATAATTACTTTATTTTTTTCAACTTCTTCTTGCTCTATACTTTCTATCTCTTCATAATCCATCATATATAAACCGAATACACTAAACGGGTTTTCTATCCATATGAAATCCGTCGACGTTGCTATATAAATAAAACTTTTACTTTCTCCTACCATATACTCAAAATAATACGTATCTTTATAATGCTCTGGTGGTATTACAGGTCCATATGTGTGTAACGTACAACTATATACCGTTGTATTCCACAACAATATAACAACTGCTAATATATTTATTATTTTTTTATTTTTCATAACTCTCCTACATATTATTTTTTATATACTTTATTTTAAAATACAGTTTTTATTATCATTATTAACGATAACGTTAAAAATGTACCTGCTACTAATCTTAACAATATATATTCTTCTACTTTGTTTGCAATAACTGCTGCAACTTTTGCACCTATTACTGCAAAAACGCTTGTTACTACTATCGCTATATAAAATTCTGTATTCACTTCTAATTGTGGTATATGTGCAAGTCCACCACTTAATGCCGTAAATGCCATTATAAATACTGATGTCCCTATTGCTGATTTAGTATCAAACCCTAACACTGACGTTAAAATTAATAATATCATTAACCCACCGCCTGCACCTATAAACCCTGCTACTATACCTATTAATAATCCAAGTCCTATAGTTGCTAACGTCTTATGTTTTTTAATTTTACTTTCTTTTACTTCTTCTTCTTTCTCTATTCCTAGATCTAATTCTTTTTTTAATTTAATTGACTTTTTAATAAAACTAATTCCCACATACACTATAAATACCGCCGTCATGCTACCTAAAGAATCTCCCGACACTAAAGAACCTAAATAACTACCTATTACTGAACCTATTACTGAAAATATTGCTAAATATTTTCCATCTTGTAACTTTATATTTCCATTTTTATAATACGTAACTGCCGATACTCCTGATGCTAGCACATCTGAAAATAAACTAACTGTTATTGCCGTATATACTGGTATTCCTCCGAAAGCAACTAAAATTGGCGTTACTACTGTTGCCGCTGATGCCCCTGCTAATCCCGTCACTACTCCTGCTAAAAGTCCTGCTACTACATACATTATTATTGTTAATCCCATTATATTACTCCCCCTCATTTAATTTTATAAATTGTAGCATATATATTTTTTGCTGTAAACTTATTGATTTTTTCCAAAATAAACTTATTGATTTTTTTCAAAATAAACTTATTGATTAAAAAAAAGAGTGATACTACTCACTCTTTTTTTTAATATAGTAAAATGTTAACAAAATGTTACACCTATTCGCTTCTCATGTTCAATAAGTCCTTCTACTATCGTATCAATATGATCATTAAACTCTACTTCCATATTTTCCATTGCATTAATCATTTCTTCTCTATTAACAGCCTTTGCAAAAGCCTTATCTTTCATTTTCTTTTTTACTGATTTACCTTTTAATCCTTCTAACTTTGTAGGTCTCATAAGTCCTACTGCTATTATGAAACTTGCCATTTCATCTACTCCATGTAAACATTTCCTTTCCAACGTATCTCTTTTTACGTGTGAATCTATTCCATGGGATAATATAGTATCTATAAAATCATTATCAAAATTACATGTTGCTAATAACTCTGGTGCTTTTGCTGGATGCACTTCTGGATATTTTTCAAAATCTATATCGTGTAGTAATCCAATAAGTCCAAATCTTTTTTCATCTTCTCCAAATTTTTTAGCATAAGCAATCATTGCCCCCTCAACAGCTAGTGAATGTTTAAAAATTCTGTTTTCCTTTACATGTTCCTTTAATAATTCTAATGCATCTTCTCTTTTCATTATTTTCCCCCTAATTAACTTTTATTCAAAATAATATTCCTTACTCTTTTTAAAATGGTCGAATTCGACCAGTTTAAAATTTTCATTATTATGTATAGTTTCCAAATCCTAAAAATTTTATCTAATCCAGTTTCTAATTATGTCCGCTAGACTATTTTCACATTCATGCTTTATATTATCTGATAAATAAATATATTTTTCTTCATGTAAACCATCTGAAAGTATTTTTAGTTTTTTACCTTCCACTTTAATTGCTCCTTTTTTATTTTTTGACATTTTATTACCCCCCTCTCATACATTATAAATACACTTATATTTTTTAAATTGTAGTAATTTTGTTTAATTAATTATATCATTTTTTTTAAAAATTTTCTATTATTCTACATAAAAAAAGCTACCGTAAATACTTTACGGTAGCTTTTTTCTCTAAAATCCTAAAAATTCTGATACTATTGTTGGCATGTCGAAAAATTCTTTTAATACGTATGACCCACCTACTGTTAATATTACTGTTACTACTACTACTGATAGTATCCCTTTTATTTGTTTCATTATTTTCTCTTTTATTTATAACTCCTAGTATAAATTAAATCTATTACCTCTAAGGTGTTATTATATTCTAAATTAATTATTTTTTCAAGTTTATCTTTCCCTAAATTATAATATTTATCTATTAATTGTTTAGTTTCTGATAATCCGCCACTTTTTAAAACTTCAGATATTACGTATTCTATATTTTTCTCACTAAAGTCATTTTCTAATAAAATGATAAGTTCTTTATTTTTCTCAAAAGTTTTTATTAATGGATATGTTATTACACCATTTTTTAAATCTTTAAATTTTTCTTTTTTTGTTTGCTCATAGTTACTATCATAATCTAAATAGTCATCTACTAATTGAAATACCATTCCAAAGTAATATCCTGCTTTACCTAAAATTTCTGCTGTTTCTTTATTCTCAACTACTACAGAATACATAGCTAAACTAAACATTACCGCCGTTTTTCCTGATATTATTTTTAAATATTCTTTATCCGTTATTTTAAAATTCATATTATTTTGTAACTGATACACTTCCCCTAAACAAATTAATTCAATAGTTTTAGCGAACTCCTCTAATGCTTTATCACCATTTTCTGACACAATAGTAAAGCATTTTGTATATAGATAGTCACCTGTTATAACTGCTAACTTATTTCCAAATTTACTTTGTATACTTTTTATACCACGTCTTAATGGCGCATCGTCTATTACGTCATCATGGATTAATGTAGATAAGTGCATAAGTTCTGTCGCTACGCATAGATTTAATATTTTTTCTGTTACTTCATTTTCTAAATCTAACACTGTGCTTATCATAAGTTTTGATCTTATATTTTTACCTTTTCCAAATTTTAAATGTGTCATAACTGGTTTTAATACTTTAGGGCTTTCATCTAATATTTCATCTATTTTAATATTTATTTTTTCTATGTATCTGTTAATGCCTTTAGTCATTGTATAAATACCATTTCTTAGTTATTTTACATTTTGTTTTTGCAAACTTTTTAAGCATCGGCTGTACATAATAATCTAATGAGAATGTATGTCCCGTCCCACCGAATCCTATTAATCCTATTGATGCTGTGAAATACCATATTATTTCTTTATATGACCATCCTGACATATAAATCATTACACACATTACCGCCGCTCCTGCTGCCGCTATTGATGTAAACAATCCTGCTATTAATAATAATCCTATTACCATTTCTGCAATTATCATAAATCCTTGAAACCATGGTGCTATAGGTCCTATTATGTTTATCATAGACCATTCCATCATAGGGTCGAACATTGTAGGCACTGGTAACGGTGTTCCTGTTAATGCATACGTCTCAATTGTATGGAACATTTGTGGTACCCAACTACTTCCTGTTGATACTACTTCTGCTACTGTTTCTGTAGCTTGTGTTACACCATCTGCACTTGGTATTTCAAACATAAATATATTTTGCGGATCTTTTAATACTTTTTCAAATTTAACTATACCTTCTGAAAACCACATTAACCCTAAAAATACTCTCAATGGAACAAGCCAAAAGCTTGGTGTATAATTCGCAAAATATCCACCTAAAAAACTTCTATTATTTTTCGTTTGGAATATTTCATATTTAGCATAACTCCATACTTTATTAAATCCTAATACTTGGAAAAAATATATTACGTTTATAAAATGTTTTGCAAACATCGCTAATAAACTTGGGTACATTACAAATTTTCCTGGTAAACCACCATATGCTTGCCCGTATCTACTTCCTATACACAACATAGTTCCGTGGAATTTTGGTTTATACTCTTCTTTTTCACCACTTTCTAATACATCTACCATTAAGTTTTTTGCACATGTATGTGCTGAATGTTCACAATTTTCTACCATTTGTGGCACTGGTCTTTCTTCGCCTTCTGGCGTATACATCATATTATCCCCTACAACATATATATTTTCATCTTTTATATATTGTAAATATTTATTTGTTTCTATTCTATTTCCTCTTGATCGTTCTGCTACTGCTCCTGACGTCTGTACAACTTCTGATCCTTGTGTTCCACCTGCCCAAATTACTGTGTTAGTATTATGCTCTATACATTGTCCCGCTCCACTATCTAGTGATATATAACTTTTATCTACTTTACATACTTTTGTGCTTGTTAATACGTTAACACCTATTTTGTTTAAACGTTTTACTGATTTTTGTTGTATTTTTTCTGGTAATATTCCTAATATTTTATCACCTAATTCAACTAAGTTTACTTCTACTTCTTCTTTGTTTATAAAAAACTCATCGCATAAATATGGTACCCATTCTGCTAACTCTCCTACCATTTCTACACCACTAAGTCCGCCACCAACTACAAAAAAACGTAGCAAGTCTTTACGTTTTTCTAAATCTTTTTCATATGTAGCTTCTTTAAATTTGTTTCTAATTTGGTTTTTTATTTTTACAGCATCGTCAAATGACCATAATGAAAATGAATTTTCTTCTGCTCCTTCGATTCCAAAAAAACCTTGGCGTGAACCTGTAGCTACTACTAAGTAATCATATTCATAAGTTTTATGTTTACCTACTAATTTTTTGTTTTCTAAATCCATTTTTTCTATAGAATCTTGAACTACTTCTACATTTCTTTTTGCGAATATTTTAGAAAATTCCATTTTAATAGCTACTTCTGGTACTCTATCTGCTGCTACTTCATGTAATTCCGTTAACATTGTGTTGTATGAATTTTTATCAATTAACGTTACTGTTATTTCTTCTGTTTTTTTCTTCTTTCTAATTTTCTTTTCTAAATGTTTAGCCGTTAAAACTCCTGCATATCCTCCACCTAATACTACTATTTTCTTACTCATTAAATCACCTCATAATAAATTTTTTTTAATGTTAAACCTTCTGGTTTCGCTGTCTTACTAGCTTTACTTCTGTCTTTTGATTCTAATAGTTCATCTATAATTTTTATATCTTTGTTACCTAATCCTATATCTAGTAATGTACCTACTATTATTCTAACCATTTTATACAAAAATCCATTTCCTATTACTTCAAAAATAATAATATTATTTTCTTTTGTGATTTTTATATTTTCTATAGTTCGTATCGTCGTTGTCGGATCACTTCCTTCATTACTAAATCCTCTAAAATCATAAGTTCCTATTAACTTTTTACTACCTTTAATCATTAATTCCATATCTATATTTCCACTTACTTTAATTGCATAGTTTCTATGAATAGGGTGCATTTCATCATCATTTATTACTCTATATTCATAGATCTTCTTTTTAGCATTATATCTTGGATGAAATTCCTTTTTTGTCTCCTCTGATTTTATTATTCTTATATCTTTTGGGAGTTTACGGTTTAAAATACCTGCTATTTTACAAGGTTTCATTTTAATTTCATCTATATCAAATGTTATGCTTTGATCTAACGCATGTACTTTAGCATCTGTTCTACTTGCACCTATTGTTTTTATGTATTTTTTAAATGTTTTTTCTAATACTTTTTCTATTTCGCCTTGTATCGTCTTAACATTTGGTTGCTTTTGAAATCCACAGTAGTTACTTCCATCATAACTTACTATTAGCCTTATTCTCATTTCCTCACCCTTATACTATGTTTATTATTACTATTACTAAGAACAAAAATCCGAAAAATATGTAATCTTCCTTTTTAAACTTAATATCTTTCATCTTACTTCTATTTATATCGCCTCTATAACACCTTGATTCCATAGCCATCGCTAAGTCATCTGCACGTCTAAACGATGATACAAACAACGGCACTAATATTGGTAACAAACTTTTTACTCTTTCTATTAATGTTCCTGTCTCAAAATCACTCCCTCTTGAAATTTGTGCCTTCATTATTTTTTCCATCTCATCTATAAGCGTTGGTATAAAACTTAACGCTATAGTCATTATCATAGCTATATCGTGAGACGGTATACCTATAATTTTTAATGGCTTTAATAGTTTCTCTATAGCTATCGTTAATTCCATAGGCTTTGTCGTTAACGTTAATAAACTTGATGATATTACTAACGCTATTAAACGTACAATTATTAAACTTGCAAACTGTAATCCCTCTTTTGTTATTTGAATAAACTTATATTCAAATAACACTATTGTTCCATCTGTTAAAAAAATGTTTAATCCAGCCGTAAAAATCATTATAAATAAAATATGTTTTAAACTTTTTAAAATTAATAGAAATGGGACTTTACTAGTTTTAACAATTATACCTAAACTTACAATAGCTATTATATAACTACTTACTTCTTTTATATTAAACAATACTATAACAAAAATCAATACCCAAAGTAATTTACTCCTTGGATCTAGCCTATGTATTTTAGAATCCACTGGATAATATTGTCCTATACTTATTTTACCTGCCATCGTTTACCTCATTTTTCTTTCTAAATAATTTACTAACTCATCTATATTGTTGATGTCTTCTTCTATTTTATATCCTTTTTCATTTAGTCTATTTATTAACTTTTTTATTTTAGGTATCGCTAAACCTATTTCTTCTAATCTTTTTTCATATTTAAAAACTTCGTTTGGTTTATCGAAATATACTATTTTTCCTTTTTCCATAACTATTAATCTATCAGCATATTTTGCAACATCTTCCATACTGTGTGACACTAATATTATCGTTATTTTTAATTTATTTTGCATTTCCTTTATGTTTTCTAAAACCGCTTTTCTTGATTTTGGATCTAATCCTGCTGTAGGCTCATCTAAAACTAAAATCTTAGGCTTCATAACTAGCACTCCTGCTAATGCTACCTTTCTCTTTTGTCCCCCCGATATTTCAAATGGTGATTTTTCATACAACTCCTCGCCTATCCCTACTATTTCTAACGACTCTCTTACATTTTTATCTATTTCATTTTTATCCATACCCATTTTTTTAGCACCAAATGCTACATCTTCATACACTGTAGTTTCAAATAACTGATGTTCTGGATATTGAAACACTAGTCCTACGTTTTGTCTGCTCTCTTTTATTATTTTTTTATTCTCATTTATATTTATACCATCAATCGTTATTTCTCCTTCTGTAGGTTTTATTAACGAATTTAAATGTTGGATTAACGTACTTTTACCACTTCCTGTATGTCCTATTAACCCTATGAATTCACCATTATTGATTTCTATATTTATATTTTCTAATGCCTTTTTTTCAAATACTGTTCCTTCATTATATACGCTATGTAGGTTTTTTATTTTTATCGACATAATTCACCTACCATTTCTTCTATCGTTAATATATCTTCTTTTATAGTTATACCTCTTTTTTTAAGTTTATATGCTATTTCTGTACACAACGGCACTTCCAATCCAATACTTTTAATTTTTTCCACTTGTGTAAATATTTCAACTGGTGTACCTCTCATTTCAACTTCACCATCATTCATAACTATTATTCTATCACTCTCTATTGCCTCTTCCATAAAATGCGTTATTAGCACTATTGTTATTCCTTTATCTTTTAACTTTTTAATGATTTCCATTATTTTTTTTCTTCCAACTGGATCTAACATAGCTGTCGGTTCATCAAAAACTATACATTTAGGTTCCATAGCTAACACTCCCGCTATAGATACTCTTTGCTTTTGACCTCCTGATAACATACTTGGTTGTTTATCTTTATATTCTAACATCTCCACTTCTTCTAATGATTTATTTATTCTTTTAATTATTTCGCTAGGCTTTATCCCCAAATTCTCCAAACCAAATGCTATATCGTCTTCTACTATCGTACCTATTATTTGATTATCTGGGTTTTGAAATATCATACCGCAATATTTTCTAACTTCAAATATAGTCTCATCTTGTGACGTGTTTATTCCATCAATATACACAACTCCTCTTAACGGTTTATACAAACCATTTAAATGTTTTGCTAACGTCGATTTCCCTGACCCATTTATACCTAATATAGATACAAATTCACCTTCGTTTATTTCTAAATCTACACCTTTTAAAGCTTTTATAGTTTTTTCTTTTTCATCACTAAAATATGTATAATCATAATGCACTTTTTCACAAAACACTTTTTTCATTTTTTACGTCCTCTTCCCTTTAATATTATAACGTTAACAATATTTAATATAGTTACTACTACTACTAATCCTATTATAATTTTTTTATTACCTAACATAGCTTCACTAAAATAATACGTTCCATATAAATATTTTATATTTCTTAACTGCACAATAAATTTTTCTAACTCTATAAACATATTACCAAAAATTAATGCACTTACATAGTAAATTAATATTACACTACTACTTACATATTTTTTTAAAGTCAATAAAAAAAATATTAAGCAACTTATTAACATACTATACAGTAATATCCCTGCTATCATCCCTATTGTTAATACTCCACTTTCTAACAACTGTTTATTTACAACGACTACAGACATTATTCCGAAAATAAAAAGTATTATTACATATGCACTACTATTAGCTAAATAATATACACCATCTTTTTTTATTTCATTTAACTTCTTATACACATACTCCGTATTCTCATTTTTTTCGTTATTATAAAATAGTAACCCAAATATCATCATAAATAATCCGATTACACTATATAAAGTTTTTATCAAACTTATTTCACTATTAGTATTTGTATTTTCTTCCATATTGTTCCCGTAATTAATATTTTTTATTTCTAAAAATGGTGCTTCTTCTAAATATTTAGCGTTAATTTCATTAATTCTATTTTTTATTCTTTCTTCATCTTCTTCTATTACATAAGGCTTTAATATTTCATACCCTATTAGACCTGCATTTTCTTGCTCAAATATTGATCCTAACAGCATGTTATTCATACTCATTGTTATACTTTTATTTGATTTATATAATTTAACTTCTTCACCTCTATTACCTAACACATACCCTATATCTACTCTATTTTTTTTTACGTCATTTTTTAAACGTTCTTCATCTTCATATTTTTTAACATTATAAAAATCTTTACTATAATATTCATACTGTTCTAATATTTTTTTTGTATATTCATTTTCGTCATAAACAAATCCTATATCTACAGAAGAACCTCCATCTTCTTTATAACTCCATATACTAATAACCATTATCGCTATATACAGTATACAGCTAGCTATAAAAAATATATCCAAACTTAGTTTCATTCTCATTAATGTTGCTTTTATATAAAATCTCATTAACTCACTCTTTTCTTCCTTAGTCTAATATATGTCGCCACATTTAACACCACAATTAAAACAATTATATACATATACCCAATTGCTCCAAATTCATTTATTACATAATAATTTGGTGTTAGCAGTCCTAAATAAAAAAATACCTTTGGTAAATACACTAATGGTATTAAACCACCTGAAAATATTAACCCGAAAAAACTATAAAATATAATATTAATCATTAAATAATTTCTATCGCTAAAAACCCCTATTAAAAAAATAATGCTACTACTTAATATGATCACCAATATATACTTTAGTCTAAATACATATATTAACGGTAATCCACAAACCATTAATATTAACGTTAATGCTAATACTTTATTTAATTGCACTTTCCACAACTCTATTCCTAAAAATTTATATCTATTTAATACTTCACGGTTTGTACTTTCTTTTATACTCTCTAAAAATATTCCACCGCTCATTACTATTAAAAAAAAGCTTATACTTTTTATGTAATAATCTTTTAATGTTATTCCCTCTACTACACTTACATTCTCTACCTCGAAATCATTACCTAACGTTAAAAATTTCATTGCATACTTAAAATTTATTGGCATTAAAATTTTATCTTCTATTATATTGCTACTTATTTTTTCTTCTCTCGCTACATCCAACGTAGCATATACTCCGCTTTGAGTCGTCGTTAAATAATTTACCCCTACATTTAATAAACTTTTTATTACATTATTCTCAAATTTATACTTATCGCTCCCAACTAATTCTAATGGATAATTTTTACCCATTTGTATACTATTTATAAAATCTTTAGGTACTATGATATACACAGGTATTTTTTCTTCCATAAATTCTTTTTTTATCTCTTCTTCTTCATACTCGTTTATTTCTATTATTTTTTTTATCTCACCTCCCATTATCATGTTTAACATCTTTTCAAAATATTTCGAACTATCATTATTAACATAGCCTATATATATTTTATCAGCTATGTATCCCCTATCTTTTATATATTCGTTTGTTTTATACATTCCATAAAATAATGTTATTACACTAATTACTAACATTGTTATTTTTTTTACTTCTACTAATAACAATTTCATCTCTTTTTTTATCATTTCCTCACCCATTTTTATATTATCACATTTATTTTTTTTTTACAATTTTATTGACTTAACTCTTTAAATTTATACAAAATAAAAACACAATTACTTATTTTCGTAATCGTGTTTTTATTTTACCGTTTATACTTTTATATGCTTATCCTCTTTATTATTATTCTAAAATCTTTCTACACTATAATTTGCTGATTCTTTAGATACAAATATATTATTAATATGTGCTTCTTTTCCACCATTTTTTGTTATTTTAACATATTTACCTTTTTCAACTAACTCCTTTGCACTTCCAACTCCTGCGTAACTTAATCCTGTTCTTACTCCGCCTAATATTTGATCTAAAACATCTTTTGCATGTCCTGTATATGGCACTTTAGCATCTAATGCTTCTGGAGTATTATTACTGTCTTTTATAGTGTCATCTGCTTTTATCCCACAATAATTTTTATATTTTCTTCCTTTATATAACTCTATATCTCCTGGCGATTCATAACATCCTGCTAATAAATACCCTAACACACATACATCAGCTCCTGCCGATAATGCCTTTACTATATCTCCTGAATATTTTATACCACCTTCTATAATTAACGGAACTTCTCCTTTTGTACCTTTTAAACAATTATCTATAGCCGTTATTTGCGGTATCCCAACTCCCGTTATTACTCTTGTTACGTTAATAGAACCTGCTCCTATACCTACTTTTATACCATCTACGCCTGCTTCTACTAATTTTCTTGCTCCATCTTCTGTTATTACATTCCCTGCAACTATTTCTATATCTGAATATTTTTCTTTTATTTTTTTTATACCTTCTACTAATCTATCTGAATAGTCATTTACTGTTTCTATAAACAATACATCCACTTTTGCATTTACTAACTTATCTATTCTTTCTAAATAATTACCTTCTAAGCTGACTTCTGCACCTACTAACAATCTTCCTAAAGCATCTTTTGCTGAATTTGGATATTTAATAGGTTTTTTTATATCTTTTATCGTTATTAACCCTTTTAAATTCATATGTTCATCTACTAATGGTAATTTTTCTACTTTATGCTTTTTAAGAATTTCGTTAGCTTCTTCTAAAGATGTCCCAAAAGGTGCTGTTATTAGATCATCCCTTGTCATAACTTCATATATCTTTTTATTGTGGTCATCTTCAAACTTCAAATCCCTATTCGTTATTATCCCAACTAATAGCCCCGACTCTACTATCGGAACTCCCGATATTTTATATTTTATTATTAATTGTTCCGCCTCATAAACATAATGGTTTGGTGATAAATAAAATGGATCTGTAATAACTCCATTTTCTGATCTCTTAACTCTATCCACTTCCGATACTTGTCTCTCTATCGTCATTTTATTGTGTATAATTCCTAAACCACCTTGACGCGCTACGTTTATCGCCATCCTAGATTCTGTTACTGTATCCATGCTACAACTTATTATTGGTGCTTTAAGTTTTATTTTTTTTGTTAACCTTGATTCTAAATTAATTTCTTCTATATTTATTTTATGCCCAATTGGAACTACTGATATATCATCAAATGTTAATCCCTCACCTATTAGTCTACTCATATTATTTCTCCTCATAAACCCCATTCTTAAACTGGTTTTTCATTCCCCTTACCATTTTATTATTAGGACTCATTATTATTACACAATTTTCATTATCTATACGTGTGTATAAATTGTAATTTTCATCTTTTTCAACATCAAAACATTTTATTTTTTTCATGTTTTTTATTTCATTATCATTTTTTACTTTAATAAATTTCTTAACTTCTTTTAAATCTATAACCCCTAATTGTTTCCTTTTACTTTTATTATAAATTACATCTATTCTTAACTCATCTAACACTTGAGAATATTCATATTCTATCTTTGTTATATTTAAAATATGAACACCTCCATATATTGCCGTTCCTACTACTACCATATAAAGTATTCCATTAACATATGATCCTAGTACTATTCCTATCATACCTACAAAAATTAAAATACCTACTCTTTTTAGTATATCTTCTAATCTATCTTCTTTTTTAACTAGTTGCTCGTTTATTTCTTCCATATACTCTCAACACCCTCTTACTGCTTTCTTATTTTTTATGCTATTTTTTTTTCATATGGTTATATGCATCTAACGCTTTTATATTTTTTTTGTTTTTATCCAAAATATTCCTATTTACAGTTTCTATATGTCTTATTTTTTCGTCCTTCTCTAATAAAACTTTTACTTTTTCCTGCATCTCTAATACTAATACTCTGTTTTCTTTAATAAAATTTTCATCTTCAAATGCATATTCTATTTTTTTCACTTTTCTCTCAAATACCCTATCTATAGTTATTACTTCATCTATATGCTTTTGCTTTTCTTCGTTCATTGATATAAATATTTCTCTTAACTCGGTATCACCTATTATAATTTTTTGATTTAATGTTATATTTATTATCATATCTAATATATAAATTTTTTTTGTTAATAAATCTACTATCATTTTAAGTTCTAGCTTTTCTTTTATCATATATATATTTTAATTTTCCTCCACTTTATTTAAAATATAATCCCCTAACACTTTTACTGATAAATCCGTATATCCACCGACATTTACATATGCCATTGGCTTGTATTTTAAATTGTGTGGTATCATTCTCATATTTATTAAAATAACTTTTTTATTTTGTAACATCTCATATATTTCATACTGATTTTTATGTATGTCCATGTCGGCTGTACATAAAAATATTTCATCGTATTTTTTTACTTCTTTTATTAATTCATTTATTTCTTCTTTTGTTATGTCATATTTAAAATTTATACCATTTATTTTTAGTTTATCACTTATAATTTTCACCACTTCTAAATTATCTGTTATTTCATCTTCTGCTGGTGTTCCTGAATATGGTAATACTCCTAACACAACACTTTTTTCTTTGTTATATTTTATTTTCCCATCGCTACCTGTTATTAACTCTAAATATAACTTTTCCATATCCAATTGTTTTTTTACTATCATTTTCTCTTCATTTATTTTCTTCTTAGCCTTCATTATTCTATCGTAACTTCTATTAATTATCTCTTCTTTGATTTCTCCATTTTTCACTGCATCTACTACAGCTTTTAATGCTCTTTCTTGAAGCTCTTTAGTATGGCTTACATCTATTATGTCCGCTCCTGCTAATATTGACTTAACAACACTTTTTTCTATTTCAAAATTGTCTTTAATAGCTCCCATTTCAAAACAGTCTGTAACTATTAAACCCTCATATCCCATTTCATCTCTTAATAATTCTGTCATAACTTTTTTTGATAATGATGATGGATATTTTTTATCTATACTATTTATTATTACATGAGATACCATTATTCCATTAACGCCATCTTCTATGCATTTTTTAAATGGTACTAACTCATTATTTTTTAACTGTTCTATTGTCGTGTTTACTGTAGGTAAACCATAATGTGAATCTACATTTGTATCTCCATGACCTGGAAAATGTTTGATTACTGGCAAAATATTTGCTTCATCATATCCCTTCCACATTGCATTAACCATCTTTGTAACAACTTCTTTATTATCTCCAAATGCTCTTATACCTATAACTGGATTTTCGATATTAGAATTTATATCAGCTAAAGGGGCAAGGTTCATATTAACCCCTAACCCCTTTAATTTATTTCCTATATAATTAGCTACTTCTTTTGTTATATTTTCATCATTTTTAAGCCCCAAGCTTAAATGGCTTGGATACTCACCAATTATTTTTTTTAACCTCGTAACACTTCCACCTTCTTCATCTACAGATATAAAAGGTTTTATTCCACTATGTTTTAATACTAAATCATTTAAATCTTTGCATAATGTTTTCACTTGGTTATCATTTTCTATATTTCTTGTAAATAATATAAAATTGCCTAAATTGTATTGTTCAATTAAATATTTTATATGGTCATTAACTTCTAAACTATCAAATCCCATTATAAACATCTGACCTATTTTTTTTTCTATACTTGTTGACATATACTCACCCTTACCCTTTTAAAGCCCCTTGTGTCATACTTTTAATTATAAATTTTTGAAGAATTATATATATTATTAGTACTGGCACTATAACTAATGTAACTGATGCCGCCATTAATCCAAAATCTGTCCCAAATTGCGAACTTATTTTTTTTAGCAATGCACTTATTGGTAATACATTATCTTTACGCAACATTATCATTTGTAAAAATAAATCATTATATGACCATAAAAATGTAAATATTGCAACTGATGCTAATGATGGTATCGATAAAGGTACTATTATTCTTCTATATATTCCAAAAACAGAACTTCCTTCTAAAAATGCTGACTCTTCAAGTTCTAACGGTAATGTTGCCATAAATCCCATTAATACAATTATAGCAAATGATAAATTACCTACTATTTGCGGAATTATAACCGCACTGTATTTATTTATTAATCCCAATTTTGCAACTAATGTAAATATTGGTATTATAGTTGAAAATGCTGGTATCATTAAACTTCCTAAAAATAGCATATATAATATTTTTTTACCTTTGAATTCATAGCGCACCATTGCAAATGACGCCATACTAGATAAAAATAATACAACTACTGTAGTCGTTCCTGATATTATTAAACTGTTATAATATGATTTTGCTATATCATTATTTTGAAATGCATTTATATAGTTATCCCATACTATTTTTTTAGGGAAACCAAATGAGTTACTTAATATTTCATTTGATTCTTTAACCGAGTTAATAATTATCCAATAAAATGGATATATAGTTGTAAATGCCCATAATGTTAGTAATGTATATATTACAATATTTGATAAAGTTATATTTTTAAATTTATTCATTATACACCTACTCCCTTTCTTTTAAAGCAAAGTTAGTTATTTGTGAAACTGCTATTCCTAAAATAACTAGCATTATCGCTATAGTTGCACCGTAATCTATATTTCCAGCCTCAAATGTCATATCGTACATATACGTACCTAACACATGTGTCTTACCACCTGGTGCTCCTTTTGGTGCAATTACCCATAATAAATCGAAAACTTTTAATGCTCCTGTTAGTGCTAATATTGTACATACATTTAGTGTACTTCTTATTAATGGTATCGTAATATATCGTACTTGTTGTAATCTACTAGCTCCGTCAATTTCTGATGCTTCTAATACTTCTCCTGGTATACCACTTATGCCTGTTACTAACAATACAAAATAAAACCCTACGTATTGCCATATAACCGGTATCGTGAGCATTGTAAAGCTATAATCTTTTAGCCATGGTACTTTGTCTTTCCCTAAAAACACCATAAATTGGTTTAACATTCCGTAGTTATATTCGTAAAATAGCGAAAACATAAGACCTAATGCCGTAGCTGATATTACTATTGGGAAAAAATATACTACTCTAAAAAAACCTGCCCCTGTTTTAATATTACTAACTAACAGTGCTAATAATAAGGCTATCCCTACTTGAAAAAATACTGTATAACCCATAATTCTAAATGTATTTGAAAATGCTATTTTCATGTTTGGGTCTTTAAAAACATATCTATAATTTTCCAACCCTATAAACGTCTTGTTTGGGTCTATGAAACTTTTCATGTTGTATACGCTATTTACTATGTTTGACATAAATGGTATATACAATAGCCCTATTATTAATACTACTGTTGGCAATAAAAGTATACCTAAAATCCCTTTTTTT
>CAMZNU010000004.1 GCA_947313885.1 uncultured Clostridia bacterium | reverse complement strand
AAAGAAGATTTAAGATTTGAAAAGCCAGTAAAAGTATTAAAAAAAATGAGTGAAAACCCATACGTAATATCAGAGTATGAAATAAATCAAAAAATGATTAGAGACAGAGAAGCAGAGATAGATTTTGGTTTTGACAAGGGATTAGAACAAGGGATAGAACAAGGAATAGAACAAGGAATAGAACAAGGAATAGAACAAGGAATAGAACAAGGAATAGAACAAGGAATAGAACAAGGAATAGAACAAGGAATAATAGAAACAGCGAAAAATATGCATAAAAATGGATTAGACAATAAAACTATATCGCTATGTACAGGTTTAAGTATTGAGAAAATTAAAAATTACATTGATAATAAAAAATAAATAAAAATAAAAAAAGACTGTTATAAAATTAATCTAGGGAGATTAATTTTATAACAGTCTTTTTTTAAACATTAGCAACATATGTTGCTAATACTTTTTGTATTTCGAATATATTAACATTTTTATTAAATTTTTTGTCAACTATTAAAGAACTAGACACCCAAATTTTAAGTTCTGAATCTAAATCAAAAGTGCCAGAAGTTTCAATAGAGAACATAGAAATTGATTTATAAGGAATAGATAAAAAAGAACACTTTTTACCTGTAATCCCTTGTTTATCTAGAAAAACAACTCTAGAGTTTGTAAAACCAATAGTATCTCTAATTAATTTAAAAGCGATAAAAATAGTTTCATTTTCGCCTAAAATATCTTTAAAAATTTTCGTTGCTTCTTCAGTGCTAATTGATGATGAATTACCAACCAATCCGTCAAATAATCCCATAATACTACCTAAATTTTATTTAGTTTATCAAGGATAATACTACCAGCCTCTTTGTCAACAATAATAGTAACATCATTATGAACTTGTAAAATTGACGCAGGTAGATGCGGTGTAACTTCGCCAAAAATCATTTTATCAATAACAGATGCTTTAGTAGAACCAGATGCCATAAGCATAACTTTTTTAGATTGCATAATATTTCTAATTCCAATACTAATAGCTTGTTTAGGAACTTCATCAGTACTATTAAAAAATCTAGCATTAGCATCAATAGTTTTTTGATCAAGGTCAACAAGGTGTGTACCAGCTTCAAAATGAATATCAGGTTCATTAAATCCTATATGTCCGTTAGTACCTATACCTAGAACTTGAAAATCAATTTTCCCGCATTTAAAAATAGAATCATCATAATCATTACAAAACTTATCAACTTCAGATGATTTAATTTTACCAGAAGGTATATTAACTTTAGTTCTATCTATATTAACGTGATTAAATAAATTAGTGTTCATATAGTAGTGATAACTTTGGCTATTATTAGGATCGATATTATAATATTCATCAAGGTTAAACGTTGTAACTTCGCTAAAGTCTAAAATATGATCATTATACATATCAATTAATTCTTTGTACATTCCCTCAGGTGTTGAGCCTGTAGCTAATCCTAAAACGCTGTTACTTTTTAAAGTAATTTGAGCTGATAATAATTGAGCTGCTTTTTTACTTACTTTGTTATAATCTTCTAAAATAAAAATAGTAATTCCTCTGTAATTAAATTTCATAAGTCATATCTCCTTCTACAATTGTATTTTTAATATTAAAATTTTCATCCATAATAACGATGTCTGCTTTTTTACCAACATCTAAGCTACCGATAGTGTCGTAAACACCAAGGTATTTAGCAGGGTTAGAAGTAACAAGGTTAATAGTTTTTTCTAATGGGTGCTTAGTAGCTGTAGTAAAATTTTTAAGTGCTGTATTAAGTTTTAAAGTGCTACCAGCTATTGTACCAGAATCTAGAGTACATCTACCGTTGTTAACGGTAACATTTTGACCGCCAAGAGAATAAATGCCATTAGGCATATTAGTAGCTTGAATACAGTCTGTAACTAAAATTAATTTATCAAAACCTTTATTAGTTATTAAAAAATCATACAAATCTTCAGATACGTGAATATTATCGGCAATAAGCTCAGTATAAAAATCGTGAGTTAAAGCACATCCAACAATACCAGGAGACCTGTGATTTAAAGGTGTCATAGCATTAAATAAATGTGTTATACCAGTGCAACCTTTATTAAAAGCATCTAAAGCGACTTCATAAGTTGCGTTACTATGCCCTATAGAAAAGTTAAAATCTTTATGAAACTTTTCTATTATAGGTAAAGCGTTGTTAATTTCTGGTGCAATAGTTGCTACTTTAATAATATTTTTGTAACGATTTAAAAAATCAAAATCAGGTTCAACGATATAACTAGAATCTTGAGCGCCTTTATATTTGCTGTTTATGTAAGGGCCTTCTAAATGTACCCCAAGGATATTAGCACCAATTTTAAAAGTTGATGCTCTTTCTACGTTTTTAATAGCTTTTTCAATTTTAGGTTGTTCCATCGTCATAGTAGTAGGTAAAAAAGATGTTACACCGTTTGCGGTAATACCTTTTCTAATTACATCAATAGCTTCTGTAGTTCCATCCATAGTATCAAAGCCATCATATCCGTGAATGTGAACATCTATAAATCCAGGTACTACAAAATCTCCTTTAGCATCTATGACATTTAAAGAATTGAAATTAAGTTTTTCAAAATCATCTATTGAAATAATACTTTTTATTACGTCGTCAAATATTATTACTAAGTTTTTTTGGAATTTATTTTCGTAAAATAAATTACTGTTAATTATAGCTTTCATAAAACTCCTTTCTTTACTGTGCAATGACAAAAGCCGAGGCACTAGTTTTATTATGAGAAATAGAAATTAAAAGTTCATTAATATTTAAAGAGTCGGCAATTAATTTAGCATTACCAAATAAATTTACATAAGGTTTTCCCGATGGGTGGCGAAGTATTTCGATATCAAGTAAAGAAACATTGCTAAACCCTGTACCTAGTGCTTTGCTAACGGCTTCTTTACCTGCGAAATTACCAGCTAAAGAATTATAATTTATATTATCTACATAATAAAAATTATTAAGTTCATTAATAGTATAACATTTTTTTGTGAATCTTTCCTTTAAAACGGCTTTTTTAATTCTATCAATTTCAATTAAATCTGTACCAATTCCTTTTATCATAGCGAAATCAAGCCAATTTTCTTTTTCATTTTTCGTAAAGTTTTTTGAGCTACATAGTTTGCTTTATCCGAATTTTCTTTAGCAATTTTTAAAAGTTCGTCTTTATTTTGTAGTAAACTATTAGCTTTTTCTCTTATAGGTGATAGTTCTGCAACTAAAATATCACCTAAATCTTTTTTAAAGTGCGAATAATTTTTGCCTTTATATTTTTCTTCAATGTCGTTAAAAGATAAACCAGTTACAACGCTATATATGTTTATTAAATTTTTAACACCTAATTGATCATCACTAATTTGAACAATACCTACAGTATCTGTAACAGCTTTATTTATTTTACGTCTTATAACGTCATCACTATCTAAAATATAAATACAACCATTTTCATTTTCATCAGATTTAGACATTTTTTTAGTTGGGTCTTGAAGTCCCATAATTCTAGCGCCAGCTTTAGGGATACTAGGTGTTGGTATTTTAAAAGTTGGTGAATATAAGTTATTAAATCTAGTTGCAATATCACGAGTAAGTTCTATATGTTGTTTTTGATCTTCGCCAACAGGAACTAAATCCGTTTGATAAAGCAATATATCCGATGCCATAAGTACAGGGTAATCAAAAAGTCCTACACTAACGTTTTGGTCTTTATTTTTAGAAGTGTCTTTATATTGAGTCATACGTGATAATTCGCCTATATAGGAGTAGCAATTTAAGAGCCAAGAACATTCTGTATGAGCTGGTACATGACTTTGAATAAAAATAGTACTTTTTTTAATATCGATACCACTTGCTATATAGATTGCCATAATTTCTAAAGTAGATTTACGTAAATCTTTAGGTTCTTGTTTAACAGTAATTGCATGTAAATCTACAATAGAAAAATAACAATCGTAGTCATTTTGTAAATCGACCCAGTTTTTAATAGCACCTAAATAATTTCCAAGGGTAATATCTCCAGACGGTTTAATGCCACTAAATAAAACTTGTTTTTTGTTCATGGTAATCTCCTTGTTCGTTACAAATAATTTAGTTAAAAGTAGTTACGAAAACACGAATTTTATCAAAATTTATATTATAGGCAGATTGAATAGGTAATAAAGTAAATTTATTAAAAGTAAGCCCTTCAAAATTGTGATAATCAGAATCTCCGAAGTAAATGTATGCATAAGGAATATTTTCCTCATGAGAGTGAATGCCACAAGTTGGAAAACTAGGTAAAAAAGGCGCTTGCTTATGGTGAGAAACTAGTACAGGAGTGAAGTTTTCTCCGTGAAAAGCTTGGAAAACAAGTTTATCACGTTTTTTCATAGCTAATATAGTTATAGGGTTATCAGGTGAATAATCATGTAACCCTTCATATAGTCCCGTAGCTTGAATAGTACCCATTATAGTACCATTTGAAACTTCATCTGTAGTGCCTTTATTTACAGATCCGTAATGAGTTTGTTCCGCAAAACCATGCCAACTAAAAATGTGAATTAAAGAATCCTCTGAACCAGCTTGTGGAGGGAAAGGTACAAATTGAATGTTAGAACCTTTTTTACTAGTGCCACTCCAGGGTAGAGCAGTATCATCCGATAACATACCACGGAATCCATTAGTTTGTGTTAACGTGTCAATTTCTGTAGAGATAAAGAAAAAATAATCTTCATCTCCATCCATATCACGTTGTAAATCTATATATGAATCATTCCAAACACCAATTCCAGAATTAGTTTTAAAAGATGTATTAATAGGATTATGACCATTAATATTTTTGGCATAGTCAACTAATGCAAATTTATTTTTATTATTTTCAAAAACGTTTTCTAAAGAGAAAGCTTTTGAAATTTCGGTATTTCCAGATGGGTAAGTAAACCCACCAGACTTAACGATAGGGAAACCGCCTTTAAACCCTCCATCATCAGGTAAAATATTACTATCATTAAAAAGTAATAATAGTTCTAAGTTTTTGCTACCTTTTCTTAGTCCCATATTAATAACTTGCGATGGAGATACGGTATCACCACCTATTTTAGAAATAACAGAATCAAGATTTTTAAAATCATTGTTATTAATCATAATTAGTAAATCTGTAGATAAAGAGGTGCTAGGGTATTTAGGTATAATAATTTTACTAGCATCAATAACTACATCTTGAACATCAAAGTCACTATCCATAGGCATATTATCAAGAGGATAATATAAGTACATAACATTAGGTGATAAAAATCTATTGTTGTACATATTACTAGCAAATGGCGAAATAGGACAAGCTGATTGTTCGTAAAAATAAGGATCGGTATAAACCATGTCAGACTCAACTCCACCATAAGTTGAATTATCCATTTCATAAGTATCTGAAATGACAGAAATACCAAGACGAATATATTTATTTTCGTGTATAGCACCAAGATTTAAAGGAATAACTTCGATGTTTAAAGGATTAGAATCTAATAAATCACTAGAATAAGTTACTAAAGTTTCTTTAGTTGTAAAATCTATAGTGTTAGACATTTCATAAACGTATTTATATTTTTTAATAGTACGATTAAAACCTTGACTATAATTATAATTACCAGTTAACGCTAAAGAGTTATCGTTAAAAGTTTCAACTAATTGGTTGTCATTTAAAATTTCAACAGTAGGTTTATCAGAAAATAAAACATTCAAAAAATAATTTGTTTTAATTTTTGAAATAGGCGATTCGACAACATAAGTAAAATCTTTGGTTAAGTCTTTTATTTCTTTAATTTCAGATTGTTGTAATTTATTTGAAATAGTCGTTACATCTAGAATATTTGAAGTTTCAAAAGATGCAAGACGACGGTATAAAAATTCATTTTGTGGAAATAAAACTGTTATATCGCCTTTAGTACTATTAATATCGTTATAAGAAATAAGACCAGCAACTTTTTTTCTAAATATATGTTCATTTAAAAGTATTTGATTGTTAGAAGTTAATTCATTGTATTCAAGTTCTGTAAGCAATGCACTATCTTCAAAAACGATCATATAAGTTTTAAAACTACCTTCATTTCCGTATACGATAATACGCTTATCGTTATTTAGAGTAACGGGGCTTGGCACATCAGGTTTTAGTTTATCGTTATTATTTCTAGAGTTAGAAATAATTTTACTGTTGTCTAAAGTGTTTCTATCACTAACGACTACACTATTACCGATATAATTTACTTTAACGGGAATAATGTCGGCAGGGTTAGCATAAATAGAAACTGTTGAAGTGCTTTGATTTATTTTAGCGAATCTAGTAAGTCCATTATAAGAATATTCAAGTTCTGTTAAAATAGGTTCTACAAAAGAATTTATAATATAAGTTTTAACATAAGGACCTTTTTCAACAGTGACACTAATAGGATAATTAAAGTTTAGAGATGTAGGTAAAATTACGCCATCGACTTTAGAAGATAAAGGTGTAAAAATAGTAGTGTCAATTTCGTTACCATTAACGGTAAGTTTATCGGCTTCAAAAGTAAGGGTAGGAATTAAACTATCCATAATTTCTATTTCATCGTTAAAGAAATACAAAGATACGTAACTATAAAAGAAGTCACCGATTTTATCTTTTCTAGAAGATTTTAAAGAAGGGTTATCTTTTTTAAATAAATCAAAAGTGAAAAGTTCAGCATCACCATCGATATCAACATTAATAAAATAATATACAGGTAAAAACCCAGCGGATTCAAGAATAACGACAACTTCTTTAGAATAATCGCGAATGTCATCGGGATGGGTATCACCAGAACCAAAAACTTTAATAGAATCGGCACTATATTGATATGTAGCAATAAGATTTTCTAAATCGATAAAATTATTAGATTTTAAAACTATGTTAACATTATTGTTTTCATCAGGTTCAGTAATACTGTTATATTTAGGAACAGTAACACTATAAAGAATAGGAGGAGTCGGTATAGGTAAATCACTTTTATACCTAATAGCTGTTCCTGATCTATCAGTAGCTTTACTGTGTAAAATAGCGCTGGATCTATTTAACAAACTTTCAAGGCTTATAGAGTAGTCTCTATTTTTCTTAGAATTATAAGTTTCAAGTTCAGTTTGAACATCTAAAATAGAATCATCTTCAGTAGAAAAAATAATAGTATAATTTCCTACACCTTCAGTAGAAATAGTAGGTATAGTATTTGTGTAATTTTCTCCGTCAGAAAAAAAGACTTTGTTATGATCATCTGTATCAGTATCTAAATAAATGTAGCGATAACCGTCCTCTAAAGGTAGCATATCATCAATAGAATCAAAAATTTCTAATTCTTCGGCACTTTTAGTTTGAGAAGTTACAAATTCAGAAAGTAATTGTAAATAATCATAAGAACGAGTATTAACATTAGTCGACCTAAAAATAGTAAAAGAAGATCCTAGAAACATGGCCATAATACCAACAAGGAGTCCTGTTATTATTATAGTGATTACAAGTTCTAAAAGTGAAAATCCTTTGCGCATAAAAGT
The DNA here is from genome assembly GCA_947313885.1 of uncultured Clostridia bacterium. GTDB lineage: Bacteria > Bacillota > Clostridia > Lachnospirales > CAMZNU01 > CAMZNU01. The sequence goes on along the minus strand of CAMZNU010000004.1, from coordinate 55,600 downwards.
ACCCCCTTGCTTGAGTAAAAAATTAATATATAAATATTATTATGTATAAATATAACGTAATATATTTATAAAGTAAATAAATTTGTAAAAGTATAAATAAATTTTAAGAAGTAAAGAGTATAAAACTATTTACAAATAAAAAAAACGGATATATAATAATAGAAATAAAATAATAAACATTAGAAATTAGAAAAGTAAAAAACATACAAGAGAAAGCGAGTTTAGGATGGTGTAAGCTAAACCTTAAATGTTTTTAAAAGATCACTAATTTACTGTGGAAACAGAAATGGTATGTTGAAAATAAGTAGGCATAACGGTTAACTTTCGTTAAAGAGTTGTAGAGAGAGTAGCATAGCTACTAATTAAGGTGGTACCGCGGAAAAGTAAAAGCCTTTTCGTCCTTTGAGTTAGGATGAAGTAGGCTTTTTTTGATTTTAGGGAGGAAAAAAATATGTATAGACCAGTAAACACAAAATTAAATTTTGTTGAAAGAGAAGCTACGACGTTAAAATATTGGAAAGAAAATGAAATATTTAAAAAATCAGTACAATTAAGAAAAGGGGGAGAGCCGTTTACTTTTTACGATGGACCACCAACAGCAAATGGACTACCACATGTAGGACATATATTAACAAGAGCGATAAAAGATATAATACCAAGATATAAAACGATGAAAGGATATGATGTATTAAGAAAAGCGGGATGGGATACCCATGGTCTACCAGTAGAATTAGCGGTAGAAAAACAATTAGGAATAAATGGTAAGCCACAAATAGAGAATTATGGTATAGGTGAGTTTGTGGAAAAGTGTAAAGAAAGTGTATGGAAATATGAAGGCATATGGGAAGACATGAGTGAAAAAGTAGGATTTTCAGTAGATATGAAAGAACCATATGTTACTTATGAAAATGATTATATAGAATCAGTATGGTGGGCATTAAAAGAAATATGGAATAAGGATTTAATATATAAAGGTCATAAAGTAGTGCCGTATTGCCCAAGATGTGGGACGAGTTTATCTAGTCATGAAGTAGCCCAAGGATATAAAGAAACAAAAGATTTATCAGCGACAGTTAAATTTAAATTAAAAGATAAAGAAAATGAATATTTTTTAGCATGGACGACGACGCCGTGGACGTTACCGTCTAATGTTGCATTAATAGTTAATGGTAATGAAGAATATGCTAAAGTAAAAGTTGAAGATGAAATATATATATTAGCGACGGAATTAATAAATAAAGTTTTAGGAGAAGATGTAGAAATACTAGAAAAATTTAAAGGAATAGAACTTGAGCATGTACAATATGAACCGTTATTTAACTATGCAAAAATAAGTGAACATGAAAAAGCATATTATGTTTGTTGTGATGATTATGTAACATTAACAGATGGAACGGGAATTGTGCATTCAGCACCAGCATTTGGTGAAGAAGATGCAAGAATAGGAAAAGTGTACGGTTTACCATTTGTACAATTAGTAGATGAAGAAGGTAAATTTAAAGATGAGGCAGTAGATTATAAAGGTATGTTTGTAAAAGACGCAGATTTACCAATAGTAAAAGATTTAAAAGTTAGAGGAGTTTTATTTAAGTCGGAGAAGTATACGCATAACTATCCGTTTTGTTGGAGATGCGACACACCGTTATTGTATTATGGACGTCAATCATGGTTTATAGAGATGACAAAAGTAAGAGATAACTTAGTAAAAAACAATGATACGGTAAATTGGATGCCAGAAACTGTTAAGAAAGGAAGATTTGGAAATTTCTTAGAAGGAGTAATAGATTGGAGTTTATCAAGAGAGAGATATTGGGGAACGCCGTTACCGATATGGGAATGTAGTTGTGGACATAGACATATGGTAGGAAGTGTAGCAGAGTTAAAAGAAATGGCTACAAATTTAGAAGGTGATGTAGAATTACACAAACCGTATATAGATAAAATAAAATTAAAATGTGATAAGTGTAATAAAGAGATGAATAGAATACCAGAAGTTATAGATGCATGGTTTGACTCTGGTAGTATGCCTTTTGCACAATGGCATTATCCATTTGAAAATAAAGATATATTTGAGAGAAATTTCCCAGCAAATTTCATTTCAGAAGGTGTTGACCAAACGAGAGGATGGTTTTATACGTTAATGGCAATATCGACGTTATTGTTTGATAAAGCACCGTATGAAAATGTAATAGTATTAGGACACGTTCAAGATAAAGAAGGTAAAAAAATGTCTAAGTCAAAAGGGAATGTAGTAGATCCTTTTGAAATTTTAGAAAGCCACGGAGCAGATGCGATAAGATGGTATTTTTATTCAAATTCGTCACCATGGTTACCATCTAGATATTCAGATGAAGCGGTAGCAGAGGGGCAAAGAAAATTTATGGGTACGTTGTGGAACACATATGCATTTTATATAATGTATGCGAATATAGATAAGTTCAATCCAGCGGAACATAAATTAGAATTAAATAAATTAAATGAAATGGATAGATGGATATTATCAAAATTAAATACGTTAATAGAATTTGTAGATGATAGTTTAAATAATTATAAATTAGTAGAGCCATCGAGAAAGATGGTAGAGTTTGTAGACGACTTATCAAATTGGTACGTAAGAAGAAGTAGAGAACGTTTTTGGGCAAAAGGAATGGAAGAAGATAAAGTTAATGCATATTTAACACTGTATAAATGTTTAACACAGTTAAGTAAATTATCAGCGCCATTTATACCGTTTATGTCAGAAGAAATATATAGAAACTTAACGTTAAGTGTAGAAAAAGATGAGAAAGAAAGTGTACATCTAGCGGATTATCCAAAAAGCGAAAAACAATATATAAATAAAAAATTAGAAGAAGAGATGGAAAAAGTATTAAGCGTAGTAATGGTAGGAAGAACAGCGAGAAATGTAGCAAATATAAAAAATAGACAGCCAATAGGTGAAATGTATGTAAAAATAGAAAAAGAAATAGAATCATCATATTTAGAAATAATAAAAGATGAATTAAATATAAAAGAAATAAAATTTGTAGAAGATACGAGTAAGTACACGACATATTCGTTTAAACCACAATTAAAAACAGTAGGACCTAAGTACGGAAAATTAGTAGGGGAAATAAGTAAATATTTAAAAGAACAAGATGGAACGTTTATGGATAAATTAGAAAATGGCGGAGTAACGTTTAAAATAAAAGAAGAAGAAATAACATTAAAACTAGAAGATGTATTAGTAGCAGTAGAACAACAAGAAGGATACGTAGCAGAAACAAATAAAGGAGTAACAGTAGTATTAAAAACAGATTTAACAGATGAGTTATTAGAAGAAGGATTTGTAAGAGAAGTAATAAGTAAAGTGCAAACGATGCGAAAAGAGTTAGATTTTGATATATTAGATAAAGTTAAAATATCAATATTAGAAAACAAAAAAATAGAAAATATAGTTAATAAAAATAAAGAATTAATAAAAAACGAAGTATTAGCGTTAGAAATCAGTACATCTAACCAATTTAAAAATAGTAAAGTATGGGATATAAATGGTGAAGCTGTTAAAATTTCTGTAGAAAAATAAAAAGTAAATAAAAAACCACCTTTAAAGGTGGTTTTTTATTTGCGTAATAATAAGATAATGTTACAAATTTGCTTATTGTTTTAGAACTATAGTATATATAGCACCGCCATCATCATTATTATTTATAAAAATACGACTATTATGAGAGTCAATAATTTTTTTAATAATAGTAAGTCCAACACCACTACCACCTTTTTCGCCAATGATGTTGCCAGAAAAAGGGTTTTGTAAAATATCATTATTAAATCCATTACCATTATCAAAAATTTTAATAATAACATCGTTGTTATTGTATTCGCTAGTAATGGTAATAGTATTTTTAGTGTATTTAATACAATTGGAAAGAATATTAACAATTACTTTAGAAAACTTTTCTTCGTCAACATGAGAAAAAATAGTAGTAGAAGGTTCAAATATAATATCGATGTCTTTTAAAATTATAATACTTTCAAGGCTATTAAGAGAAGAGCCTATGATGTTATTAATATCTATATTTTTGAAATTATAATTATCTTTAATAGTATCTAGTTTACTTAAATAAATAATATCTTCTACTTGTTTTTTAAGTTTATTACATTCATCAACAATAATATCTAAAGAATCATTATCCATAATACCAGAACGAATACCTTGGGCATATCCACTAATAACAGTAATCGGAGTTTTAATTTCATGGGAAAGGTTTTCATAAAACTTTTTCTGTTCTAAATCTTTTTCTTTAAGATTATCAGACATTTTATTAATAGATGATGCAAGGGTATAAAATTCATCATTAGTAGTAATTAAAGCTTTGTAATCAAAATTTTTATTACCAATTTCTTTAGTAGTGTCAATTAAAATGTTTATAGGTTTTGTAATAATTCTTTGCGCAAAAAAAGTAGTTACAGAAGATGCAAAAGCGATTATTAGCAAAAGACCTGCAAAAACAATAAAAATAGGAAACATAAAAGAAGAAACATAGTTAGTTGGTAATAAAGTAGTTGCTATTAAATTATCAACTTTAGTTGTAACGGTAAGATAATTAACGTTATCAATAGTAATTTTAGATATTGCATTTAATGGTGCATTATAAAAAAGTTTAATATCGTCAGTATTTAAAGAAAAACTAGTATTTGAAAAATAAATAATATTAATACCATCATAGGGTATAGCAAAACTAATAACATTTTTAGCGATATCTCTATTAAATGGTGATTTAGTATTGCGGGACATATGATCCATAGAATTCCGCATACGTTCCATACGGGGCTTATTATTTAAATTTTTTTTATTAAGATTAGTAGAATTAATAAGTTCTATTTCAAAAAGTATGTGTTCATAAAATAAATCGTTAGCAAAATTACTTTCTATATATTTATTAGTGCTTATAATTACGATCAAAGCGACTAGAGACAAAATAGATATAGTAGATGCGACTTGAATAGCTAAAAGTTTATTAACGGCTTTCATTAGTCAGTTACCTTATAGCCAAAGCCCCAAATAGTTTCAATTTTACAAAGGGAATCGGCGAGGAGCATTTTTTTACGTAAACGTTTAATAAGATGGTCAACTTGTCTCGTGTCGCCATAATAGTCATAACCCCAAACGTTGTTAATAATAACTTCTCTAGAAAAAGCTTTGTTTTTATTTTCTATAAGTAGTTCAAGGAGATTATATTCTTTAGTAGTTGTAGAAAATAAAGTATCATTAATAAAAATTTCGCGGTTAGTTTTATTTAGTTTTAAATTTTTGGAAGTTAAAATGTTATTAGAAATAGTATCAGGTATAGAAGAAGTACGCCTAAGAATATTTTTAACTTTAATAGTAACTTCACGTAAACTAAAAGGTTTAGATAAGTAATCATCACTACCTAATTCAAGACCAAGTATTTTATCAATTTCTTCATCTTTAGCAGATAGCATAATAATTGGGACGTTGCTAAGTTTGCGAATATTTTTACAAAGTTCATACCCGTTCATGTTAGGCATCATAATATCGGTTAAAATGATATCACAAGGTTTTGAAACAAAGGCGTCTAAAAGTTTTTTTCCATCAAAAAAAACTTCTACATTATAATTTTCGTTTATAAGAGAAGTTTTAAGTAAGTTACAAATGTTTGAATCATCATCAGCTATATATATAAGTTTGTTCATATGAATCACTCCTTTATAATATATTATCATAAAAGAATTATATAAATATGATTTAAATATGTCAAATTTAAGTAAAAATATTTAGTGAGCATTGATTAGATAAGATAGTTTTGTAGAAATACATTGGTTGTCAGTAAAAATTTCAAACAAAAGGTCTTTATGTTCGTAAGAATGAGATGATGAATAAAGGTATCTGTATATACAAGTGTGTTCGAAAGATGTAGAAAACAAATCGCGTAAATTATCGTCAAAAGAACCTATAAGATCATTATATTTAATTTTAGGCTCGTAGGAATGATTATAAGAAGAATCCAAATACATTTTAATAAGTATATTAACATGTTTAGTGGTAGTGAGATGGATAGATCTTAGCATTTTGCTATCGTAAGGTGTTTTAGCAATAGGTATTAGTTGAGAAATAATATGTTTTTGAATTAAAGCGTCATCTATACAATTAGATAGAATAGAGTTAAGTTTATCGTTGTCAAAATCGTTCATAGTTAAGCCTCCTAAAATAAAGAATAAAAATAATGTATAATAAATATATGAAAAAAATAGCGATTATATGAAAAAATAATGTGAGGTAATGATATGGAAATAAAAAGGGAAAACAATGAAAAAATAAAATACACAACAGGAGAGATGTTAAAAAGTTTAAAAAATAAAAATAAAGATGGCGTGAAGGTAAAGGAAGGAAAGGTAGGAATATTAAAAGGAGAAGTAATCGAAATCAAAGGTGAAATAGTAAAAATAAAAACAGTAGATGGTGAAGAAATAAGAGGGAAGAGTCAAAGTAAAGGAGTTAAGTTAGGGGATTATAAAACATTTGAAGTATATGTAGAAAATGGCGTATTAAAAATGAAAGAAGTAATAGGTGATATAAAAGATGATAGTAAGGTCAAAAATGCATTAAAGGAATTAGGGGTAATAAAAAGTGAGGAGAATGTAGAAATATGCAATAAGTTAATAGAGAACAAGTTACCTATAACAAAAGAGATGATAAGAGATTTAAATAGAATAATAAAAATATTAAAAAGTAAAGATATAAAAGTAGAAAATAAAAATGTTGAAACATTTTTGTTAAAACACAAAATAGATATAAACATAAAAAATGTTATTAATCTTGATAAGTATAGCAAAAAGGAAGTGAATATAGAAGAAGAGATAACAAGTCTTGAAAAAGAAATAAAAAAATTAGAAGAAAGTGAGATAAAAAAACAATTAGAAACTATATTAAAAGGTAGTGAAAGGATAGAAATAAATAAAAGTAACGTAGTAAATATAATAAAAGAAATTATAAAAGAAAGAGATATATATAATGAGTTAGAGAAAATGATAAAAGGAACAAAGAGAAGAGAAGAAGGAGATAAGAGTGAAATAAAAAAAGGTTTAATGACAGATGTAGGAGGGGATAAAAAAAATCAAACTGTAGAAATTATGAATAAAAATAAAAAGGATGTAGAAGATGTAAAGAAAGCTATTACAAAATTAATAAAAGAAGAAATAGAAGGGGATAAAAATGATGAAGTAAAAAAAATAATAAAGTCAGGGTTAGAGATAAAAAATATTTTTAAGTTATTAGAATATGTAGATAAAGAAGAGTTAGTTAAAATAGTTAAAAATGCGGTAAAAAATAAAGAAGGTAGAATAAATATAAATAGATTAAATAAAGAAGAGGTAAAAGAAAAGATAGAGGATCAGTATAGAAAAGTAAATGAGATATTAGAGAAAGTAAAAGGTAAGGAAGAAGGTATAGAAAAAATAGTTAAGCAGGTAGAAGGTATAAAAGAAAAATTAGAATTTATTAATTTAGTAAAAGAAGGTAGTTATGTTCAAATACCTGTAGATGTACAGGGAAAGAAAGTAGATTTAGAAATAATAATGTTTAAAGGTAAAAGTAAAAATAAAAATAAGAAAGGAGATATGACGGCATTAATAAGTTTAAATATGAATAAGTTAGGATTAGTAGAGAGTTATGTTAGGAAAAGAGATAATAAAGTAAACATACAATTTAGAATAAAAAAAGATGATGTAAGAGAAGTAATTGAGAAGGAAAAAAACAAGTTATATAAGATGTTAGAGGTATATGGATATAATGTAGAGAGTATAACAACGGTGAAAAGTGAAACAGGTTTTACAATAATAGATGAAGAAAAAGTATTAGTGGAAGAAATAGGGGATAACAATGTAGATATAAAGATATAACCTAAAAAATGTATAAAATATTTTCCTTTTGGCAATAATGAAAATAATAAAAAGGGGGAAATAAAATGAAAAAGAGTATAAGAGGGATAGGAAATATAAAGGAGAGACAATATATAATACTATCTATATTAATAGGAATAATAATTACAATAGCAGTGGAATTAGAAGTATACGGAAGAGAGATGGTAAAAGAAATATCAGAGGAAGTAATAAGATTTCATGTATTAGCAAATAGTAATGCAGAGGAAGATCAAATTTTAAAATTAAAAGTAAAAGATAAAGTATTGGAGAAATTTAGGGGAGATATAGAAGGGTTTAAAAACAGGGAGGATGGTTTAGAGAAATTTAATAGAAAAACAGAAGAAATAGAAAAGTATGTAAGAACTATAATAGAAGATGAGGGGTATGAATACGAAGTAAAAGTATATGTAGGTAAGTCGTATTTTCCGACGAAAATATATGGAGATGTAACATTACCAAAAGGAGAATACACATCGTTAAAAATAGAGATAGGAGAAAGTGTAGGAGAAAATTGGTGGTGTATTATGTTTCCACCGTTATGCTATGTAGATGAGACAGTTGATAGAGAAGAGATAATAAAAAATGAAGAGCTTAGGAAAATAATAGGTGATGATAATTATAAAATAATAACAAAAGACAGCATTAGTTATGTAATGAAGTTTAAAATAATAGAAATGTTTCAAAGAGGATAAATAAAAGGTATGAAAATACCTTTTATTTTTTTTGAAATAAAGAGTGTATAGATTTTGATAAAAATATATTAAAGGGTAAAATGTTGTGATATAATAATTAAAATAATTAATATACATAGGGGTAAAATATGATAAACAAAAAAAAAATAGTGCAAATGAGTAGAGCGTGTGTATATGATAGTGGAAATGGAAGTAGGGAGAAAGAAATGGTGAAATATTTTAAAAGTGATTACATAGGACGTGAGGTAACAAGTAGTAGTATTTATATGATAACATTTTTATTTACAATATATTTATTTAAAGTAGGGATTTTAATATTAGAAAACGATGCAATTATAGATATGGATTTAATAAAAAAAGAGAGTGCAACATATGTAGTAATAGCATTAATTATATTAGCGATATATACGTTAGTAGTAGTCATAATAAAATCTAATGAATATGATATAGCAGAAAAAAATGTAAAAAAGTACACAAGAATTTTAAATTCTATAAATAAGATGGATGATGGTGACAAAAATGAATAAAACGGAAAACATGAGGTTAAAAATAAGTTATATATTTAGTGAATATGAGAAAGTAATTTTTCCCATGTTAAAAATAGTGGCATATTTAATAATATACAGAATGATATTTAAAATAGGACATAATGCAGAAAATATAAGTAGTTTGTATGAAGGGTTAAATGGGTTTATTTATTTAGTAGCATTAAGTGTAATAAGTTCTATAGTATCGATACCGCATGTATATGTATTGGTAGTGTTTAATATATTTTTACAGATGAGTAGTATGATAATTTTAGCGATGATATTTTTATTTGTAGGGCTATCGATAGTTTTTATATATGCGAGGGTTGCAAAAAAAAGTGTAATAGTAATGTTAACAGTACTTGGGATATTATTTAATGTACCATTTGTCGTACCGATAGTGAGTGGGATGTATTATGGATTAACGGCGTTAACACCAATTGTTATAGGAGTATTTGTTATAGGAATTATGGAATTAGGGAAAGAAATAATATTGTACAGTGTAAAAAATCCATCGATATTAGAGTTAAGCATAGAGGGGTTAACAGAATTAATAGAATATGTAAATATATATATGGCAGAAAATAATTTTTTTATTTCAAACACAATAGCCTTTGTAACTATATTTTTAATAGTATACATAGCGTCTAAAAAGCGTGTCAAAAATGCAGAAATAATAAGTGTAATAATAAGCAACATAGTTTTATTAATAATGTATTTCACATTATTGCGTCCGTATCATAGTAGTGTAGCAGCATTTGTCTTAAAAATTTTTTTAGGAGATATTATAATAGGGGTAACCATGTTATTTAAAGGTGTGCTAGAATACAAAAAAGTTAAAAACCTAAAATTTAAAGATAGTAAAAATATATACATAGTAAAAGTAATACCTATAAACAGAGGTATAGGCAAACAAATATAATAAGGAGAAATTTATGGATATAGGGCGTATTTTAGAAAATATTTTAACAAGTTTAAATATAACGCGTGGAACTTCTTTTGATGTATTTGCAATAATAGATATAGGTTTTACGTCGTATATAATATACAAAGCATTACTATGGGTACGTGAAACTAGAGCATGGTCGTTATTTAAAGGGATAGTAGTATTAATATTGACGAGTATAATATCATATACTTTTAATTTATATACGGTAAGTTGGATAATAAGTAATACGTTTAATGTTGGAATAATAGCAATAATAATAATATTTCAACCAGAAATAAGAAAAATGTTAGAAAAGTTAGGCAGTGGTAGATTAAATGTTGCACTGGTAAAGATGGAGAATAGTGGCATATCGGCAAAAAATCTAGACGAAATATTGGTATCTATAGATACTATGCGAAAAAGTAGAACGGGAGCATTAATAGTATTGGAAGATGAAGTGCCGTTAGGAGAGCATGTTAGTACAGGAGTACCATTAGATGCTAAAATAACGAGCCAGTTAATAGTAAATATATTTGAGGATAAAACGCCATTACATGATGGTGCGATAATAATTAAAAATAATGAAATAGCGGCGGCTAGTTGCATATTACCGTTAACAAATAAGGAGATAGGCAAATCGTTAGGAACAAGACATAGAGCAGGTGTAGGGGTAAGCGAGTATTCGGATGCATTTGTATTAATATTATCAGAGGAGACAGGGGCATTATCGTTAGCCCATAAAGGTATATTACAAAGAAACATAAAAGAAGAGGATGTTAGGAAAATAATAAGATTTAAAGAAACAGAATTAGTAAAGAAGAAAAAGAAAAAGAGAAAAAGAAAAAAGATAAAATGGGGTAAAGAAGGAGGTAAATAGAGTGGATAAATATAAAACGCTATTTTCAAGAAATTTACCGTGGAAAATAATATCTCTAATATTAGGAATAATGTTGTGGTTTATAGGTATGAATGTAAATAATCCATATATAAACAAAGTATTTGAAGTTAAATTAGAATTAAGAAATATAGAGGATGTATCAGAAAGAGGATTAATATTAGTAAACGAAAAGGAAATAGAAGAAGAAAAAATTAAAATAAAAATAAGAGGAAGTAGAAGAGATATAGAAGAGTTAAAAAAAAATAAAAGAATAGTAAAAGGGTATATAGATTTAAGCCCTATGGATATAACAAATAGAGGAAATGTAGGAGAAGATATAAGGACTACAATACATATAGAAGATTTACCATTAAGCTATGAGTTAATAAGTTATACACCAAAGCAAAAAGAATTAAAGTTTGACGAGATAACGACAATAGAAAAAGATATAACGTTGCTTAAGAAGGGAAAACCGCTAACGGGGTATGAAGTTAATAATATTAACGTTGAAAAAAATGTAGTTGAGATAAAAGGTGCGAAAAAAGAGTTGGAAAAAATAGCCGAGGTTGTGGCAGAAGTATATATAGAAAATGCAAGTAAAGACTTTAATAGTAAAAGCGAGTTAAAAATATATGACGAGGAAGGCAAAATAATAACGGATAAGTTTACGTTAGAAAGAGAATATGTGGCAATAGGAGTTAAGATAAGTAAATATGGTGAATTGGAAATAATAAAACCTAAGTTAGTAGGGGAGATAGGAGAAAATTTAGAAATAATAGAAGTAATAGTTACGCCAAAAAAAGTCAAAGTAATAGGAGATGAGGTAGTACTAAACAAAATAAAAAATATACAGATACCAGATATAGAAATAGAAGACATGAACTATACGACAACGATAACGTATGACATCTATGGATTTATAGATAAATATGGTTTAAAAATAGTAGATGGTGAAGCAAAAACTGTATCAGTAACGATTCAAATGAGTAAACAAACTACGAAATATTTAACAATACCAACAGAAGATATATTGATAAAAGGATTAAAAGTAGGAATGGAATTAACAGATGAAATAGAAATAGGTATAATAGGTGAGGATACAATAGTAGAAAATGTGAAAGTTGAAGATTTAAAAATATCATTAGATTTAAGAAATATAGAGGAGGGAGTAACAGAAGTTGAAATAGATTTTGAGCTTCCCAAAGGTATAGAGTTATTGGAGGGTAAAATACCAATAATAACAGTGCAATATGTAAAAGAGGATAAAGAACAAATAAATATGGAGTAAAAAAAGGACATTCTCTAAAAGTAGAATAATGAATATAATGAATAAAAGAAGAGTAATCAAATGGAGGAAAGCATGTCACAATTATTTGGAACTGATGGCGTAAGAGGTAAAGCAAATGTAACATTAACGCCAAAATTAGCATATAAATTAGGAATAGCATCAGCGTTATTACTAGAGGAAGAAATGAAAGAAAAACCTAGGATATTAGTGGGAAAAGATACAAGAATATCTTGTGATATGTTAGAAAGTGCATTAGTAGCAGGCATGTGTTCTGTTGGAGCTATAATATATACGGTAGGCATAATACCTACTCCAGCAGTAGCATATTTATTAAAAAAATATAATTGTACAGCTGGGGTAATGATTTCAGCATCACATAATCCCTATGAAGATAACGGGATAAAGTTTTTTAATAGATATGGATATAAATTAAGAGACGAGATAGAAAAAAAAATAGAAGAAAAAATAGATAAAGGTTTTAAAGATAATAATGTATGCGTAGGAGATGAAATAGGATATATAAAAAATATAAGTACAGGAACAGAAGAATATAAAGAATATTTAAAATCATTAATAGAAGAAAATATAGAAGGTGTAAAAGTAGTAATAGATTGTGCTAATGGTGCAACGTATAAAGTGGCAAGACAATTGTTAGAGGAATTAGGAGTAGATGTAATAGTTATGAATGACGAGCCAAATGGAGTAAATATAAATGATAAATGTGGCTCTACACATATGGAAGGGCTTTCAAAAAAAGTAGTAGAAGAAAAAGCGGAGCTAGGATTAGCTTTTGATGGTGATGGAGATAGATGTTTAGCGGTAGATGAAAAAGGAAACTTTGTAGACGGTGATCAAATATTATCAATGTTAGGAAATAAATTAAAAGAAAGAGGTAAGTTATATAAAAAAACAATAGTGGCAACGATAATGAGTAATTTAGGTTTAGTAGAAATGGGAAAAGAAAAAGGCATAAAAATAATAAAGACAAAAGTAGGAGATAGATACGTATTAGAAAAAATGTTAGAAGGTAAATATAATTTTGGTGGTGAACAATCAGGGCATGTAATATATTTAGATCACAATACTACAGGAGATGGGTTGTTAGTAGGGTTAAAATTAATAGAGATGATAAAGGAAAAAGGGTTAAAGTTTTCGAGATTAAATAGATATATGAAAGTTATGCCACAAATTTTAATAAACGTAGAAGTTAAGAAAGAAAATAAAATGAAGTACTTAGAAAATGATAAAGTAAAACATGGAGTAGAACAATTAGAAAAAAAATATGAAGAAAAAGGAAGAGTTTTAATAAGACCGTCAGGGACAGAAGATTTAGTAAGGGTTATGATAGAAGGTAATGATGCAGAAGAAATAGAAAAAGATGCAAAAAAATTAAGTGTGATTATAAAAAGTGAGTTAGGTGATTAATATGGAAAAGGGAGTAGAAGGTAACATAGAAGAAATAAATGAAATAATAATAGGGTTACGAGGCAAAGTAGTGGAAAATGAAAGAAATATGTGGGATAGTACGTATCCAAAAGAGGAAAATTTTCAAGAAGATATAGATAAAGGAAATTTATATATCTTAAAAGAAGGAGATGAAATAGTAGGGTTTTATACGATAAGTGAAGAGTTAGAATATGATGATGATATGTTTGAAGAAAAAGATAGTTATGTAGTAATACACAGATTCGCTGTAAAGTATGAAAAAATGAAACAAGGATATGGAACAAAGATGTTAGAGGAAGTATATGGATATTGTAAAACTAGAGGTATAAAAAGTATAAGACTAGATACATTTAGTAAAAATATTTCATCAAATAAATTTTATTTAAAAAATGGGTTTATGTATGTAGGAACGATAACATTAGAAAAAGGGCTATATAATTGTTATGAAAGGATATTAACAAATGAGTAAAATAGTAGGAATAATAGGGGCTATGGAAGTTGAAGTAGAGCTACTAATAAGAGATATAAAAGAAGTGGAAGAAATAAAATATAGCGGGATAACTTTTTATAAAGGATATATAGAAGATAAAAAGGTAATAGTATCGCAATGTGGTATAGGAAAAGTAAATAGTGCTATGTGTACCCAAATTATGATAACAAAATTTCTAGTAGACAAAATTATAAATACAGGAGTAGCAGGTGCAATAGAGAATAGTTTGAATATATATGACGTAGTTATTGGAAAAACTATGATACAATATGATTTTGACTTGACGATATTTGGTAGGAAATTAGGTCACATACCAAACATGGAAAGTGAAAAAATAGAAGGAACAAAAGTACTTGTAGAAAAAGCATATGAAAGTGCAAAAAAAGTAATAGGAGACAATAGAGTTAGAAAAGGGACAATAGTTACAGGGGATAAATTTATAAATGGCAAGGAAGAAAAAGAGATGTTACAAAAACAACTAAATGGTACTTGTGGAGAAATGGAGAGCGGAGCTATAGCACAAGTGTGTATTTTAAATAAAATAGATTATGTAATAATAAGAGCAATATCAGATAAAGCTAATGATACTGCTTTTGTAGACTTTGATGAGTTTGTAGGAAATGCAAGTAAAGATTCTTATAAAATAGTAAGAGAATTATTAAATACAATATAAAAAAATACCTTGTAAAAATACAAGGTATTTTTTTGTTTGTTGAAATAATTATTTTAAATAGATAAAAAAAATAGCCCATAAGATTTTTTATATAGGTAAAATAAATGTGTTGAAAAAATGACACAAAAAAATACTCAATAAGGTTGCTATGTACATATAAATATATTAAAATAGTAAGTAGATTTTAAGAATATGATTAAAAAAGAGGAGAAAAAATGAAAAAATTAGTAGTGATAGCAATGATAGGTATAATGAGCGTAGGTTTAACTAGTTGTAAAAAAGATGAAAATAAAACTAGTAATGTAGAAGTAGATAAAATAGTAGACGAATATTATTCAGAAGTGTATGACAAATTAAGTGACGAGGAAAAAGAAATATTTAATAGCTTAAGTGATGAGGAAAAAGAAACAATAAAAGAAGAAATAGAAGAGGTAGGCAAATACCTTAAAATGTTACAAGATTATGAAATAGATGAGGTAGCACAATTCAAAGAAACTGAAAAAGGTGAAACTATAGCTATAATAAAAACAAATTATGGTGATATAAAAGTTAAATTTTTAGATGAGTATGCACCGTTAGCGGTAGAGAATTTTATAGGGCATGCAAAAAATGGCTACTATGATGGGTTAACGTTTCATAGAACAATTGAGAACTTTATGATACAAGGGGGAGATCCAAAAGGAACAGGTATTGGTGGAGTAAGTATATGGGGTGATAAATTTAAAGATGAGTTACATAAGGGAGCAAGACATTTTAATGGTGCATTAGCAATGGCTAATGCAGGACCTAACACGAATGGGTCACAATTTTTCATAGTAAATACAAGTACGGATTTATCGGAGCAAATAGCAGATACACGAAAAGAAAAAGACGTAGTAATAGCACAATTAGCAAACTCAATAAATGTAACAGTAGATGATTTGTATCCAGAAATAATATTAGATAAATATGAAGAAGTAGGAGGAACGATACATTTAGATTATTCGCACACAGTTTTTGGGCAAGTAATAGAAGGAATGGAAATAGTAGATAAAATATCTAAAGTAGAAGTAGATGAGGCAAGTAGACCAATAGAACCTGTAATAATAGAAAGTATAGAAATTACAGAATATTAAAATAGAGAATAAATAAAAGAGATATAACAATTATAATTGTTATATCTCTTTTTTGTTTTTTTAATGAACTATTATTATTTTATAGACCCTGTAGAGTCAATAGTTACATTTACGGTTATAACGTGATTAATATTATTTAAAAAATTTTCCATGTCACCATCATAATATTTTAAATATAGATCATAATTTTTCTTTTTAAGAGTTGTAGCAATATTAAAAGCATCTATATTAATAGATTTATTAAAATAATTAAAAGAGGTTAAAATTTCGGAATGTATTTTTTTAGAAAAATCTAAACTAATATTATTAATGAAATCACTGTTATATAAAGAGGAGTTACCAAAAGAGAATTCATTAACAGTACCTATAATATTTAAGTCAATGTTATAAACTAAAGATCCGTTATTTTCTGTAAAAAAGGTTTTTTTATTTATGGAAGTGATTTTTAGAGGTATAAAAAAATTATCATGTTCAATGACAGTAAAAATATTATTATTACTAAATAGGTAGGAAAGTCCTTTTTTCATATTGTAGTCTAAAATACCAAATAATTTAAAGTCTTTAATAATAATAGAATTATCTAAATAAATATGGCTATCGTCAATTTTAACTAAAGGTAGAATAGCAAATTTAGAAGTTTCCAAATTTTTAATAACATCGAATAAAGTGTAATTAAATATATTATTAGATTTAGAAAAATAATTAGTAAGAAAATTAGCTAAAATAGAAACATTATTGATATCACTTGTAATTATAGAGTTGGCATAATCATTTGTACCTAAAAATAAAACTTTTTTTGATAGTTTGCGATTACGTTCCATAACGTCGATAGTTTCTTTTAAAAGGTGTTCATTTTTCAATATTCCATCACCTAATAACACTAATTTAGTTTGAGAAAAATCAAGAACATTACTAGAGTTGTTACTTATGTTATTAATAGTTGTAAGTATAGTAGAGCCTGTTCCAGATATAATTCGTTCTGGGTTAGGTTCGTAGTTATTAACAGCATGGGGGTCGGGAATTGCCAAAGTTATGAAAAAAACATCATTTTTATTTTTTGGGTTTTTAGGTTGATCGATACCTATAGTAATGACAAAATCTCTATCTTCTAATTCTAGTTTGTCATAACATGAAGATAAAAAAATAAAAGATAAAAAAATAAAAGATAAGGAAATTAGTTTTTTAAACATTGTGGTCACCTACTTTTTTTAGTTTAGCAGTAGCAATAATTACAATAGGTAGTAAAAAAGAATAAAAAATATTTAGAGCAAAAAAGATAATTTCTGTATTAAGTAAAATATTTACTATATCAGTTACAGAAATAGCTAACAAATAAATAGTTAAAGCACTAATAAAAATATAAAAAGAATGTGAACCTTTATCAAAAATATCTTTTAATAAAATAGCTAAAAAGAAAAGCCCAGAGGTAACAGTAGTAAACACACCTAAAAACCAAAAACTAACTACAAAAGCATCATGTCGTTCAACGAAAGAGCCAGGTAAATCTAAAGTATTAATAAGGTCAAGAACAGGCCATAGTTGTCGTTTTAGAGTAGTATCACCAAAACTTGCTATACTAAGAATTGTAAAAATAGTTAATATTACACCGTATATAAAAACAGAATATACGGCACTTTTACGGGCATCTTTTTTATTAAGAAGAAAAGGGTAAATAAGCAAGCCATATTCTAAACCCACAAAGGAGTTAGTAGTAAAAAAAGCTGATTTTAATAAAGTATTATTATTAGTAGTAAAGAAAGGTGCTAAGTTAGAAAAATCAGAGTTAATAGCTAATAAAAGTATTACAAAGATTGAAAATATACCAACTATATATATTAAAATTTCGCTTAGTCTAGCTCTAGTTTCGATGCCTTTAGAGGCGGCGTACATAGAAATAATTAATGTTGTACCCATAATTATAAAAATAGGAGTTTCGTACAATAGAGTTTGGTTAATAATTTCGCCAAAGGCTCTAATTTCTACAGTAGTGCCTAAAATAATTTTTAAAATAAAGGCTATGCCAAGTAAAATGGCAATAGGTTTAGAAAATAAATTTTTATTATAAGTAATAAAATTATCTTTAGGGAAAATACGACCTACAGACATAATAATATACATGTAACCCATAGCAAAAATAGTTGAAATAATTGCTATTATATAAGCATCTTGATTAGCGACAATAGCAAGTTTTCGCGGTAATATAATCATACCAGTGCCAAAAGCATCTAAAATTATTAAAATTTGAAATTGCCTTAAAGAAATTTTATCGTTAGCAAAAATCATTTTGAACCTCCTAACCTAATTTTTTGTTTATTGCTAGCAAAAAAAGGTCTTTTTTTCATCATAAAAAGGGGAAATCTAAATAAACTGTCTTTAACATCAGTATGTCCATCAACACCAGATGATACGAAAGGGAATAAATAAGGAATTCCAAAAGTTTTAAGAGTGCATAAGTGAATAAGAATAGTTAATACACTAAGCCAAAATCCTATAAGTCCAAGAAATGCTGAAGAAAAAATAACAAAGTATTTTGATAAACGAAGTCCACGTACTAAAGATATTGATGGTATAGAAAAAGAGGCTATACCAGTAAGAGCGACTACAATAAGAACTATAGGACTAACAAGTCCAGCTTCTACAGCTGATTGCCCGATAATCAGTCCGCCGACAATACCAATAGTATTACCAACAGCACCAGGAAGACGTATACCAGCTTCTCTTAAAAGTTCAAAAGCAAGGTCCATAAAAACAAGTTCTAAAATAGCGGGAAAAGGAACCATGCTACGGGAACTAGAAATTTTATAAACAAGGTCTAAAGTGATCATAGAAGGATGATAAAGAGCAATAGCCAAATAAAATCCAGGTAAAGTAACAGCAATAATGCCACCTGTATAACGTAAAAAACGGATAAAATTAACTATATGAAAACGTTGATAATAATCTTCAGAAGCTTGAAAAAACACATTAAGAGGAGCAGGAGCTATAAGAACAAAAGGAGTATTATCAACAATAATAGCAATTCTACCTTCTAAAATAGAAGATGCAACTTTATCGGGACGTTCTGTAACTTGAAGTTGTGGGAAGGGTGATTTCCAATCTTCTTCTATAAATTGCTCAATATACCCAACATCAAAAATAGCATCGATGTTAATAGAATCAATTTTTTTTATTATGCTGTTTAGAGTTTCTTTGCGTACGATATCATCCATGTACATAATACCTATATCGGTGCTACTTCTAGTACCTACTTTTGTTTGAATAAGTTTTAAATTGGTATCGCGAATACGACGACGAATAAGCATAGTATTAAATCTAAATACTTCACTAAAAGCTTCTTTAGAACCTTGAACAACTACTTCCGATTGTGCTGTTGGTATACCGCGATTAGGCCAACTTTTAGTAGCAGTCAAAACTGCTATGTCGTATCCATCAATAAAAATAGCGGTATCACCACTCATCATACCGAGTTCAATTTCTGTTAATGAAGTTGATGTTTTCAAATCGGCTGTTGCGAATCCGTTATTTAGTAAAGTATTAAATAAATCGTCATCTATGTTATTAAAATCAGGCGGTAGCTGTTTAATTCTAAACATAAGAGGTGAAATTAATTTTTCTTCTATAATTTGTCTATCAACAAGCATATCAATGTAAGTTATATAAATTTTTATATTGTTGTTTTCACCTATAAAAAGTTTACGGCTAACGATATCGCCACAATCTGTAAACGAATTTTGTAAATGTTTAATATTATCATTTAAATTTTTACATACGTTCATATCATCCTCCTAAGTCTAAATATATCTATTAATAGAGTGATGAATTTTTAAAATAAATATACAAAAAAGCAAAACAGATTATTTAAACTGTTTTGCTTTTTTGTATATTTATTTTATGAAACTTATTCTATAGTAACAATATCATAATTATCTTTACCAGAATTTTTAACTTTGTAAAGAGAGTTATCAGCAAGACGTAAAGCTTCTTCTACAGATATTTTATTATTTTTAACTTGGCAAATCCCTATAGAAACAGTAAGTTTAAATTCATGATCTTCAAAAACAAACTCATATTCACGAATTACTTTATTTAGCATAGTAGCAAAGGTTATAACGTCTTCATCAGATTTATTAGTTGAAAGAATGCAAAATTCTTCACCACCATATCTACCAAGAATACAATGATCTTGCAAAATGCTAGAAATTAATTTTGTAAACGTTACTAGAGTGTAATCTCCGGCCATATGAGAATAAGTGTCATTAATATTTTTAAAGTTATCAAGATCAAGCATAGCAATAACGAAGCTAGAACATCCCTCTATAGATGGTTGTGCTAGATCAAAAAAAGCACTTCTAGTTAAAATCTTAGTGAGACCATCTGTTTCAGAAAGAGTTTTGAATTTATCTATAAGGTTAACAAAATTAGTCGTGTTATTTAAAACTACACCGTATCCTACTAGTTGTGAACCTACAGTAACCTTTGAAACATGAGCATTGAAAAAAACTTCAGAACCGTTAGAAAGAAATTTTATATCAAAACTTTTAAAGTCACTATTACCAATATTATCAATATCTAAATCTTTAAATATAGGAATTTCTGTTATCAAAAGCTGACGATTTACTAAATAATTAGAATTATTAAAAATAGATTTAGCTGAGGAATTACAACTAATAATTTTTTTATTTTCATTAAGAAGTAAAAAAGGTTGGGATAAATTTTTAATAACAATACTTTCTATTTTATATGATTTAGAAAAATTCAAATCGTTTCTAAATCTAACCATATATGCGAAAAACATAAACATAGAAAATAATTCAAAAAGAAAATAAGTGACTTTAAAACCTGTAAAATTTTCTAGCAAAATTAAAAATATAAACGATAGTGAAAAAGATAAGTTAAGTAGAGAATAATAAGTAATTTTATTTTTCTTAATAACTATTCTATGAAGTATATTTAAAAATACGAAAGTTGAAAGTGTTAGTAAAAAAATAACGAAAAACGCTCTATAAATAGGCACACTGTCAAAAGAACTAAAAAAACCTATTTTTGAAGAAACTATATATACGGCATCTATATCTATGAGTAAAATAGCTAGAATAGTAGGTGGCAATAGCAATATAAAAGAGTAAAAAATATTTATTTTATAATCTTCAAAAAGTTCTAAAACAAATAAACTCCATAGAGGTAAAGAAAATAAAACTCCTAAAACCCCCATTTTGTAACCGATAACAATAGTAGCATCAACCCTAGAGTGTATCATTACAAATCTTCCGAGATAGAAGATCAAAATAGAGAATGTAAGTATATAAAAAAACTTTGTTTTAAAAGTTGCGCCGCCACTAATAGTGGCATATAAAACTAAAGATAAAAAAACTATTTGTAATAAATTTAAAAAAGGTATTATTAGTTGTTGCAGTAAAATATCCATAAAAATCTCCTTACAATATGCGTGAACACAATTACAAATTTACAATAATATTATTATAACACAATATTATTATAAATGTATAGAACTAATGAATAATAAAAGTTTTTCAATTTTCAAAACTTCACCAATAAACAGTGTTGGAGTGTCAGAAACTACAAATTTATATATTCTATTATTTTTTTGCAAGTCTATTATAGTGTCAACATTTATTGACGCTGACTTATTAAAAATGATTATTGTTTTTTCGTCTTTATGTGAAACAGAAGAAATTCCTATGTCGTTGCATAAAAATTTAAGGTTAGCAACTTTTAATAAATTCGCTAATGGTTTAGGAATAGTTCCGTACCTATCTTCAATTTCTTCTTCGATACTGTATAAAGATATAAGATCATGAACTAGAGATATTTTTTTATACACTTCTAGTTTATGAGTTTCGTTATCAATATAAGTATGTGGAATATATGCATTAATTTTAATATCTATGTTAGCTTCAATAAAGTTAACTACTTTTTCGCCTTTTAATTCTTTTACAGCGTTATCAAGAAGCATACAATACATATCATACCCAACAGAATTAATGTGTCCAGATTGTTCCATCCCTAAAAATGAACCAGAACCACGTATTTCTAAATCTTTCATAGCAATTTTAAAACCAGAGCCGAACTCTGTGAAATCTCTAATAGTTTTTAAACGTTTTTCAGCTATTTCAGAAATAACTTTAGATTTTTTGTACATAAGATAGCAATAAGCACTACGGTTAGATCTACCTACACGTCCGCGGAGTTGATACAACTGTGATAACCCCATAGTGTCAGCATTATTAATAATAATAGTGTTAACATTAGAAATATCAAGACCCGTTTCAATAATAGTAGTACAAACTAACAAATCAAATTCTTTATCAATGAAACATTTCAGTTTATTTTCAAGTTGTTTTGATGGCATTTGCCCGTGAGCATAATCAATTTTTACGTCGGGTAATAAATCTTTTAATTTACTTGTCATAAAATCAATAGTATTTACACTATTGTGAAGAAAATAAATTTGACCACTTCTAGAAATCTCCCGATAAACAGCATCTTTTATAAAAGCTTCATTAAATTCTAGTAAATAAGTTTGTATAGGAACTCTATCAACAGGAGGCTCTTCTAATAAACTCATATCTTTTATTCCAGTTAAACTCATATTTAAAGTACGAGGTATAGGCGTTGCAGTTAAAGTTATAACATCAACATTATGTTTAAGCATTTTTAATTTTTCTTTATGAGTAACACCAAAACGTTGCTCTTCATCAATGATAACAAGACCTAAATCTTTAAATTCGACATCTTTTGATAACAATGCATGAGTTCCAATAACTACGTCACAGTAGCCACTTTTTAAATGTGACTTAGTTTCTTTTTTTTGTTTAAGTGTATTAAATCTTGATAGCATAGAAACTTTGGCAGAAAAAGCGCCGATACGTTGTTGAAATAAATTAAAATGTTGCTGTGCCAAAATAGTAGTCGGTACTAAGTAAGCAACTTGTTTACCACTTTGGATAGCTTTAAAGCATGCACGTAAAGCGATTTCTGTTTTACCATAACCTACGTCACCACAAATTAAACGATCCATAAGCCTAGGAGATTCCATATCAGCTTTAACATCAGCAATTGCATTTAATTGATCGTTAGTTTCTGTGTACATAAAAGTGTTTTCAAAATCTTCTTGCCAAACGGTATCAACATCAAATTGATAACCTTTTGTTTGTTGCCTTATAGAATATAATTCTATAAGTTCTTCAGCTAAAACTACAATAGCTTTTTTTGTTTTTAATTGAGTTTTTTTCCATTCTAAACCGCCGAGCTTGTTAAGTTTTGGCTTAGCACTATCAGATGATGAAAATTTTTGTATTAAATCCATTTGGTCAGTAGGTATAAAAAGTAATCCATCGTCCTTATATTTAAGTTTAATATAATCTTTAGAAATTCCTTTTGTGGAAATTTTTTCTATGCCGACAAATATACCGATACCGTGGTTAATGTGAACGATATAATCATTTACTTTTAAATCAGAAAAAGTTTTAAGGGCAGTTTTTTTACTAAAACGTTTAGAATTTGACGTAGTTTTATTTTTAGAATTGTTTGTAAGTAAACTTTTACTAGATAAAATAGTTAGTTTTAAATCTGTATATTCAAAACCGTTATTAATGTTACCAATAGTAAAATAAATATTGTCTTTGTTTAAAGTTTTATTTTCAAAAGAATCGATAAAAACACCGATAATATTTTTATTATAAAGTTCGTCAATAATTTGGGTAGCACTGTGTTTATTGCTACAAAGAATAATCATTTTATAATTAAGCTTTTTATAATAAATAATATCATCTATTAATTCGCTTATTTTAGAGTAGTTAGATGTTTCGCGTACGGTAAAAGGAATTATAGCAGTTGGGGTAAAGTCTTTAGGTGTTTGGGGTAGAGATGTTAATAATACGGAATTAAAATTTTTTATTTTAAATATAATATCTTCATAGCTATTAAAAGAAAGAAGTTGATTAGGTAGCATATAGCCGTTAGAAATTTTATCGCTAATACTTTGAGTAAATCGGTGTAAACTAGTAGTTGCACTATCGTTAATAGAATTTGGATTACTAATAAAAATAGTAGTATCACAATGTAAATAATCTAAAAGTGACGTTTTAGTGCTATAAAAATAATTTATAAAAGAATCTAGACCAGTAGTAGTTTTAGTTTCTGTAAGAGATTCTATAACTTCGTTAAAAGTGTTATTTAGATTATTAAAATTTATTTTTTCTTTAGACGTTTCAAAAGATGTCAAACCTTTTTTAAAATCTTTTTTAATATTGTCAATAGCGTTAAATAAAATTGAATCTGTAAAAACGAGTTCACGAACAGGAAAAATATTAAAAGATGAAGTTTTGTCAGTTGATCGTTGAGAACTTATGTTTAAAATACGTATAGAATCTATTTCATCACCAAAAAATTCTATACGATATCCGTTGTTATCATTAGGTATGAAAATATCTAAAATTCCGCCACGAATAGAGTATTGTCCTTCATACTCTACAAAACCACGTTTTACATATCCCATAAGAGTTAATTTTTTTTCTAAATCATCTAAAGAAATTTCCATACCTGTATTTAAAGTTAATATAAAATTTTTAAACACATCAAGAGGGGTAAGTCTATCAAAAAGACTATCAATAGATAAAACGATAGTAATTTTTTCGTTATTAATAATTTTACTAATAATTTTAAAACGTTCTTTAAGGATATCTTTACTTTTAACACAAGCGTTATAAAAAATAATGTCTTTAGCAGGGTAAAAAAGAACTTCATTAGGTGAGAAAAATTTCAAATCGTCGAATATTTTTTTACCAGCTAATTCATCGGAAGTTATAACTAATGTAGAATTTTTCAAATTAGAAACAGATGAAATAAGGTGAGCATCTTGGGATATGCCAATACCTGTAGTTAAAATTTGAGATTTAGTTTTTTGGTTATCACTTAGTTGTGAAATGAGATTATTAAAACTATTTAATTGATTTAAGGGTAGAAAAATTCCCATTATATTAGCTCCTTTATTTACCGTTGTGTTTATTTACAGCTTTTAAATTTTTATTACAGTAGTTTTTTATTTGCCGTTATGTTTATTCATAGCATCATCTATAGATGACGCTATGAAGGTTTCGATACTAGCAGTTGCTTTTTCACAACCTATAACAAAATCGTCGAATTCATTTTTTTTAAAATTACTTAGAACGTAATCAGATAGTGTAAAATGTTTAGGTTTAGCACCTATACCAACTTTAATTCTGTTTATGTCTTTTGTGCCTAAAAGTTCTATAATATTTTTCATACCATTTTGTCCACCAGCAGAACCAGTTTTACGTAATTTTATCGTACCTACATCTAAAGTAATGTCGTCATAAATCACAATTATATTTTCTAAATCTTCTTTATAATACTTTAAAATTTCTTTAACAGCTTGCCCGCTAAGATTCATAAAAGTTTGAGGTTTAACTAAAAGAACAGAATGATTGTTAATAAGTCCTTTTCCGATATGAGATTTATGTTTAGATTTATTGATAGGTATGTTGTGGTCATAACTTAATTTATCAATGACTTCAAAACCTACGTTATGCCTAGTATTTTTATATTGCGAGCCTTTGTTACCAAGCCCTATAATTATATGCATTTTTATCACTCCTTAATTTTAATATTATACCATAAAATAATAATATTGCTTGTAAAAATCATGAAAGGTTTTAGACATTTATAAAGATAAATATATATGTTATAATTAAAATAATGTTTATTAGCAACACATAGAAAAGAGGAGAAAAAATGGACAAGTTAGAAAAAATAAATAAAATTTTAAAAAACATATTATTAATATTAATAGTAAGTAGTTTAGGGGTAGTGAGTTTTTATCCAGAAGTGGGAGTATTTTTAACGATATTTGCATTAATGATATCAGTAATTGCAAATGTAACAAGCGTTACAAAAATAATATATATAGAAGAAGAGTATAAAAGAAATGATTTTTTAAGTAAGTTAGAACAGTTTTTAAGAGAAGAAAATATATTAAAAGAAAGTAAAACGGATATATATGAGACAGTAGTAGAAATAGTACCAAAAAGAAAATTTATGAATAATTATGTAGAAATAAAATTTAAAGAGGAATATGTAGTAGTGAAGACGTCGAATAGAATAAATAGAAAGTTAAGAGAATTTAAGCAAAAGAAAAAGGAAGTGTAAGATGAGATTAAATTTAGGAGATACGATAGTAGCTATAGCGACGCCAGTAGGTAGTGGTGGAATAGGAATAGTACGAATAAGTGGAGATGACAGTGTAAAAATATTAAGTAAAATATTTAAATCTGTAAATGATAATAAAAAAGTAGAAAAAATAAAAAGCCATACGATAAATTACGGATATATATATGATGGAGACAAGTTAGTAGATGAAGTTTTAGTATCAGTAATGAAAGCACCAAAAACGTATACGAAAGAAGATGTTGTAGAAATAAATTGCCATGGCGGAATAAGGGCGGTAAATAAAGTATTAGAAACAGTAATAAAAAATGGTGGAAGATTAGCAGACCGCGGAGAGTTTACGAAGCGAGGATTTTTAAATGGACGAATAGATTTAAGTCAAGCCGAGGGAATAATAGACATAATAAATGCCAAAACAGATTTAGGACATAATAGGGCGATAAAAATATTAGAAGGAAGTTTATCAAATGCGATAAAAGAATATAGAGAAGAAATATTATTAATGATAGCAAATATAGAAGTATCGATAGATTACCCAGAACATGAGTTAGAACATGAGAATAATTTAGAAACGGAAAAAAAGACAAAAGTACTAATAAAAAAGATGGAAAAATTAATATCAAATTTTGATAAAGGGAAAATAATAAGGGAAGGAATAAGTACAGTTATTTTGGGGAAGCCAAATGTTGGGAAATCATCATTATTAAATAACTTAGTAGGGGAAGATAAAGCGATAGTAACGGACATAAAAGGAACAACAAGAGATGCAATAGTGGAATATATAAATATAAAAGACATACCATTAAAAATAATAGATACGGCTGGCATAAGAAATACAGAAGATATAATAGAAAGAAAAGGCGTAGAAAAATCAAAAGAGTATGCAAAAGAAGCGGAATTATGCTTTGTAGTAATCGATATAAGTGAAAAATTAGAAGATGAAGATAAAGAAGTATTAAAAATAGTAAAAGGAAAAAAAGTAATAGTACTATTAAATAAAATTGATTTAGGAAAAAAAGTAGAAGTTAAAGAAATAGAGAAGTATGTAGATAAAGAAGATATAATAGAAATTTCAGCTAAAAAAGATATAGGGTTAGAGAAGTTGTTTGAGAGGTTAGAAGAAAAATTTTTTGATGGCGATATAGATGGCGATGAAGAAATATATATAAGTAATAGACATAAACAATGTTTAGTAAAAGCTAAGATGAGCTTAGAGACAGTAATAGAATCGGTAAATATGGGAATGGAAGAAGATTTATTAGTTATAGATTTAAAAGATAGTTATGATAGTTTATTGGAAATAACGGGAGAGAATTTAGGAGATAATATAATAGATAAAATATTTTCGGAGTTTTGCTTAGGAAAATAGAGAGAAGTGGGAGAATATATGAGTTATATAGCAGATGATGTAGATGTAATAGTAGTAGGGGCTGGGCATGCAGGATGTGAAGCAGGGCTTGCCAGTGCAAGAATTGGAGCTAACACAATAATGTTTACTATGAATTTAGATAGTGTAGCATTAATGCCATGCAACCCGAACGTAGGAGGAAGTTCAAAAGGACACTTAGTAAAAGAGATAGATGCACTAGGTGGAGAGATGGGTAAAAATACAGATAAAACATTTATACAATCAAGAATGTTAAATACGGGAAAGGGACCAGCAGTATATTCATTAAGGGTACAAGTAGATAAAGTTGCATATACGATAGAAATGAAAAAGACTATAGAAAATACAGAAAATTTAATATTAAAACAAGATGAGGTAACAAATTTAATAATAGAGGATAAAAAAATAGTGGGGGTACAAACGGTATCAGGAGCGATATATAAAAGTAAAAGCGTTGTGTTGGCGACAGGTACGTATTTAAATGCTAAATGTTTGCATGGGAGTACAGTAATAAATAGTGGACCAAATGGATTAGCGATGTCGATAAAGTTAAGTGAGTCACTAGATGATATAGGAGTTAAAAAATATAGATTTAAAACGGGATCACCAGCTAGAGTAGATGGAAGAACGATAGATTATAGTAAAATGGATAGACAAGATGGCGATGAAAAAATAGTGCCATTTTCATTTGAGAACGAAAATATTAAATTAGAATGTGAACAAGTGCCATGTTATTTAACGTATACAAATGAAGAAACCCATAAAATAATAAATGATAATTTAAGTAGATCGCCAATGTATAGCGGTGAGATAAAAGGTGTAGCGACGAGATATTGCCCATCAATAGAAGATAAGATAGTAAGATTTAAAGGAAAAGATAGACATCAAGTATTTGTAGAACCAGAAGGATTAAATACAAATGAGATGTATATACAAGGAATGTCAAGTTCGTTACCAGAAGAAGTACAAATACAAATGTATAGAACGATGAAAGGGTTAGAAAATTGTAGATTTACAAGAACGGCGTATGCAATAGAATATGACTGTATAGATTCAACGGCATTAAAATTAACGTTGGAGTTTAAGGAAGTTGATGGATTGTATTCAGCAGGGCAGTTTAATGGTAGTTCAGGATATGAGGAGGCAGCGGCACAAGGGTTAATAGCGGGAATTAATGCGTGTAACAAAGCGTTAGGAAAAGAAAGTATAATAGTAGATAGATCAGAAGGATATATAGGAGTTTTAATAGATGATTTAGTAACAAAGGGAACAGAAGAGCCGTATAGAATGATGACATCGAGAGCGGAATATAGATTATTGTTAAGACAAGACAATGCAGATATAAGGTTAAGTGAAAAGGGGTACAAAGTAGGATTAATAAGTGAAAGTAGATATAATAGATTGTTAGAGAAAATAAAAAATGTTGAGGAAGAAAAGGAAAGATTAAAAACGGTAACAGTACCGCCGTCAGAAAAATTAAATAATCTGTTAGAAAAAGTTGGCAGTACAAAAATAAATACGGGAATAAAATTAAATGATTTAATAAAAAGACCAGAAGTGAACTATGAGATGTTAGAGGAATTTGATTTTAATAGGTTACCATTAAAAGAAAGTGAAAAAGAGCAAGTTAATATACAAATAAAGTATGAGGGATATATAAGTAGACAATTAAAACAAGTAGGACAGTTTAAAAAACTAGAAAGTAAAAAGCTAGAAGAAAATTTTGACTATGACCAAGTAGAAAATTTAAGAGTAGAAGCGAAACAAAAATTAAATAAAATAAAGCCAGAAAATATAGGACGAGCATCAAGGATAACGGGAGTAAGTCCAGCGGATATATCGGTATTATTGATATTTTTAGAAAAGGCGAGACAGGAAAAAAGCAAAAAAACAGATGCATAAAATAATAACTATTTTAAAGGGTGGTAAACATGGAGTTAGAAAACAAATTAAAAGAAGGATTTAAAAAATTTGGTTTAGAAATAAATGATAAGCAAGTGGAACAGTTTATGGAGTATATGGATTTGTTATTAGAATATAATGAAAAAATGAATTTAACAGCGATAACAGAAAAAGAAGATGTAATAGTAAAACATTTTTTAGATAGTGTAAGTGTGTTAACAGTAGTGAAATTTAGAAAAGGAATAAAAGTAATTGATGTAGGAACAGGTGCAGGATTTCCAAGTATACCATTAAAAATAATGTTACCAGAAGTAGAGTTTACGTTAGTAGATAGTTTAAAAAAACGAGTAGGGTTTTTAGATGTAGTAATAGATAAATTAGGATTAGAACATATAGAAGCGATACATGGAAGATGTGAAGATTTAGGGAGAGATGAAAAATTAAGGGGAAGATTTGATATAGGGGTATCAAGGGCGTTGGCAAGAATGGAGATTTTAGGTGAATTAAGTATACCGTTTATAAAAAAAGGCGGTAAATTTGTAGCATTAAAAGGTCCAAAAGTACATGAGGAACTAGAAAAAGCTAAAAGAGGACTAAAAAAATTAGGATGTGTTAATATAGAGGTAAAAAATATAAAATTACCATTTACAGAAATGACACATAAAATAGCAATAATAGACAAAGAACATCACACCCCCTACAAGTACCCTAGACATCCGTCAAAAATATCTAAAAACCCATTATAGGCTGTCGTAAAACACGAAATTTTTGTAGGAAGATAATGTATAAAAATAAAAAGCTAAATGTTAGAATAAGTTAAAAGATAGAAATATCAATTAACTTATTTTTTTATTTAGGAGGAGACATTATGACAAATGCTGTAATTGAAAGTACAAAAGAAGTAATATATTTAAATGTATTAAAAGTAAAGAAGAGTCCGTACCAACCTAGAAAAACATTCGACCAGAAAAATTTAATGGAACTTGCAATGTCTATTAAAAAACATGGGTTATTGCAACCAATAAGTGTTAGATATGTAAGAGGGCAATATGAATTAATAGCAGGCGAGAGAAGATTAAGAGCATTTAAAATGGCGGAATTAAAATATATACCAGCAATAATAATAAATTTAACAGATGAAAGCAGTGCATATTTATCATTAATAGAAAATTTACAAAGACAAGATTTAAATTTTATAGAAGAAGCGGAAGGTATAAGCAAGTTAATAACAGAGTTTAACTTAACCCAAGGCGAACTAGCAGATAAAATAGGAAAAAAGCAATCAACAATAGCAAACAAATTAAGGGTATTAAAGTTACCAGAAAAAGCGAAGATGATGTTACTAGAAAATAATTTAACAGAGAGACACGGAAGAGCGTTGTTAAAACTAGAAGCAGAAGAGGATATAATAAAAGTATTAGAAAAAGTAGTTGAGTTAGATTTAAATGTTAAAAAAACAGAGGCATATATAGAAAAATACATAGAGGATAGTCAAAAAACAGTACAAAGTAAAAATGAGCTTAAAGTGAAGAGGATAATGAAAGATATAAGATTATTTACGAATACGATAACAGATGCTGTAGATATTATGAAAGAGTCTGGAGTACCAACAGAGTATGAAATGGAAGAAACAGAAGATGGATGTATGATAATAATAGATGTAAAATATAAAACTGGATAATAAAAAACCTCCCTCTGAAAGAGTGGAGGTTTTTTTGTATATACGGCATAGTAAAAAAGTGATATATTAGATATATAATATTATTAGGAGAGGAGAAATAAATGGATACGAGATACATTTTAGATATAGCGTTAATATTGTTTTTAACAAAAACCCTAGGGTTAATAAGTAAACGTATAAAATTACCACAAGTAGTAGGAGCATTAATAGCAGGAGTTTTATTAGGACCTAGTGGGTTTAAAATAATACAAATGAGTGATGCATTAGCACATTTAGCAGAGATTGGGGTAATATTACTAATGTTTAATGCAGGATTAGAGACAGATATTTTTGCGTTAAAAAAATCTATTAAAAGTTCAACGTTAATATCGTTAGGAGGAATGATATTATCATTAATATTGGGATATTTATTTGCAAGTTATATGGGATTAGGAGTATTTGCAAGTATATTTATAGGAGTAGTATTATCAGCAACGTCAATGAGCATTACAGTTGAGACGTTACAAGAAACGAACCAAATAAAAAGTAAATCGGGAACGGCTATATTAAGTGCATCAATAATAGATGATTTATTAGGAATATTATTATTAACGTTAGTGTTAGCATTAAGTGCAAGTGATGGAGATGTTAGTATAGGTAGAAGTGTGTTAGAAGTATTTAAAAGTTTTGGATTATTTTTTGTATTTGCGTTAGTAACGGGAATATTAGCAAGTAAATATACAAAATGTCTAGACAAAAAAGGAGGACACAAACATAGAATATCAATATTTACGTTATCATATGCATTATTTTTAGCATTTATGGCGGAATATTTTGGTATAGCAAATATAACAGGTGCGTATTTAGGAGGGTTATTTTTTGCGAATACAGATACAGGACATTATGTTGAGAGAAAAACAGAAACGTTATCTTATTTATTTTTTTCGCCAATATTCTTTGCAAGTATAGGGATAAAAGCTACATTAGATAGTAAAATAAATTTAGCTTTTTTAAGCATGATAGGAGTATTATTTTTAGTAGCATTTTTAGGAAAAATAGTAGGTGCAGGATTAGGGGCAAAACTTGCTAAATTCGGAACAAAAGATGCAATAATAGTAGGAACTGGAATGGTAGCAAGAGGTGAAGTATCGCTAATAATAGCAGATAAAGGGATACATTTCGGAGTAATAGGCGAAGATATGTTCTCTCCTATTATAATAGTTGTAATATTAACATCGCTAGTGACCCCGATATTGTTAACTACATTATATGCAAAAAAAAAATAGAGCTTAGCTCTATTTTTTTTTATTTTTTTATTTTTTTATTTATGAAATATCGTTAGTATTTTTAAAACTTTCTAATTTAGCATCAATAAAAGTCAAATGATTATCTAAAAAATTAGTTATAGGTGAGAAAATGATAAGCAAAATAATAGTAATATAATTAATAGCGACGACAGACCCACCGATAAGTCCGCTAACAATTGCAAGTAACAGACCAAAAGCAAAAAAAACAAAAGTACTATTTCTAATATTACCTTTAAAGAAATAGAAAGTAATATTTTTAATGAAATCATCTACAGGTAAATAAGTTATGTTAGCTCTAATAAATAGAAGTAGAGCAAGACCGATTAAAAGAGTACCAAATATAGAATAAAAAACATTTAATAAATATATGTAATCAGGTAATGAAATAATCGGGAAAATGAAAAGAAAAAAATCAATAAGTCTACCGACGACTATGACATAGATCAAAACCAAAGAATCTTTCTTAAAAGAGAAAGATTCTTTTTCCATTAATTTATTACAGATGAAAAAAATAAATAGAATAAAATTAAAGGCGTTACCAGGGGTAACGGTTATAAAATTTTGAAGAGAGTTTAAAGTATTTGATATATTTAAATTAGCGGCAGACCATGGTGCTGTGCCGACATCTGTATATATAGCTAAAGCATTTCCAAAAGAAGTGAAAAAAGTTGCAAAAGAAAATAAAATTAATTTGTATCGCTTTTCTGTTGTCATTATGACCTCCGTAAAATAAATTATTATAAGTAGAATACATTAAAAAATGAATAAAATCAAAATATTTATATATAAAAACAGATAATTGACATAGTAAAGTTCCTTAGGAAATATAAAAACAATGTTAATGAAAATTTATAGAATAAAAAAAATATATATGCTAAAATATAGGTATATAAAAGGGAGAGAGGGAGTAGCATCGTGGAAAAAATAAGAGAACTATTAAAAAATATAGAAATAAAAGAAGAATTAGTAAAAGTTATTATGACAAATAGTATGGATAAAGACGAGAAGTATTTTAAAATCGCAATAGAAGGGATCAAAAATAAAAATATGTCGTATCAAATATCATATTATTATGAAAAAAAGGTTAAACATGAAAATATAGAAAATGGAATAAGTGAGAAAATAATTAAAATATTAAGTAAGGGATATAAGCAATGTGATATTAAAACGTTAACAAAAGACATAAAAATTTTAACTAATAAAAAAGGTAAAGTTACGGTAATAGAGAAGAAAAAAAGAGCTAGTAATATAGAACAAAAACAAAGTCATAATAAAGTTAAAAACTACATTTTAAAAGAAGGGGATAAAATAGATTTTTTAGTAGAGCTTGGCATAATGGACAATAAGTATAAAGTATATCCTAGTAAGCAAAAAAAGTTTAAGCAAATAAATAAATTTTTAGAGATGTTAAAAGCTACGGAAAAAGAAGTATCAGAAGGCGGTAATATAATAGATATTGGTTCTGGTAAATCGTACTTAACTTTTGCGACGTATTTTTATTTTAATAAAATTAAAAATAAAAAAGTAAAAATAATAGGAATAGATATTAAAAAAGATGTAATAGAGCATTGTGAAGAAATAAGAAAAAAATTAAAATATGAGAATTTAGAGTTTATAAATATAGATATTAAAGATTTTAAAAGTGAGCAAAAAATAGACATGTGCATAACGCTACATGCATGTAATACGGCAACAGACTATGCTATATATAGTAGTATAAATTGGGATGCAAAAGTAATCTTATCTGTGCCGTGTTGCCATCAAGAAGTTTTAAGCCAGCTTAAAAACGTTGAGGGCTTAGAGTTTATTTTAAAACATGGTGTAGTAAAAGATAAATTTGCAACATTATTAACAGATAGCATAAGAAGTTTGATATTAGAAAGCAAAGGGTACAAAAGTGATATTATAGAATTTATAGATGAGAATAACACACCTAAAAATATGATGATAAAAGCTGTAAAAAATAAAAAAAATAACATAGATAGCATAGAAAAATATAAAGAAGAATTAGAAGAGACGATAAACCAATTCAAAATAGAGCCTATGTTGTATAAATTAGTGAAAAGTAATAATAGTTAGTAGAGCTTATTTCATTGGGGGCTAGAAAATAGACTTAACAGTGATGAAAAATAGATATATTTATGAAATAAAAATAAAGTATATGTGCATGATGAAACTAAAAGAAGGATAAAATATTAAAGATAGCATATGGATAAGATGTAAATTAATAGTGAGTCGTGGAAATAAAATAGTAAATTCATTGTGAAAGATTACAATAAGTTTTAGCGTAAAGATAGAAAAATGAAAAATAAAATTTAAATAGGAGGTAGTCATTGTAAAGAGAAGCTGTAATTTAAGTATGTAGATGGAGAGTAATAAAAAATATCAAAATAAAAAAAGATGTAATCTAAAATGCAAACAGTAACTTACAAGTTTGACACACTTTTTTATGTGTCAAGTTTGAAAGTTACTGTTTAATAGATTACATCTTTTTAATATGATATCAAATAAGAATATTGTAAAATCAAACATAGTACAAAATAGTAAGTACCAACTAAAATTTTCCCAAGAGGTTTACTAAGATTATAAGCAGTACCTAATTTATAGCGACTAGGAACGTGTAACCGATGGTCGAAAGGATTTAAATAATAAGCCCCAAAAACCCAGACGTAGTCATCTGATAACATTAACCCTTCTTTAACTTTATATCGTTTAAAATTATAGCTATAAGTAGAACGAACAATAGTCATAATAAAATTATAAGAAAAAGAAAATAAGAAAGATGTAAAAAAAGTAAAATGGTTAAAATAAAAGACTAGTAGAATAAATGAAGATAGGTGCATGGAAAAAATAATAGTAGCTAGAAAAATAAAGTTTTCAGACATATGTATGATTTCATTTTTTACATTTTTTTTTGAAGGCAAATAAAGTCCAAAAAGTATATTGTTATTAGTAATAGTACCAAAACAAAAATCTATATAAAATAAAAAAAGTAAGAACAAAGAAACAAATAAAATTAAAAGAAAGAACAAAAAACCACTCCTTTACCAAATTATGAGTGAGTGTAACAAAAAAACACGTAAAAGTCAAAACAAATGTAAATAATATGAAGAAATTACATTTAAATAAATAAAACTGGATATAATAAGTGCATAAAAAAATGTTGATAATTTGTAAATAATAACGTAAGATAAAGAGGTAAAAAAAATAAGTGTATAAATAAAAGGAGAAAAAATGAAAAAATTTACTATTATAGGAATGACTTGCATAGCGATACTAACATCTTGTAGCACAGAAAAAACTGTAACGATAAATGACAGTAGTGTAGAGACTATAGCAGAGGGAAGAGAAGAACTAAAAAAATTGTATGAAGCAGGAGAAATAACAGAGCTTGAAAAAGAATTAGGAGATTTAAGTATAGACATATTAGAAATATCTAGAAAAGATAAAAAAAATGATATTAAAATTAAAGAGAAAATAAAATTAGTAAGTGATAAAATGAATGACATGAAAGATGTAGTAAAAGAATCATTAGACGAACCAGATTTAAATGAAGAATCAACAGTAGAGTACATATATATTGAAGAAGAGTTAGGTAAAATAAATGAAGAAAGAATAATAGAAGTAGAAAATAAATTTGTACAAATAAAAGAAGAAGTAGAACAAATAAAAGAAGACGTTACAGAAGAAGAAGCTTTAGCAGAGATATCTGAAATAGAAGAAGTGCTAAGCAAAGTAGAAAATTTGATAATAGAAACAAAGTTATCAAATAATATGAACCAAATAAAAAGAGCAATATATGATATAGAGAATATAGTAGACGTAATAAAAATGAAAGTAGAGCAAATGAACTAAATAGTGGAATAATAAAAAAGCAACTTCCAACGGGGAAGTTGCTTTTTTATTATTAATACGTATTAGAAGTATTAAAAAAGCATACTACTTGAGAACATTGAAAATATAAGAATAGAAAAAAGAATAAAAAATAAAAGTTTTCCGATTGGATGCCCAATATTTATAGTGAAACCTAAATGTTTATAACGTTTAGGAACAAAAATATTTTTATTATGTGGATTGTTGTAAATAGAACCTAAAATCCAAAAATCAGAATCATCATTATGAGGTGCTAGATTGTGAGTAACTTTTAAGTTAACGGCTTTTGTAAAATATAAATAGCTTACAAAAGAAATAACAAAAAAATATAAAAAGAATGTATAAATATAAAGAGAATCAGAATTTGCCTCTCTTAAAAACTCTTTGTAATAAAGGGTAATGTATAGAGCGAAAGAAAAAAATAAAAAAGTTTGGATAAGAAAATAACTTTTAACAAGACGTTTAATATTTTTGTTATTAACATGTTCATAACTTATAGGACATGAAAAAAGTAGATTATTTTTGTGTAATCTTCCAAAAACAAAAACGTTTATAAAGTAAATTATAGCAGGTGCAAATAAAAAAGAAAAAATAACCATAATAAAACCTCCTAATAAATTAATCTGAATAACATATATACATTATAGCAAAACAAAAAAT
Organism: uncultured Clostridia bacterium; assembly: GCA_947313885.1. Lineage (GTDB taxonomy): Bacteria > Bacillota > Clostridia > Lachnospirales > CAMZNU01 > CAMZNU01. The sequence goes on along the minus strand of CAMZNU010000004.1, from coordinate 18,646 downwards.
AAGAATATATAATTGACAATAATATTAATAAATTATAATATTAAAATAGAAAAAAATAAAAAAATAAATCGATGATGAGGACAAGTAAATAAATTTAGTTTTTAAAGAGAGCGTTACATGGTGGAAGTAATGTAAAACAGTTTATTGAAAAACTACCTAGGAGTTGTATTAATAATACACGTTGATTACGTTATAATCAGATTTATAATATTTATAAATCATGAGTAATTTGCTACGGCAAAATAATAGGGTGGAACCACGTTTAAGCGTCCCTACATACCTTTATTAAGGTATGTAGGGATTTTTTAGTATTTAAAACAGGAGGAAATTATGGTAAAAGTAACTTTAAAAGACGATGTAGTAAAACAATTTAAAAAAGGAAGTACAATATTAGATGTTGCATTAAGTATAAGCGAAGGTCTAGCAAGAAATACGTTTGCATGTGAAGTAAATGGACAATTAGAAGATGTAAGATTTAAATTAGAAAGTGATTGTAAAGTAAATTTATTAGGTTTTGATAGTGATGGAGGAAGGTCAGCATTTAGACATACGTCAGCACATATATTAGCCCAAGCTGTAAAAAGATTATTTAAAGATGTTAAATTAGCAATAGGACCGTCGATAGAAGAGGGATTTTATTATGATTTTGACTTAGATAGAAGTTTTACAAAAGATGAAATAGTTTTAATAGAAAAGGAAATGAAAAAAATAGTTAAGGAAAACTTAGAAATAGAAATATTTGAGTTAGGGCGAGAAGAAGCATTAGAACTTATGAAAGATGAGCCTTATAAAGTTGAATTAATAAATGATTTACCAGAAGATGAAAAAATAACATTTTATAAACAAGGTGAGTTTGTTGATTTATGTAAAGGACCGCATTTATTAAAAACGAAACAAGTAAAAAGTATAAAACTGTTAGGAGAAGATGGGTCATCAGGTGCATATTGGAAAGGTGACGAGAAAAATAAAATGTTAGCTAGAATATATGGTACGTCATTTTTAAAAAATGCCGATTTAAATAAATATTTAGAAGCTAAAGAGGAGGCGAAAAAAAGAGATCATAATAAATTAGGAAGAGAATTAAAGTTATTTACAACGTCAGAAGATATAGGGCAGGGGTTACCGTTATTAATGCCAAAAGGTGCTAAAGTAATACAATTATTACAAAGATTTATAGAAGATGAGGAAGAAAAAAGAGGATATAAACTTACGAAAACGCCGTTAATGGCTAAAAGTGATATGTATGAGAAATCAGGACATTGGCAACATTATAAAGATGGTATGTTTATATTAGGGGATGAAGAAAAAGATAAAGAAGTGTTTGCATTACGCCCTATGACATGCCCGTTCCAATTTACGGTATATAATGCAGAGCAACATTCATATAAAGAATTACCTATAAGGTACGGAGAAACGTCAACATTGTTTAGAAAAGAGTCGTCAGGAGAGATGCATGGATTAATAAGACTAAGACAGTTCACTATATCAGAAGGGCATATAGTATGTATGAAAGAGCAAGTAGAAGATGAAATAAAAGAAGTGTTAGAACTAATAAATTTTGTAATGGAGACGTTAGGAATAGAAAAAGACGTAAAATATATGTTATCAAAATGGGATAAAACAAATAAAGGAAAATATATAGGTGATGAAAAAGATTGGGAAGAAACGCAAGAGATGTTAAGAAATGCATTAAATAATTTAGAAGTAGAGTATAAGGAAGTAGATGGAGAGGCAGCATTTTACGGTCCCAAAATAGATATATTATTTAAAAATGTCCATGGAAAAGAAGACACGATAATAACGGTACAATTAGATTTTGCATTAGCGGAAAAATTTGATATGACGTATATAGATAAAGAAGGTAATAAAGTGCATCCAACGACAATTCATAGAACATCATTAGGGTGTTATGAAAGAACGTTAGCGATGTTAATAGAAAAATATGCAGGGGTATTTCCAACATGGTTATCACCAGTGCAAGTAAAATTATTACCGATATCAGATAAATATAATGATTATACAAAAGAAGTAGAAAAGAAATTAAAAAGAAGTGGGATAAGAGTAGAAGTAGATTCAAGAGCGGAAAAGACAGGATATAAAATAAGAGAAGCTACATTAGAAAAAGTACCGTATATATGTGTATTAGGTGAAAAGGAAGAAAAAGATAATACGATAGCTGTTAGAAGTAGAAAAGGCGATGAAGGTACAGAGGATGTAGAAGGATTTATAGATAGAATAATAAAAGAAGTAGTAACAAGAGAAAATAATATAATATCAGAAGAAAAGTAAAGTAATAATAAAAAATATTGCAAATAAAAAAAAGCCGATGAAGGCTTTTTTTATTTGTTTTATAATATAGTTGAAAGTATTTTTACGAGTAATAAAAACACTACAAATATGAGAATAGGTTTAATAATTTTATCACCGTTTTTAATAGCGAGTTTAGAGCCTATATACCCTCCTAATATACTAAAGATCATAGCGGGAATACCGAGGGCAAAAAACACATGACCGCCAATAACATAAGAAATTAGAGAACCTATGTTAGATGTGAAGTTAACAATTTTAGCATTACCAGATGATTTAATAATATCAAATCCGATAAAATTAAAGGAGATCATATATAAAACTCCAGCACCAGGACCAAAAAAACCGTCATAAAAACCTACAGTAAAACCTATTAATAAAGAGAACAATGCTATTTTTTTTTTATTTTCGAGTTTAGAAATATTTTCTTTAGAAAACTCTTTATTTTTAAGTGAAAATATTAAAATTAAAGGTAGAGCAACGATTAAAAAATAAGATAGAAAAACATCGCTTAAAGATTTAGCGATTGTAGCACCTAAGAAAGAGCCTACAAAAGCGGTTACAACAGCAAAGGCAACGCTATAAAAATCAACTTTTTTGTTTTTAATAAACATAATAGAAGAAGTTAGAGTGCCAAGGCTTGATGAAAATTTATTAGTACCGAGGGCTAATTTAGGATCAACGCCAACGAGATAATAGGCGGGTAAAGAAATAAGTCCGCCACCGCCAGCAATAGAATCTACAAAACTAGCTAAAAATATAAAAGGTAATAAAATTGATAGTTGCTGTAAATAAGACATATAAACCTCCTTATAAAATATATATTGAATAAAATATATCATAAAAAGTGATAAATATGTAAATAGTTTATTTATTTTGGTTGTTTATAGAGTCTTCTAGTTTAGATAAAGTTTGTTCAAAAAGTACAAAAGCATCTTCAATAGGTTCTGGTGATGACATATCGATGCCAGCTTTTTTAAGTATATCTAAAGAGTAATCAGAACAACCGCTACGTAAAAAGTCTAAATATTTAGGTACATAATTAGAATCTTCTAAAATCTTTTTAGAAAAAGCGATAGCACAAGAGAACCCTGTAGCATATTGGAAAACGTAAAAAGGATTATAAAAATGTGGTATACGAGACCATTCAAAAGCAATTTGCGGATCATGAACTATATTATCGCCATAATATTTTTTAATGAGGTTAAAATAAAGTTCATTAAGAGATTCGGTGTTTAGAGGGATGCCATTTTGAATCATTTTATGTGATTCTAATTCAAATTCTGCGAATAAAGTTTGTCTAAAAAGAGTGCTTCTAAATTGTTCTAAAAGATAATTTAGTAAATATATTTTAGTAGAAGTATCATCAGTTGTAGTTAACATATGTTGCATTAATAAATTTTCGTTAACAGTAGATGCAATTTCTGCTAAAAAAGTAGTGTAGCTGTAATTGATATAATGTTGTTTATCTGTACTTAAATAGCTATGGACAGAATGACCAAGTTCATGAGCTAAAGTAAAAGTATCGTCAATTTTATTTTCATAATTAAGAAGAATGAAAGGGTTATTAGCATAAATTCCCCATGAATAAGCACCACTCATTTTATTGTCGCTAGGATATACGTCGATTAAATTGTTATCAAAAGAATTTTTTAAAATATCAGTATATTTTTCGCCAAGAGGAGCTAGTCCATCGAGGCAAAGTTGTTTAGAAGTTTCATAATCAAAAGTTATATCAGGTGATTTAACCATAGGTGCATATAAATCATACATATGTAAACTATCTACACCGAGGCATTTTTTTCTAAGTTTCATATATCTATGAAAAAGAGGTAAATGTTTATGAACGGTACTAATTAAATTTTCATAGACTTTAACAGGTATGTTGTCAGAACTTAAAGACATACTTAAAGAAGATTCGTACTTACGAATGTTGCTGTAAAAAAGTGCCGATTTAATAGAACCGTTATAAGTTTGTGATAAAGTATTTTTTAAATTTTTAAAACTTTCATAATAAACTTTAAAAGCATTTTCACGAATAGCTCTATTAGACGAATACATTAGAGAAATAAATTTACTATGGGTAAGGGTAACGTCATCACCGTTATCATCTTTTACAGCTGGAAAAACCATATCAGCATTAGTAAGCATGTTGTAAGTGTTACTATCGTTAGAAGTAGCTTCATGAGACAAGGCTAAAATTTCTTCAATTTCATTAGAAAGGTAATGTTCTTTTTCGCGATATAAATTATTTAAAAATTGTTTATAAGGATTTAGTTCAGGAAGTGCATTAAAAAAATTATCAACAGTTTCTTTATCCATAGCTAAAATTTCCGAGTTAATAAAAGAAGAAACGGCAGAAAATTTAGTAGAAATAGAATCTGCTTTTTCACTTAGCCCTTGATAATAAGTGTTAGACATATCACGATGAAAACTAAGATTTGCATAACAATATAATTTTTCTAAAGTGATAGAAAAATCACAATAAGTATTTAAAGCATTCAATAAAACCTCTGGTGAATTGTGCATAGTACCTTTAAAATCACTTAATAAATGCAAAGAGGTAGAAAGTTTTTCAAAATCTGCATTCCAAAACTCATCAGATTCATAAATACATTTCAAATCCCATTTATATTTATTATCGATATCACACCTTCTCATAATAAACCTCCTAAAGTTTTTAATAATTATAACCATATAATTAAAGTAATAAACATATAGTAATATAATAACATTATTTATAAAAAAATATAAGCCGAAATAACGGTGAAAATCTATAATTTTGACAAAAGTAACTATAAATGTTATTATAATGTAAAGAGTATATATAATTTAACGGAAAAAAAATTGATGAGTTATATAGAATGTATATTGTAAAAGAATTTAATAGGAGGAAAGTATATGAAAAGTAAAAACTTAACAAGAAACATAGTAGTAGCATTAATTTTGGGAATGATAATTGGTTCTATCATTAATAATTTTTTTAGTAGTAATGAAATAGTTAACATATATTTAGTAGATGGTCTATTTAGATTACTAGGATCATTATTTATGAATGCTATAAAAATGATGATGGTACCAGTTGTATTTTTCTCGTTAGTTATGGGGACAGCGAGTATAGGAGATGTTAACAAATTAGGAAGAATAGGAACAAAAACATTGGTATTTTATTTAGTAACTACAGCTGTTGCAATAATGGTTGCATTATCAGTAGGGTATGTATTAGATCCAGGAGTTGGAGTTCAATTAGAAATGGCAACTCAGTCAGAATATGTAGCATCAGAGGGAGTTGGGTTTATAGACACTTTAATAAATATAATACCGTCTAACCCGATTAAATCTTTTGTAAGTGGCGATATGTTGCAAATAATATTTTTTGCGATGTTATTAGGAGTTAGCATAACTATATTGGATGAAAAAGTAAAAGTAGCAAAAGATTTCTTTTCACAATCAAATGATATATTTTTAAATATGACTATGGGTATAATGAGTTATGCGCATTATGGTGTATTTGGACTTATGGCAAGAGTATTTGCAACAGAGGGGTTAGCGGTTATATTGCCTCTTGGTAAATATTTTGTAGGTGTTTTAATAGCATTAATGATTCAATATTTTGTTACATATGGTGTTATGATAAAAATATTTGCACAACTTAGTCCAAAACAATTTTTCAAAAATGGATTTGGAGTATCAGCTTTTGCATTTTCAACATCATCATCAAGTGCAACAATACCAGTAACGTTAGAAACGCTAGATAAAAACCATGGTGTAGATAGAAGTATAAGTGCATTTACGATACCGCTAGGTGCTACAATAAACATGGATGGTACTTCAATAATGCAAGGTGTAGCAGTAGTTTTAATAGCTCAGTTATCAGGAGTTACATTAACACCAGGGATGTTATTAACAGTAGTAATAACGGCAACTCTAGCATCAGTGGGAACGGCAGGAGTTCCAGGAGCAGGACTTATAATGTTATCGATGGTATTAGTGCAAGTAGGATTAGACCCAGCGATGATAGGATTAATAGTAGGTATAGATAGATTACTAGATATGACAAGAACAGCGGTAAATATTACAGGGGATCAAGCATGTACGATAATAATAGCTAAAAGTGAAGGTGCTTTTGATGAAAAAATATTTTACGGCGAAAATCATAAAGTAGGATAAAAATAAACAAAAAAAGAGATACGTTTTAAGTATCTCTTTTTTTATGTTTAAATTAAATAACTTATCTGTGAAAAAGTTTAGTTAAATAAGTAAGATAATGTTCTATTTCTTTGGTTAACATATCGCTAGTAAATCTAAAAGCCCAGTTACCAGATGGAACGCCAGGAGTATTCATTCTACAATTGCTATCAAGACGCATTAAATCTTGGATAGGAATAATAGAATACTTAGCTACAGAAGAAAAGCAAAGACGTATTAAATCATAAGCGGGATCGTGACCATTAACATTCATATAACGTCTAAAATGGTCGCGATTTTTTTCTGTTGAATTATTAAACCATCCGCGAGTGGTGTCGTTATCATGAGTACCTGTGTAGATGACACAATTAGTATTTTCTATATTGTGAGGTAAGTAATCATTTTCTTCATCATCATCAAAGGCAAATTGTAAAATTTTCATACCAGGAAAACCAAGGTCATCACGTAATTTAGCTACGTCTAAATTAAGATCGCCAAGATCTTCAGCAATAATAGGTAAATCACCTAATTGTTTTTTTAATGTTGCAAAAAGTTTGTAGCCAGGGGCTTTAATCCATTTTCCTTTAATGGCAGTTTTTTCGCCATAAGGAATAGCCCAATAAGTATCAAAAGCTCTAAAATGATCGATACGAATAATATCGTAAATTTTAGTAGATTCATGAACACGAGTAACCCACCAGTTGAAATTTTCTTTTTCGCAAGCTTTCCAATCGAAAAGAGGGTTACCCCATAGTTGACCAGTAGAACTAAAATAGTCAGGTGGTACACCAGCTACAGAAGTTGGGTTACCGTTTTTATCAAGTTGAAATAAATGTTTATTAGCCCATACGTCGCAAGAGTCCATAGCTACAAAAATAGGTATGTCACCGATAATAGAAATATTTTTATTGTTAGCATAAACTTTTACTTTATTCCATTGTCTAAAATATTCGTATTGTAAAAACTTATAAAACTGTATATCATCAGCTAATAATTTTGACCATTTAGAAACGGCAGAAGGTTTAAATAAACTTATATCAGTAGGCCATGAGTTCCAAGTAGCACCGTAGAAAAAAGTTAATATTTGTTGTTCTGTTAAAAGATTTTTGTTAGAGTTTCTAAAAGTTTTAAGAGCATCGGGTTCAAATTGTTGATCTCTTTCATTAATGAAATGAAATTTTAACGATATGAATAGTGAAAAATCATCTAACCAAGATTTATTAGTAGAACAAAATTTTTCGAAATTTTTATTTTGTTCATTAGAACAGTTTAATTTAAAGTTTTCAAATGCTTTTTTAAATAGAGGCATTTTAAAACCAATAACTTTACCGTAGTCAATTTTATTTTCATCGAAGTGAGGAATATTAATTAAATCGTCATGAGATAAATAATTTTCATCGACTAAGGAGTCAAGACTTATAAGTAAATGGTTACCAGCAAAAGTGGAAAAACTTTGATAAGGCGAATCACCGTAGCTAGTTGTAACTAGAGGGAGGACTTGCCAGAGTTTTTGGTTACTGTTATGTAAAAAATCTATAAAGTTAAAAGTTTCGTGACCAAGGTCACCTATTCCATATTTAGATGGAAAAGAAGTTATGTGTGCTAAAATACCGCTAGAACGTTGTAGTTTCATAATACCTCCAAATAATATATTTAATATTTAATAATATAATTATATATTAAAAAAAGGAGCATGTTAATAATATAGGGAAATATATATGTAAAAGATTATAAAAATAATAGAAAATAATTATTATAATAATGACACTAAAAAATAAATATGTTACAATTAGAAATAAATATTACCTAAATTAAAAGAAAATGGAGCAAAAGATGAGTTTATTTATAACATTCGAAGGGATAGATGGTTCAGGGAAGACATTACAAATAAAACTACTAAAAGAAAAATTAGAAAATATAGGTTTGGATGTATTAGTAGCAAGAGAGCCAGGTGGTACAAAGATAGGCGAAAAAGTTAGAAATATAGTAATAGATAAAAATAATACAGAAATGTCGTATACAACAGAAGCGTTACTATATGCAACGTCGAGGGCGCAGTTGGTAGATGAAGTACTAAAACCAGCGTTAGCAGAAGGTAAAATAGTGGTGCTAGATAGGTTTGTAGATTCTAGCATTGTGTACCAAGGCAAAGTTAGAGGACTAGGAGAAGAGTTAATAGTTGATATTAATAAATATGCGACAAATGGATTAGTACCAGATATAACATTTTTGTTAGATGTTACACCGGAGGTAAGTATAAAAAGACGTAACAAACGATTTAATGTAGACAGATTAGAATCAGAAGGGGCGGAATTTTTTCAAAACTTACGCCATGAATATTTACATTTAGCAAGTAAAGAAAGGAAAAGAATAGTTGTAATAAATAGTGCTATGTCACCAAATACAACAAATAAAATTATATCCAAAGTATTAAAAAACAGAAAATTAATTTAAGAGGTGATAATATGGATGTAAAAGTAACAGAGATATTGCAAAATAGATTAAACACAGTAGTAAATAAAACAATAAATAAAGTAGATAATAATTTTGATTTCACGTTAAAAAAAGTAAGTGAAGGTAATTTAAAAAATAAACTAGATGGTTTAATAAAAGATATAACAGAGCAGGGAAAAAAATTAAGTGATCATATGGATGTATATGATATGAGGGAATATAGAAAATTAATAGGAGAATTTATGAATGAGATAGTAACTAATTCCCATAAATTCAGCCGAGAAAATTTTTTAGATAGTAGAGGACGACATAGAGTATATGGGATAGTAAGAAAAGTAGATGTAGCATTAGATGAGTTAGCGAGAGAGTTAATAAAATCAGAAAAAAACAATATAAATATATTAGATAAAACAGATGAAATAAAAGGGTTATTAATAGACTTAATAGTGTAGGTGTAAAATGATAGTTGGAAATGAAATAGTTTTAAAGATGATAAGAAGTAGTATAAAACGAAATGAGTTTTCACATTCATATATAATAGAGGGAGAAAAAGGTTTAGGAAAATCTATAATGGCGGAGTATTTTGCAAAGGGAATACAATGTGAGGGAGAGAATAAACCGTGTAATAAGTGTACGCCATGTAAAACAATAAATAGTAAAAACAATGTAGATATATTTTATATAAATCCAAGTAAAGGAAAAAAAACTATAGGGGTAGAAAATATAAGAGAAGGAGTAATACAAAATCTAGCTATAAAACCTTACAGAAACAAATATAAAATATATATAATAGATAGGTGTGAAACTATGACAATAATGGCGCAAAATATGCTGTTAAAAAGTATAGAAGAACCACCAAGACATAGTATATTTTTTTTAATGACGAGAAATAGCAGTAGTTTTTTAGAGACAATAAAATCAAGATGTGTAACGTTAAAATGTAAAGAAGTAAGTGATGAACAAGTAGAGAACTATTTAATAGAAGAAAAGGGAATCGAGAAAAATGTAAGTAAAGAAATGAGTATGATAGGTAGGGGGAATATAGGGGTTAGCATAGATAGTTATGAAGATAACGAATTAAAAGAAGAAGTAGAGGATATAATAGATACATTTATAAGTTTAAAGAATAAAAATTTAGTGGAAGTATTTGGATTAGGAAAAAAATTTAAAGAGTACGATAAAGATATACAGATGTTATTAGACGTAATAATAGTATTTTATCGTGACGTAATAGTATATAAACGTACAGCAGATATAAGGCATGTAATACAAAAAGGAAGAATAGAAAAAATAAAAGAAGAAAGTGAAAAATGGACGATAAAAAACTTAGTAAAGAAAGTAGAAAATATAATGGTATGTAAAAGACGATTAAAAAATAATTGTAATTTTGGGTTAACAATAGAGATGATGTTGCTTAAGATGAAGGAGAAATAAATATGGAGGGGAAGAACGAATCGAAAAAAACAATAGTAATAGCTGTAAGATTTACAGAGGTTGGCAAAATACATTATTTTAAACCTAATAAAATGAATTTTAAAAATGGAGAAAATGTAATAGTAGAAACAATAAGAGGAGTAGAATTTGGAACAGTAATAAAAGAGAGACATGGAATAGAAATAACAGAGAAGCTAGGAGAAATTAAAAATGTAATAAGAAAAGCTACTAAAAGTGATGTGAAAAAGAATAAAAAAAATAATGAAGAGAAGGAAGAGATAAAAAAAATATGTATAGATAAAATAAAAACTCATAAATTAGATATGAATTTAATAGATGTAGAATATACATTTGATAGAACGAAATTGTTATTTTATTTCACGGCAGAAGATCGAGTAGACTTTAGAAATTTGGTAAAAGATTTAGCGGGAATGTTTAGGACTAGAATAGAGTTAAGACAAGTAGGGGTTAGAGATGAAGCTAAAATAATAAATGGAATTGGCAAATGTGGTAGAATGTTGTGCTGTGCGACATTTTTAACATCATTTCAAGTAGTGTCGTTAAAGATGGCAAAAGAGCAAAGAATATCATTAAACCCAAATAAAATTTCGGGTTCATGTGGAAGATTAATGTGTTGTTTAAAATATGAAGAAGAAGTGTATAAAGAGTTAAGTAAAATTAAATTTAAAGAGGGCGACATAGTAGAGACTAAAGAAGGAAGAGGGGAAATAATATCTATATTGTTATTAAAAGGAGAGGTCAAAGTAAAAATAAGAGATAAAAAAACGGATGAAGTAGTAATAAGAGAGGTAAAAATAAAAGACATAGAAACAAAAGAGAGAGATAATAAAGGTATAATAAAAAATGAAACTATTTAAAGGAACTATTAAATGATTAAAATTGAAAATTTACATTGTTGTAATTATAAGTTATACCAAAACAAAAAAATGTTTTGTTTTGGTATAGATGCAGTATTGTTAGCAGACTTTGCAAAAGTTAAAAAAAAAGAGTATGTAGTGGATTTATGTACAGGTAATGGAATAATCCCAATGTTATTAAATTGTAAAAGCAATAGTAAAAAAATAGTCGGAGTAGATATAATAGAAGAAAATATAAACATGTGTAGAAAGAGTGCAAAGGTTAATGGAATAAGTGAAGAGGTAATATTTTACAATGAAGACATATTAAAAATAACAAACAGATTAGGAAAACATGGAGTAGATGTAGTAACGGTAAACCCGCCGTATATGATAGATGGAAGTGGTAAAAAAAACGTAACGGACGAGAAAAAAATAGCGCGTCATGAAATAATGTGTACGTTAGAAGATGTAATAAGAGTATCTAGCGACCTTTTAAAATATGGGGGTCGTTTTTATATGGTACATAGACCAAATAGATTAGGGGAAATATTTTATATGATGAAGAAATATAAAATAGAACCTAAAGTAATGAAATTGGTGCAACCATATGAAGGTAAAGTAGCAAATATAGTATTAATAGAAGGGTTAAAAAATGGAAAAGAAGGATTAATAATAGAAAATAATTTAGTAGTGTATAATAATAATCGTGAGTATACAGAAGAAGTAAAAAAAATATATGAGGATAAAAAATAATGGGAATGTTATATATATGTGGAACACCGATAGGAAACCTTGAAGATATGACATATAGAGGTGTAAGGACATTACAAGAAGTTGATTTAATATTGGCAGAAGACACGAGAAACACGATAAAATTATTAAATCACTTTGAAATAAAGACACCAATGATAAGTTACAACGAGCATAATAAAGGTAGTAAAATAGCAAAAATAATAAAAACTTTAAAAGAAGGACAAGACGTAGCATTAGTAAGTGATGCAGGAATGCCGTGTATATCAGACCCAGGAGAGGACTTAATAAAAGAGTGCTATATAAGGGGGGTAAAAGTTACAACAGTGCCAACGGGAACAGCGGTAGTAAGTGCATTAATTTTATCGGGGTTAAATATGAGGAGCTACACGTTTCAGGGATTTTTACCACGGGATAAAAAAATGCGAAAAAAAGTATTAGAAACGATAAAAGAAGATGTAAAGACGACGATATTTTACGAAGCACCGCATCATATAAAAAGTACATTAAAACAGTTAGAAACTTATGTAGGAAATAGAGAAGTTAGTATAGTAAGGGAAATAACAAAGAAATATGAGGAAGTAAAAGTTGGTAAAATAGAACATTTAATAAAATGGTGTGATGAAAAAGAGCCAAGAGGGGAGATGTGTATAGTAATAGAAGGAACGACATTTGAGGATTTAAAACATAAAGAAGTAGAAAAATGGGAAAAATCAACGATAGATGAACATATGGAATTTTATTTAAGTAAAGGGAATAGTCAAAAAGAAAGTATGAAATTAGTAGCAAAAGATAGGGGAGTAAGTAAAAGAGACATATATAGTTATTTAAATAATAGATAATGGAGGGAATTATGAAAAAGACATTTTATATAACGACGCCAATATATTACCCAAGTGCAAAAATGCACATAGGACATTCATATACAACAGTAGCATGTGACGTTATGAGTAGATATAAAAAGTTAAGAGGATATGACGTAAAATTTTTAACGGGGACAGACGAACACGGTCAAAAAATCGAGAAAATAGCGACAGAGAAAAAAATGAAGCCTATACAATATGTAGATGGGATAGTAGAAGAGACAAAAGAATTATGGGATATACTAGATGTAAAATATGATATATTTCATAGAACTACAGAACAATTTCATATAAAAGCTGTGCAAAAAATATTTAAGAAACTTTACGATAAAGGGTTAATATATAAAGATAGTTATGAGGGGTTATACTGTGTACCTTGTGAAAGTTTTATATTAGAAAGAGATTTAGCAGATGGTAAATGTCCAGATTGCGGAAGAGATGTTCAAAAATTAAAAGAAGAAAGTTACTTTTTTAAGATGTCAGCATTTGAGGAACAACTTTTAAAACATATAGAAGAAAACCCAAGTTTTATACAACCAGAAAATCGTAAGACAGAGATGATAAACTTTATAAAACAAGGGCTACAAGATTTATGCGTGTCAAGAACATCGTTTAAATGGGGAATACCAGTAGAGTTTGATAATAAACACGTTGTATATGTATGGTTAGATGCATTAACAAATTATATAACGTCATTAGGATATTTATCGGAGAATGAAGAAGATTTCAAAAAATATTGGCCAGCGGATGTACATGTTGTAGGTAAAGAAATATTAAGATTTCACACTATAATATGGCCAACAATATTAATGGCACTAGAAGAGCCGTTACCAAAACAAATATTTGGACATGGTTGGTTAGTAATAGACGGTAAAAAAATGTCTAAGTCAGTAGGTAATGTAGTAGATCCAAAATTATTAGTGGATAGGTACGGAGTAGATGCTATTAGATATTATTTAATGAGAGAGATATCATTTGGGCAAGATGGGAATTATACAAGTGAAAGTTTAGTAAGAAGAATAAATGCAGATTTAGCGAATGATTTAGGAAATTTATTATCAAGAACGGTAGGAATGATAGATAAATATTTTGATGGTGAACTACCAGAAAAACAAGTAGAAAGAGAAGAGAGTAAAAACCATATGTATATAATAGAAGAAACTATTAAAAAATATGAAGAAAACATGGATAAATTTAAGTTTAGTACGGCATTAAGTGAAGTATGGGAATTAATAAGTAAAACAAATAAATTTACAGATGTAGCAGAGCCGTGGATATTAGTAAAAGATGAGAATAGAAAAGGTGAGTTAGCAGATGTATTGTATGTATTAAGTGAGACGTTAAGAATAGTAAGTATATTAATAAGTCCATTTATGCCAAATGTACCGAGTAAAATATATGAGCAATTAAATATACCAAAAGAGATAACATATTATGAAGATAGTAAACAATTTGGTAAGATGGCAAGAAATATAAAAATAACAAAAGGTGCTAGTTTATTTCCAAGAATAGATATAGAAAAGGAATTAGAAGAGTTAAAAGAGATAGAAGAAAAAAGCAAACAAGGAACAAAAGAAGTAGAGGAAGAAAATAGTAGTATAACTATAGATGATTTTTTTAAAGTGGAAATGAAAGTTGGGGAAGTATTAGAAAGTGAAAAAGTAAAAAAATCAGATAAATTGTTAGTATCAAAAATTAATATTGGGGAAGAGACGAGACAAATAGTATCAGGAATAGCAGAAGTTTATAATCCAGAAGACATAGTTGGTAAAAAAGTAATAGTAGTTACTAATTTAAAAGCTGTAAAATTAAGAGGAGTAATGTCAGAGGGTATGATATTATGTGCAGGTAGTGGTAAAAATCTTAAATTAGTAGAAATTGATGAAAATGTAAAAAATGGGGAGATAGTAAGTTAATGATATTTGACACACATGCACATTACGACGATAAAAGATTTAAAAATGATTATGAAGAGATTATAAAAAACTTTAAAGAAGATGGAATAAGTAAAATGTGTAATATAGGAATAGATTTAGAGACGTCGAATTTTAGCGTTGAGTTATCAAAAAAATTTGACAATGTATATAGTACAGTAGGGGTACATCCACATAACGTTACAGGCATGTCAGAAAAAACAATAGCTGAGTTAAAAAAAATAGTATGTAAAAAAGAAGGTAAAATAGTTGCGATAGGAGAAATAGGATTAGATTACCACTATGATTTTTCGCCAAAAGAGGAACAAAAAAAATGGTTTAAAAAACAAATAGAGCTAGCAAAACAGTTAGAACTACCGATAGTAGTCCATGCAAGAGAAGCGGATCAAGCTGTTTATGACATAATAAAAGAAAGCGGAATAAATAAAGGGGTGTTACATTGTTTCGCTGGTAGTAAAGAGTTAGGGGATGAGTATATAAAATTAGGGTTCAAATTAGGGATAGGTGGAGTAATAACGTTTAAAAATGCAAAAAATATTAAAAGAGTGGTAGAAGAAATAGATATTAAACATTTAGTAATAGAAACAGATGCGCCATATTTAACACCGATACCATTTAGAGGAGAAAGAAATGAATCTAAATATTTAAAATATGTATGTGAAAAAATAGGAGAGATAAAAAATATTTCACCAGAAGAAGTAGCAAAAAAAACGTATGAAAATAGTTTAAAAGTATTTAATATTTAAAATAAATGCACAAAAACCAAAAAAAAAAATAATATAGTACAAACAAGAAACCTTTTTCATTAAGGGGAAAAATATATGTATTCATATTATTTTTATAAAAACATTTACAAAAGTGTTGCTTAATTATTACGAAGATGTTAAGATAAATCCAACAAAAATAGTTAAATAAAAATACTATGATAAATAGGAGGAAATATGTTAAAATCAAAAATCAAAAATAGGACAAGGAAAAATATAGTCACTATGTTAATAGCAACGACAGGATTCATATCATCGGTAGTATTAGTAAAGGCGTCTGAAAAGGAAATATTATTAATAAGTGTGAGACACTACGATAGTTATGGAGTGTATGAGAGTAGTGAGAATACTGTAAAAGAATTTTTAGAAGAACAAGGAATAGAAATTTTAGATACGGATAGAATAAATATACCAGTAGAATTAAAGTTAAAAAATGTTAATGAGATAGTAATAACAGAAGGAATAGATATAAAAATAAAAATAAATGATAGAGAAGAAATAACTAAAAAAGTAATAGTAGGAACAACAGTTGCAGAGTTGTTAAATATAGCGATAAAAGAAAACCCGCAATTAATTTATAATTACGAAGGTGATCATAAAGAGATATTAGTAGAGAATAAAGTTTATCAAGTAGAAATATTAGAAGAAGTAGAAACTATAAAGATTAAAATACAAAATTACGAAAAAATAGTAGAGCATGTTAAAAATAAAGAAAAAAAAGATGAGATAGTAGTGTATGGAGTGCAAGGATTAGTAGAAGTAAAGAAAACAGAAATTATAAAAGATGGAGTATTGCTAGATGTAAAAATAGAAGAGGTAGTAATAAAAGAACCGATAAATGAAGTAAGAAGAGTATACAAAGAAAACCTTGTAGAAGGAATAGATGGAACGTATACGTATTCAAAAGTAATAAATATGAATGCAACAGCATACACATCAGGTTATGAGAGTACAGGAAAAACGCCATCGCACCCAGCATATGGAATAACAGCATCTGGAATGAAAGCAAGAAGAGGTGTAGTAGCAGTAGATACAAGAGTAATTCCATTTGGAACTAGATTATATATAGAAGGATATGGAGAAGCTATAGCAGGAGATACAGGTGGTGCTATAAAAGGAAATAAAATAGATTTATATTATGATAAAGTATCAGATGCATTACAGTTTGGAAGAAGAGATTTAAATGTGTACGTACTAGAAGATATAGAATAAAAACAAAAAAATAAACTAAAATCTACAAACTAGACACATAAAAAAAGTGTGTCTAGTTTGTAGATTTTTTTGTACTTAAAAAAAATAAAAATGACACATAGAATGCGAAAAGTTCTTTACTGTTGTAATGTGCAAATCCTTTTTTCTAGTGTTAAGGAAATATGTGTAATTTAAAGTCTATATATTTTTTATTTTGAAAAAATAGACAAAAAAATTAATGAATAAGTATTTCTTTAATAAAAACAGAAACGGAAAATAAACAAAACAAATGTAACTTTGTTACATATAACAATATTTATTAAAAAAACTAACACACTATACAAAAAATATGATAGAATGAATTAATTAAAAATATATACTTTAAATGAAAGGAGAAAGATTATGAAAAATAAAATTATAGCACTAGCTCTAGTTTTCACCTTAATAATAGGGACAAATAAAGTTGCCCATAGTAACGTCAAAGACGATACAAATATTATTATTACAAATAGTACTATTAATGGTGAAGAATTTGGAATGGTAGAAACAGAAACAAAGGTTGAAGAAACGACAGAGGTTGAAGAAACGACAAAGGTTGAAGAAACGACAGAGGTTGAAGAAACGACTGAGGTTGAAGAAACGACAGAGGTTGAAGAAACGACAGAGGTTGAAGAAACGACAGAGGCTGAAGAAACAGAAGAGGTTGAAGAAACGACAGAGGTTGAAGAAACGACTGAGGTTGAAGAAACAGAAGAAACAGAAACAGAAGAAACGGAAGAAATAGAAACAGAAGAAATAGAAGAAACAGAAACAGAAGAAACAGAAACAGAAGAAACGGAAGAAACAGAAACAGAAGAAATAGAAGAAACAGAAGAAATAGAAGAAACAGAAGAAATAGAAGAAACAGAAGAAACAGAAGAAACAGAAACAGAAGAAACGGAAGAAACAGAAGAAATAGAAGAAACAGAAGAAACAGAAGAAACAGAAGAAACAGAAACAGAAGAAACGGAAGAAACAATAGAAGTTGAAGAAATAGAAGAAATATCAAATACATATGAAATAAATTGGGAAGAGATAACAGAAGAAGAAAAAGAGTTATTAATAAAAATAGGATTTGAAGAAGGAACAATATTAAATTTAGATTTAATAGATTGGGCTAAACTAACGACGGAAGAAATAGAGTTGTTAAAAGGCTTAGGAATTGAAACGGAAGAAACAATAGAAGTTGAAGAAACAGAAGAAATATCAAACCCGTATGAAATAAATTGGGAAGAGATAACAGAAGAAGAAAAAGAGTTATTAATAAAAATAGGATTTGAAGAAGGAACAATATTAAATTTAGATTTAATAGATTGGGCTAAATTAACGACGGAAGAAATAGAGTTGTTAAAAGGCTTAGGAATTGAAACAGAAGAATTAGAAATACTAAATCAACAAAATTTAGAAGTAGATGTAGTAATAAATACTACAGGACAAATAACAATAAACACATCAGAAGATATAAATAGTGATGGAATATTAGTAGTAGCAGTAGATGAAAACATATCACAAATCGAAAAATTAACTTTTACAGGCAGTGCAATGCCAATAGAATTTTATTTTGCTGGAGATTTAACAATAAGTAACGGTATAAATAACGCAACGAGTGGAAGTTTAACGATAAGAAATGAAGCAAGTAATTTAATTGCAAATGCAATAGTTTCAAATGGTGATATATTTATAGAAAATACAAATATTACTATGAACACTACAACGGGACGTGGAATAACAACTGGTAGTAAAGTAACGATAAAAAACAGTGATGTAGACATATCAAATTTAACCTACGAAGGAATTAAAGGAGATGAAGGAGTAGAGATAGAAGGAAGTACAACATTAAAATTAACAAGTCTAGATAATAA
>CAMZNU010000003.1 GCA_947313885.1 uncultured Clostridia bacterium | reverse complement strand
AATTTTGAAAATCTTTCATTTTCCCCACCTCCTTTTTTGTATTTTTTGTATTAGTAACAATTTATATACTTCTTACTAATACAAGTATAATACTTATTTATTTATAATCAAGGTTACTTTTGTATACTTTTGTATACTTTTGTATACTTTTGTTTGTGTCAAGCTTTAATTTATTTTTATTTTTAGGCGTCACTATCAAATAATAGCTATGAAAAAATATTACATACAAATAAAAAAATAATTACTATTGTTTGCATATTTAGAAATATAATAATATTATTATTTATAAGTTATTTCTTTTTAATATGATCTAGCTATTGTTTTTAAAATTTATTTCTTTTTTATTTCTCCATCATTTTTCTATTAAAAAACCAGCTATTTACATAGCTGGTTTTTTGTACCTCTAATTTTTCTTCATATTCTTCGTACGCTTTTGATGTTTATAATTACACTCTCTTCTTTCTCTTCTCCATTAAGTAATATATTTTTTCACCTTCTTCTAGTTCTTCTTCAACTCTATGTTCCATTTGTGCTTGTTCTTCTATATATTCTAGTTCTTTTATGATATAGTCCATATTTCCACTTAACTTTTTTAATTTTTTTTACTGGTTATTAAGTCTTCTATCCATTTTTCCAAAATATCTAATACGTTCTCATTTTGACTTATAAAAAAATATTCCCACAGTAACTTCTTATTTATTTTTTCTTCAAAATTCTCATTGATTTTCATTTCTTATAATATCTTCTTATCTTTGGTAACTCTAAAAATTTCAATGCACTTCATTTGTAAGTACTTCATATTTTTTCATTTATAGTACTGATGTATATCTCTTTTATATCAACCTTAAATTTATTTATTCATTTGTATCACAAAAATCTGTTTTTTAGGTTTCGCCCTTCTCTTGCAATTAAATACTCATACCATTTTTATACATGATTTTCCATATCTATTTAATTTCATTATATCTATCTTTATAAAAAAATATTTACTATAGAATTTTACCTCTATAGTAAATATTTTGCTTGACTTATATTTCATTATTTTCATATATATTTTTTATACTAACTCTTTTTTAATTATTATATTTATTCCACGTTAATGCAAACTCATAATCTTTTTGTGGTATTTGTGAACCTGTTGCTAAATCTGCTCCACTACCTGATCCTGTTTTGTCTCTTGTTAATGCCCAATAACTTAACATGCCTATTCCTTTTGTTTGTGCGTACTCTAAAACTTTTTGTGCATCTAATACTGTAAATATTTCTTGCGGTTGATATGATACCCCTATCATCGGTGTTAATCCTACCATCCTATATGCTTCACTTTCTGTTATCGTTACTCCGTTATTTGTGTATATTTCCATTATTTGATTTTTTAAACTTTCACTAGCTTGAATAACAGGTATACTCATATCCGATGGGTCTGTTACTATTGCATACCCAAAGCACATCGTCATAATATTTACACCTCTTACTTTTACTCCTTTCTTAACTGCGTCCTCTAATACATGGTATGCATCATTACCTGTTCCTTTTCCTACTAAACCACTCGGTAATACTGGGAATGTAAACCATACATCTGGTGCATCTTCTCCTAATCTATCTTGCATTATTTTTATTGCATCATTATTTCTCTCCCATGACTCTTTATCTCGTACCCACATACCTTCTATATCAAAGTCGATGTTTTTTAAACCAAATGCTGATACAAATCTTATATAGTGTTCTGCTAATACATTAACATCTTTTATACTAGAGTGTATCGGTGTATTATCTTCACCACCAAAAGATACTAAAACATCTCCACCTTTTTCACGTAATGTTTTTATTTGCTTAAATAAATTTCTTATTATACTTCCTGTATTTGGATCATTTCCCGCTATATCATAATACGTTCCCCAACTTGGGTTACCGTCTTTATCTGCTACAACAAATCCTAGATTAACTAATTTAGCTCCCGATCTATCAAACTCATCTCCAAATGGGAACAATCCACTATAGCTTGGCGTAGTATACCAAATTGTAGAATCTACAAATGGCGAAAATACATTATCTCCCCATCTATGACCTTGCCCAGCATCTACTGTAGTATAATCTGGATATGTCGCATCTACTGTTGGTATACTTGTTTTCTCATAAGTTATTGTTGTTTGCGTTGTTGTGTTTTCTACAACTATAGCTGGGCTTGATATTACTGTCGGCGTATAGTTATAGCTAGAATCTTTTTTCGGCTCGGCAATAATACTATATGACCCTTCTAAAAGTCCTGTTATTAATAATGGCTCATTATATTTTATTAACTCATATTTTGTACCATTTACTATTACTGTCGTATCTAATCCAAAATCTTCACCTGAAACATTTATTTGTATGTTTCCATACTTTTGTTCTGGTGTAGGATCTATTGGACTAATATGATCTCCATTTATTTCAATATTATAAAGTTTGGCATCTTGCACGTTTCTATTTGCTCCACCACCTATTTCATATGACATTTTAGACCCTATGTCTTTACCCCATTCTGGTGGTGTTATTGTATAGTGATTTCCAACACTAGAATACGTAGCGTTCCATATTTGTGTTATCGTATCATCAAAATCAAAGTCTAATATCCAATCTTTAAGAACAGTATCTGTATTATTTGTTATTTTTATTATGAAATTATATCCTGTTCCCCAATCTTCACCTACTATTAACTCTACAATTATTGATTTTTCCGGATCTTTCTTTTTACTCACATATTCTATTGTAGCTGTTGTAAATCCATTCTCAACAATGTTTACTACTTCTGGATAAACTGTAGGTTCATACGTATACTCATCATCTTCATACGACTTCGCTGTAATATTATACATATTTGGTTTTAAACTTATATCCTCTTCTGTTCCAAATTCTACATTGTATATAACATTATCTACCGTTATTTCTGGCACAAAATCAAATGCCTCATTTACTACTGATAACAATAACGTACCATCACTTTTAATTATTAAATCTTTTGAATATGCTATATTTACACTTGTTACCTGATCCACTCCTATATTAACTATAGTTGGCGTTACTAATGGCGTATAATTATATATTCCATCACTATAACTACTAGCTGTAACTTCATAATTTTTTGGCATTAATCCTTCTACAACTTTTGTTGTTCCAAATGGCACTGCATAACTTTCGTTACTTGCATCTTCTACTGTTACTACTGGTGTGAAGTCATATAACTTATTCTCCATAATTATTTCTAATGTTCCTGTTTCTACTGGTGTTACTTCTTCTTTATAGTTAATCGTTACTGTTTTTACTACACCTTTTTCCACTTCTATTATTACTGGTGTTATTTCTGCTGTATACGTTTTATTTCCTATAACTTTATTATTTGCAAATACTTGATACTCTCCTGGTGTTAACTTGAAATCTTTTGATGTCCCAAATGCCATTCCAAATGATTTATTATTTACACTTACTACCGGCATAAAATCAAAGTTATGATCTATCATTATTACTCTCGCTATACCTGTATCCTCTTTAACATCCGTTCCGCAAATTAAATTATTATTTATATACATATTTGTTAAACTTGCTTCTACTTTTGACCTCTTAACTAGTAATACAAATTCTAACGGTTCATCTATTTCAAGTTTGTCGTCGAATCCCGTTGGCATTACTCTATAAGTTGCTCCATCTTTTTCTATACTAACATTACAACATATATCCAATACCTCATCTTCAAAATCAAAGTCTAATACCCAATTTTCAAATGTCATTCCCGATTTATTATCCAACATAACTTTTAAACTATACGTTTCTTCACATACATCTTTTCTAGTTGTCGTTACTTTAACATTTACACATTCCGTAGGCGGAATATCATTTTTTTCTATGTCTACAGTTACATTTGTTGTCTCACCATCTTTTATTATTACTGTACTTGGCAATACATTCCCTATATAAGTTCCTGTCTCATCTATATAAGTTTTAAATTGTACTTCATGTATTCCTGTTGATATCCCACTTATAAATTTAGTTCCACCAAATGCTATTTCATATTCTTCTCCATCTACATACACCTTTGGTAAAAAGTCATATGGTTTTGACAACACTTGTATTTGCATGTCTCCACTCGTAATTTTCTCATCTGCTGTAATATAAATATCCACTACCGATATCTCATTTGAATTCACTAATACCATACTACTAGGTGTAACCTCTGCATTATATTTAAAATTCTCATCTTCATAGGGTTTTACTACTACTGGGTACTCCCCTGATGATAAATTACTAACTTTTAAGCTTTCTCCTATCGCTACATTATACGTATTTCCCCCAAACATTATTTGTGGAACATACTCATAACTTTGGTTGCCATGTACATTAAACTGTACTGAACCTTTATTTTCTTTCTCAATTTTAATGTATGATATCGTAACTGTTGTTACTGTATCTGCTGTAACAGTTGCTTTAACAGGGTTTATAGTAGGTTTATACTCATATATATCATCTTCAAATGTAGATGCTAAAATACTATATACTCCTGGGTATAGTTCTGGTATTACTAAAGAACAACCAAATTCAACATTATAGCTATCACTATTTAATGACAATATTGGCGTAAATGGAAAGTCACTATTTTCTACTACTATTTTTAATGAACCAACTTTTTTACTTATATCATCACTAACTATAAATACTTTCTCATCTATAACTCCTATTCTCTCTCCATTTAAATACATTTTTTTAGGCACTGTATCTTCTTTTAATAATCCTGCACCATCACCATTTACTTTAAACGTCGTTCCTTGCGGAATTCCTGTACTCCACTCACTTGGTGTGTATTTATATTTATTATTTCCAAGGCTATTCATCGCTCCGTTATATGGATCTCCTAATGTACCTTTATCATTTTCTAACGTAAATGTTAATTCATAATCCTTATCTATTTTAACTGTATCTTTATTTTGTATTTCTATTTCATATTGAAAAGACGTACCATAATCCGCACTCTCTTTTAATTTTGCAAAAGCATTTATCGTAGTAGGCACTGGCTCACCTGCCGTTTCTTTATAAGAGAATTTGATTTTTTTCGTCTCTCCTACTCCAACTTCTACAAATGTTTGCGATACACTAGGAACATATACCGTTTGGTAATCACTTGTTCTTCCCGTCCACATCTCTATTTCATACGTACCTGTTGGCACATTAACCGACACTTTATTATTAAATGGAATTTCTAATACTTTATCTCCTACAGTTATTTTTGGTGTAAATTCAAACATAGGTCCTTCTGATTCTATTTCTATAGTTCCATCACCTAACACATCTGAACTATTAAATAATTCTTGATTTATAGCTGTTAACATATTATTTGTTGTGTCTCCACTTAATTCCCATATAATAACTCCGCCATAATTATTTTCATTTACAAATTTCATTTTCTCTACAACTGACTCTACATCTTCATAAGTGTACATCTCTCTTTTTGATGCACTATATATATATGGTGTTTTTGACCATGGGTCTCTATATTTTACAAATGATGTTCCCGCTCCTAACATAACATTTTCTATATAGTCATACGGATTATTCCCCGCATTTCTTCCACCATCCCATTTACCTTTAACGCTCTCAACCGACGCCTCGGCAAAAAGTCCTGGTAAACTTATCGGTGTGCCATTATATAATTTGTTTTTTATCGGGTAATCACTTGATACATTCCCCCACCCTCTTGAATAAAACGGTACTCCTAATATTAACTTCTCTGACGGTATCCCATAACTTCTATAAAACTCTAATGCCGCCACTGTATTAAAATACGTCTTTTCCATTTCCGTATATGGTTCATATGGATTTGAAAATAATGGTGAATGATGTCCCGTTATCGGCTCAAATGCACCATGCATGTCATATGACATTACATTTATAAAGTCTATATAATTTATAAATTTATCTGGCTCTGTATTTGTTATAATATTTGGATTTATACTAACTGCTATCGTTAATGGATAATATTTACCTGTTACTTTTGTATGATCATCTAGTTTTTCTCTTATTGTTTTTAATAATAATGTAAAAGTTTCTTTTTCTCCTATATCTGCCGATGGTGTTCCTAAATCATTTGGATTATCTAATACATCACCTTCACGTACAAATGTTGGATACTCCCAATCTATATCTACTCCATCAAAATCATACTCTTTTATAAAATCCACACAGCTATTTGCAAATGTTTCTCTATTAGCCTCTGTTAATGCAACATTATGAAATCCTGCTGATCTTGACCAACCACCAATTGACATCATAACTTTTACATGTGGATGCTGTTTTTTTAACCTATTTATTTCTGGCATATTTAAGTTAAATCCATATGCATCAAATAATTGTAATTTATTTGTCGCCATATCAATATCTATAAAAGCATAATTTAAATGTGTTATCTGCTCCCAACTTATTTTATCTGCTGTATAATTATCATGTGCTTCATATCTACCCCATTCTGGAAAGTACGCTACTATTTTTTTCAAATTAAAATCCTCCTATTTTTTTATTACGACACTATATCGCAATCTAATATCATTCTATGCTCTTTACATCCTAAATGTTCACACAAATTCTTTTTTTCTATGTCACACTTTCTATCTTTTTACATATTATGAATTATGCCAAACATGTGGCCCAAAATATAGGAGGAATAAAAAATGAGTTTAACAGTAAAAACAGAAACAGTAGATGGCGTTGAAGAGGTTTTATACCAAGCACCAGAAGAAAATTGCGGTTGTGATTGTTTTTCTTTCACATCTTGCGAAGCTGACAAAGAAGTTGTTGTAACAGAAACAATTGATGATTGTATACGATTATTAACAGTTAATGTTAAAATAGATAACGTGTGCCCTGATAAAAAATTAGCTGTTGGTGTTACTTTACGTGATTGCAAAACTAAAGAATGTATAACGCAAAAAGGTATTATTATTGAAACTGGTAACTGTTCTGAATGCTCTAGCATTGAAAGAGATGTTACTTTTGTATTAGTTGGTAGCTTATGTGGTGACCAAACTGAAATGTTTGCTGATGTAGTTTCTAACTACATGTGTTCATCACAAAGTATTGAAGTAGTTCCTGCTGTAGAAGACATTCCTGCTGTAGAAGATATTGAAACTGCTGACTTAGTATAATTAAATAATTTTATTTATAAGCAAAAAGATGTATGCCCACGGCATACATCTTTTTTATAGTTATTTAAATTTACTACAACTAATTTTTATTTAATATTTCTACAATTTTACTATTACAGTAACCACCTTTACATTTTCCTGATCCTGCACCTGTAATTTTTTTCACTTCCTCTATTGTTATTTCACCTTGATATTCTGATACTGATTTTAATATTTCACCTTTTGTTATACCTTTACATCTGCAAATCATTTCTTCATTTTCTTTAGACATTTTATTTTCCTCCAATATTTTTTAATTTAATAAAATAATCACGCATAAAATCTACAGTAGTTAAATTTCCACACTTATTTTATTAATATATATTTACCATCTCGATTACTATTTTATATTACTACACATAATAATTACTATCAAGATATTATAGTTCTACAACCTTGACTTATATGTTTCTAAATAATACATTATAAACAAATATATTTACTTTTAAGGAGGGTATTATGAATAATTTAAATACTGATAGTTTTATTATTTTTTATGGCGGTAATATTATAACTATGAATGGAGATTCACCTGTTTACGTTGAATCCCTTGTTCAAAAAAATGGCAAAATAGTTTTTCTAGGTACTAAAGATGACGGGAAAAATAAATATCCAAGTGCTTTACACTTTGATTTAAAAGGGGCTACTATGTTTCCCGGTTTTGTTGAACCCCATTCTCATTTTATGGCTGCTCTTAAACTTGCAAACCATGTAGATATTTCATCTCCACCTGTTGGCGATGTACGTAATATTAACGATCTTTTAAACAAACTTGCAGAACACAAAAATAAGAACGATATAAAAGAAGGTGACTGGGTAGTAGGATACGGATACGATCACACGCTTTTAGAGGAACATAGGCATTTAACTAGACATGATATTGATAAGGTTTTACCAAATCATAATGTATTAATTATTCATGTTTCTATGCACGGTGCTGTCTTAAATTCAAAAGCTTTAACATTCGCTGGGTTTGATAAAAATACAAAAGATATTGAAGGCGGGTTTATTGCACGTGAACCTGATGGGTCGCCTGCTGGTCTTTTAATGGAATTAGCTTGGCTAAAAATTTTTGCTTCTATGCCTCAACCAAATGAAGATGAAATGATTGAATTATTAAAAGATGCACAAATGTTATATGCATCTAATGGTTATACTCAAGCTATGGAAGGGTTTACTCATATAAGTGAAATGGATATGTTACAACGTGGTGCAAGTGAAAATAAATTATTTTTAGATATAATTTCTTTACCTGGATTTTCCGAAATTGACCAATGGTTAAATAATCCTAAATATCCTTTAAATAGTTATAATAATAATTTAAAATTTGCTGGTGGCAAATTTACACTAGATGGCTCACCACAAGGTAAAACTGCTTTTATGAAAGATCCATATTTAACAAATGGACCAGATGGTGAAAAAAATTGGCACGGTACTAGTATTATTTCAACGGAACAATTAATTACTCTTGCTAAACCTTTAGTTGATAGCGGTGTACAACTTCATATTCATGCTACTGGTAGCGGTGCTATTGATAGTGCTATTACTGCTGTTGAATCTTTAGGTTTAACTGCTGATGATGATAAAAGAACTATTGTTATTCATTCGCAATTTCAAGATAAAGAACAATTAAATAAATATGTTAAGCTTGGTATGTCACCTAGTTATTTTACTAATCATATTTTTTTCTGGGGTGATGTTCACATTGAAAATATGGGGCTTGAAATTTCTTCTTTCTTAAATCCTATAAAGTCGGCTAAAAATTTAGGATTAAAATTTTCAAATCATGGCGACTACAATGTTACGCCATTAGATCCGTTTTTTATGCTTTGGACTTCTGTAAATAGATTAACTAGGGATAATAAAGTTTTAGGAAGTGATGAACGTATTGATGTATACACAGCATTACAAGGTTTAACAACAGGGCCTGCTTGGCAATTTTTTGAAGAAAATAGAAAAGGTATGCTAAAAGAAGGGTTACTTGCTGATTTTGTTATAGTTGAAAATAATCCATTGACTCAAGATGTTTTAGACCTTAAAAATAATAAAGTTTTATTTACTATTAAAGAAGGTAATGTTGTTTATGAAGGTTAAGGGTATGGTAAGATAAGGTGAGAAATGAAAGATAAAAAGATTAAAGATTAGGGATTAGATTAAAGATAAACCCCACGGGGTTTATCTTTTTTTATGTATGAATTTTTAGGTTTTTTTACAAAAAATAACGACTCTTTTAGTTGTCGCCTGTCCCCTTCAATATTTTGCGGTTTTTGCCCTGCAAAATACCGCTTGTTGTTCTTCGTCTGTCCATAGCTTGCGGTTTTTTGCTTTGCAAAATACACGCTTGTTGTTTTTCGCCTGTCTATAGCTTTGCGGTTTTTTGCTTCGCAAAACTCCCGCTTGTTGTTTTTCGCCTGTCTATAGCTTTGCGGTTTTTTCAAAACCGCTTTGGTGGTCTATATCCGCTAAGATTTACAATTCTATCTTTTTGAAAATTATACTAATCTTTTTTGTCTTCTTATGTCGAGTTCTTTTATGTTGTATCGCCATTTTAATAAATTACAAATATTTTTATACTTAATTTAAGTTTTTCGAAAAAAAACAGGTAACACACTTAAATTGTATGCTACCTTTTTTTTATTTTTATAATTATTATTCTACTTTGTAACTTCGCCAAAGTATATTTCTATTAATAATTTAATTAAACTTTCTTTATTTATATTATTAGGGTTACTAGACGTACATAGGTCTTTTTCGATATCATTTATAAATGTTGGTATTAATTTTTCATATTCTTTAAATGATATTCCTAAGTCCTTTATACTACTTTCAATTTTTAACTCTTTTTTCATATTACATATTAGTTTAATTAATTCTTTTCCACCATCATCTTTTGAATTTATGGGTATTCCTAACATTTTTACAATTTCAAAATAAAATTCTACAGCGTCACTATTGTAATTAATAACATATGGCATTATTATAGCGTTGCTTCTACCGTGAGAAATATGCAAGTTAGCCCCTAACGTATGAGCTATACTATGATTAATTCCTAAACCTGCATTATTAAATGCTATTCCTCCCAATGTTGATGCATATTGAATATTTTTTCTATAACTTTCTACTTTAACATCATTATAATGATTTATTAAATCTTTATAAATTATTTTTATAGATTCCATAGCATTTCCATTTGAAAATACATTTCTTTCTTTTGATACATATGCTTCTATACTATGTACTAATGCATCCATGCCTGTGTCTGCTACTATAAATTGTGGCAATGTTTTCATGAATTCATTTTCTAATATCGCTACTGTTGGTAGCATGTCATCGTCTGTTAATACTATTTTCTTATTACCATTCGTTATAACGCTATATGATGTCACTTCTGATCCTGTCCCACTTGTCGTAGGTATTGCTATAAACGGAATTTTTCTTTTTGAGCCTTTTTTTTCTTCTTCCACCTTATATGCAAAATATAAAATCCCTTTACACGCATCAATTGGCGAACCTCCACCTAACGCTATTATACATTCTGGTGCGAATTTTATATATTCTTTTACGCCTTCTTCTATAGATTCTATCGTTGGATTTGGTTCTATATTATCTATTACTTTTATTGTTTTTCTATCTATACGATTTAAAACCTCTTTTATTAAACCAAGTTTTACCATTGTTTTATCAGTA
>CAMZNU010000002.1 GCA_947313885.1 uncultured Clostridia bacterium | reverse complement strand
GAATGTGTCTAAAATACGCACTATCTCTTCTTGTACGTGTAATGGGGGAATTGGGATTTGGAGTTTTGATATTTCTATTATTCGCAATGCTGGTATTCCAGCACCATGTTGTTTATACATTAATTTTT
Organism: uncultured Clostridia bacterium; assembly: GCA_947313885.1. Lineage (GTDB taxonomy): Bacteria > Bacillota > Clostridia > Lachnospirales > CAMZNU01 > CAMZNU01. The sequence goes on along the minus strand of CAMZNU010000002.1, from coordinate 70,897 downwards.
TTTGATTTAGTTTTAAAAAATGGTAAACAGATCTATTAAGAACTATAAAAAATTTCGGCAAAATAATGGAGCAATGTGCATTAGCATAGAAATCTCTTTCTATAAAATTTACAAATCCTGCCGATGCACCTCCTTGACTTATTATTATCGTATTTTTATTACCGTTACATTGATTAGTGAACCCCGAAAAAGAAATTCCACCATTATACGCTGGATACTTTCCTTTTTCTGACAATAATTCTTTATTAAGTTGTTTGCCTTTTTTTACTTCAACCACATCCCCTAACGCCTTCCACTCTACTTCCTCCCCGTCTAGTAACTTCTCTATAAAATTATTATTTTCCATCTTCTATCTCCTCTACTATTTCTTCAATGCTAGTACGGAGTTTATTTATATTGTCTACAGTTGTTTTTATCTCTTTATTTAATTCTTTTATATCTATTATCTCTTCTGTGCTTTTTGCTTCTACAAATGTATTTACTGATAGTCCGTAATCATTTTCCATTATTTCTTCTATACGTACTAATTTACTTACATATTCAACATCTTCTTTATTTTTAAATATTTCTATTATTTTATCAATGTGTTCCTCTGTAAGTACGTTGTTGTTAGTTTCTTTTTTATAAAACTCTTCACCACTAGCATCAATAAATTGTGTTGTATTATCTTTTTTACCTTTCGATAAAATTAATATGTTTACTGCTATTGATGTTCCAAAAAAAAGATTCGGTGGTAACGATATTACTGCTTCTACAACATTTCTATCAATTAAGTATTGTCTTATTTTTTGTTCTGCCCCACCTCTATAAAATATTCCTGGAAACGATACTATTACAGCTCTACCTTTTGTTGATAGGTGATGTAGTGCATGTAATACAAAGGCAAAATCTGCTTTTGATTTTGGTGCTAAAACCCCAGCTGGTGCATATCTGTCATCGTTTATAAGTGTTGGGTCATCTTTTCCTTCCCATTTAATCGAATATGGTGGATTAGATACGATAGCATCAAACCCCTCTGGTCTATCCTCTTCTGTAAAACTTGGATTTATTAGAGTATTACCTAATGCAATATTAAATTTATCGTAGTTAATTCCATGTAAAAACATATTCATACGACATAAGTTATATGTAGTATGGTTTATTTCTTGCCCGTGAAACTCACCTTTAAACTTTGAGTTTTCATTACCTTTATTATCTGTGTACATAGCTTGTTTTTTTACTTGTAACAATAATGAACCAGAACCTGATGCTGGATCATATACGTTATTTATTTCTTCTTTATTGATTAACACTAATTTGGCTAGTAATTTTGATACACATTGTGGTGTAAAAAATTCGCCTCCTGACTTTCCTGCATTTGATGCATAGTTTGAAATTAAAAACTCATAAGCATCACCAAATAAATCAATGTTGTTATCTCCAAAATTTTTAAAGTTTAAGTCTTCTACACCTTTTAGTACTGCCGTTAAATTTTTATTTTTATCCATTACTGTATTTCCTAATCTATTGCTAGTAGTGTCAAAGTCTGCAAACAGTCCTTTAACATTTTTTGCCGAGTCCTTTCCATTTGATGAATTTTCAATTGATTCAAATATTTCTTTTAATTCTGTATTTAAATTATCATTGTCTTTAGCATTTTTAGCTACGTTAGTAAACAATTGACTTGGATATATAAAATATCCTTTTTCTTCTACTAAATTATTTTTCATATCCTCTGTTATTTCACTTTCATCAAAAGTTGAATAATCAAAAGCTTCATCTCCTCCCTCTACGTAATCGCTAAAATCTTCACTTATAAATCTATAAAATAATGTTCCCAAAACATATTGTTTAAAATCCCATCCATCTACTGCTCCACGTACGTCATTTGCTATTTTCCATATTTGAGCGTGTAATTCTGCTCTTTCGTTTTGATTTGACATTTCGTCCTCCTGTTGTATATATATATCTCCGTGTAAAAAAACTAAAATAATTTTTATTTTTTTACAATAAAAATGCTAGTATATATATATACTAACATTTTTACAATAGTTATTGTAGTTTTATTTTATGTATTGGCGTTATACATTTTTTATTTCTTTACTATCTACGTCTACTATTATTAAATCGTCTCCTATTTGTTTTACTTCCTCCCACGGTATTACGTATTCTTCTTCTTTTCCAAATAAATTCAACATTTTACCCGTTATCGGTATTATTAAGCTTTTAATTTTACCTGTCGTTTTATCAATTTCTAAATCTGCTACATAACCATATTTCCCACCATCTGACACATTTATTACTTCTTTTTGTTTTAAATCAAATAATCTTATCATCTTTTCACCTCTTATTAAGTTTATTCTATTGTATTCATCTTAATAAAAAATTATTAAAATTATTTCATCCACTTCGGATCTTCTTTAATATAATTTCTTGTGCCGTACTTATTTTTATGCTCTAACAATATTTTTTCATAATATTTCTTATCTAATTTACTTTTTTCATCTCTTTCATCGCCTTTAATTCCTTGGGTTAGCGGACAACTACTTATACATATACCGCAATCCGTTCCGAACATCATCCATCTTTCATAACATGTTTCTTGATTTATTGACCACTTATTTTCATCATCACTTAAATCTATTGACTTTGACGGACACGTAACACCGCACAAATTACATATAGAACACATATGTTCTTTTATTCCATAGGTTTTATTTTTATCAATGACTAACGGAATGTTTGTAGCTACTACTCCAATTCTTACACTTGCACCATTTTTAGGTGTTATTAATAAATTGTTTCTACCAACTTCTCCTAATGGGCTATCATTTGCTACCCGCACTACGTTTAACAAATAATTAGCATCCATATTTACAAAACTATCATACCCTAAACTTGATATATAATATCCTATTTGTAATCCTATTATACTTAAGTCTACATAACTTTTTGATGACTGTAACGTTGCAGGCGTTCGTGGTGCTGTATTTATCATTTCCTTTTCCATCTGTACAGTAAATACAATTCCATACTTATGTTTCATATTTTCTGTTATTTCATCACCATAAAATTCATCTCTACCTCTATGTGAATAATAATGCTCATCTTTAAGCTCTACTACACTAACGTCTAATGCACCATAGGTTTTACACAACCCTTTTATTATATTTGTAACCCTTTTTTCATTTATCTCTATTTTCTCGCTACCTCTTTCTATTTTTGATAAATGTTTTATATCATTTAGTAACTTAAAATTACTATTAATAGCTTCTGATACACCTTCATTATAAAATACCGTATCATCAGCTCCAATCCCTCCCTTACTTCTTAAATTATCATCTATTTCTTTTAAATGTTTATTTCTTAAATAATAATCTTTATATTCTTTACTTCCTTCTACATATTTCATTCTCGCAAACATCGTATCTCTCTCGTCTATTTTTTTCTCTGGTTTTCTATTTTTCATTTTTCCCTCCTAATTTTTCTCATATTTTTATAATATAAAAAAAACCACCTAAGTGGTTTTTTTTTTTATTTTTTTATTATCTATTTCTTATATCTTCTTTAACTTTAGCCGCTTTTCCTACTCTATCTCTTAAGTAGTATAATTTTGCCCTTCTTACTATACCGCGTCGTACAACTTCAATTTTTTCTAATCTTGGTGAATGCATTAACCAAGTTTTTTCAACCCCTACACCACTTGCGATTTTTCTAACTGTAAAGTTTTCTCTTAAGCTTCCGTTTTGTTTCTTAAGTACTACACCTTCAAACATTTGAACTCTTTCTCTTGTTCCTTCAACGATTTTAGCATATACACGTACTGTATCACCTACGTTGAAATCTGTAATATCACTTCTTAATTGTTCTTTCTCAATTTCTCTTATTATTGTTGCGTTCATATCTTTCTCCTTTTTATCTATAAAATGTTCTTATCCAATACACTATGTAATAACAGCGGAACATTTCTTATACACACAGTATTATACATTCTTTTTTATATAATTACAAGTATTTTATTCTATAACTTTACCATCTAAACCTATTATTATTTGTATATCATATAAATCACTTTTCTTTAACGTATATTCAACACTCGGATTTTCAAAATGTTTCTCTAACTCCTCTATATTTATTCCTGCTTTTACTTTTATTCTCGTCTCATTCATAAATCCTTCACCATCATCTTGGTACGTCCCATAACTAGTTACATTAAACCCTAACTCTGTTAATTTTTCTTTCGTTTTACCTGCTAAGCCGTTTATCTTTGAACCGTTTAAGACTTCTATCTCTTTATTATACACCGCATCCTTGCCTTCAATTGTAAAAAGTCTGTCACCATAAAATATTTCATTAACTAATTTTGTTAACTTATCCTTATCAGGTATAACATATGTTGACTGTGTTAATTTATCTTCATCTATTGGCATCGTATGGGTATTAAATTTATCTAAACTTAACTTTGGTAAATACTCCACATACTTAGGTGCATCTGTTAACTTAAAGTTAGTTTCTACATTAGATATAATTATTCTTAATATTTCCATAGGTTTTGTTATTATAGTTTCAAAAGATAAAAGTTTTTTAAACATTGCTACCATAAAATCTTGTTGCACTTCTAACCTCTTTAAATCTCCACCTACATACCCCGATCTATATCTCACTACTCCCTCTGCCTCTTTCCCTGTTAACACTCGTTTGCCTTTTGGCACATTTATATATAAATTTTGCAAAGGATCACTATATACCATGTCCACTGGTACGTCAAACTCCACTCCGCCTATAGCATCTACTATATCTCTAAATCCTTTTAAATTAACTTTTGCATAGTAATCAATTTTAATACCAAAGTTATCTGTTATATGCTCAATCATAAACTCTGTACCTAATGCATCTTTTGTATAACTATGTACTGCATTATATTTCATCATGTCTGGCGGATAAATACCTATTTTGTTTAACTTTGCTTTTTCTTCACTACTAAACTCTGTATATGTATCACGCGGTATTGATATTATATCTATTACTTGCGAATCCCTATCAAAACTACCTACCATTATTACATCTGTTAAATATTCATTTTCATCTACTCCTAATAGTACAAAGTTTGTTTTCTTCGGTGCTTTTAAAAATCCGCTTTTTTCTTCATCTTCATCTTCAATTTTTTTATCGTCATCTTCTTTTTCATAAAAATTATTTGATGGTCCTGTACTTTCCTCAACGTACAACATTTCATAAGCTCTAATCCCTAAAAACATTCCTCCCGATGATACTATTACAAATCCCATAACTATTGCTAGATAATTTCTTATAATTTTTAAACTATTCATATTTTCACCATCACTTTCCTTTAAATAATAGTTGTATTAATTCTCCTATATTACTAACTCCGTACACTTTCATACTACCTAGATTTTCTAACCCTTTTAAATTTGCTTGTGGAATTATACATTGCTTAAATCCCAATTTTTTTCCTTCCTTAACTCTTTTTTCTACATTTGTTACGGCTCTTATTTCTCCTGTTAAACCAACTTCTCCTAATACCATCGTATACGGATCTATTGCTATATTTTTATAACTTGATGCTATTGCCGATATTATCGCTACATCTAACGACGGCTCTACTATTTTCATGCCACCTGCTAAATTTACATATGCATCATAGTTACTAAGTTGCATACTCGCCCTTTTTTCTAATACTGCCATTAACATAACTACTTTATTATAGTCTATCCCGTTTGCTGTACGTCTTGGCATTCCAAAATTTGTTATACTTACTAACGCTTGAACCTCCGTTAATATTGGTCTTGTACCTTCTACGCTACACGTAATTACTGACCCTGGCATATCTATTGGTCTTCCCGATAACATATATTCTGACGGGTTTGTAATCTCTACTAAACCTTCTGCTCTCATCTCAAATATTCCTATCTCATTTGTAGAACCAAACCTGTTTTTCACCGCTCTTATTAACCTATAACTTGCATTTTTATCACCTTCGAAGTATATAACTGTGTCTACCATATGTTCTAGCATTTTAGGTCCTGCTAAATTTCCTTCTTTAGTAACGTGTCCTACTAATATTATTGATACATTTAAACCTTTTGCTAATTTCATAAATGTAGTTACACATTCTCTTGTTTGGGTTACACTTCCCGCCGATGAATTAATATCTTCCCTATACATAGTCTGTATAGAATCTATTATTACTAATGTTGGCTTGTTTCGTTTTATAACACTTTCTATATTATTCATGTCTGTCTCTGCCATCAATAATAAATTTTCACTAGTTATATTTAACCTATTCGCTCTAAGTTTTATTTGCTGTACTGATTCCTCACCTGATATATATATTACTTCTTTTTTGTCCTCACATATACCTTGGCATATTTGTAACAGCAATGTAGACTTTCCAATCCCTGGGTCACCACCTACTAACGTAAGAGATCCATCTACTAAACCACCACTTAAAACTCTATTTAATTCCTCAAACTCCGTTTTTAGTCTATTACTTTTTAAAATCTCTATTTCCGATAACCGCATAGGTTTTGTACTTGTTAATGTGTGCGCTGTAACCTTTTTTTTTTCTTCTATAGCATCTTCTGTAAAACTATTAAATGAACCACAATCTAGACATTTGCCCATCCATTTTGGTGTTTCATATCCACATTCTCGACATACATATACAAATCTTACCTTTGCCATTTAACACCTCTTAATATTTTTATCGATTTCAAAATATTCTATTTTTGCTGTTGTTATACATTTATAATCTATTTTCACTTCGTAATTTTTTTCAAGATCATTGAAATTTTTTTTGTTATTTTTTATATATTTCATTACTTTTTCATTACATCTAATTTCAAACGTGTTACAAGTTGTATTTACTATTAATGAAAATAGTTCACGCAAAACATTATCGCACACATATTCCACACTTAAACTTGTACCTACTCCATCACAATAAACACATTTCTTTTTAAGAGTTTTACTTATTGATTCTCTTTTTTTCTTTCTTGTTAACTGTAATAACCCAAGCTCTGTCATACTAACTACAAATGTTTTAATTTTATCCTCTCTAAATATAGTATTGGCCATTTTTAAAACCTTCTTTTTATCGCTATCATACCTCATGTCTATTAAATCTATTATAATTATACCGCTTAAATTTCTTAGTTTTATTTGCTGGCTAGCAACTTGTAACGCTTCTATATTTACTTTCAAAACTGTTTTGTTGTTATTTCTACTGTTAACTGCTTTTGATGAATTAACATCTATAACAACACACGCCTCCGTCTCCTCTATAATTAAATGCCCGCCCGATTTTAACCATATCTTTTTATGGAACAATTTTTCTAACGTATTATTAAAGGTGTTTGTATATTCTACATTTTCTTCTAGACTTAGCAATCTTGTTTTAATATCTTTTTTCTCTAATATATCTTTTAATTTGTTATATGTTTCATTATCGTTAAACACTACTATTTCTGTATTTTTTTCTATTATCTCATTTACTACTTTTAATACTTTGTTGTCTTCTTTCATTAATAAAAACGGTGGTTTAGCATAGTTGCCTTTTTCTTTTATAGTATTAAATTTTTTAACTAACGAATTATATTCCTCTACTATATCCCTTTCTAATAAATTTTTACTATTAGTTCGAAATACTAGACTATACTCATTATCAGTTAATTTCTCACCTAACTCTCTTAAGCTAGTACGTTTGCTTTCCTCGTGTATTTTTTTCGAAACACCTATATTATTTTTTTCACTTACGTACATTACTAAATTTTCACTGTTTAAATTAAACTGACTAGTAACAGCTACACCTTTTTCTCCTGATGAATCTTTTGTTACTTGTACTAAAATAGCATCGCCTTGTTTTATTAAAATTTTTCTTTTATCACCTGCATAACTTAGCAACAAACTTTCTTTATTATCATTTAAATCTAAAAAAGCATTTTTATCTAACCCGATATTTATGAAAGCAAAATTTTTATTTACTATGTTCGTAACACGTCCTACATATATATTTCCTACTAAAGACTCAAACTCTTTACTTTCTACTATTAAGTTTTGTATCTTTTTATCTTCTAACAAAATATATTTACTAATATTACCACGTGTCTCTATAAAAAGTTCTTTCATTGATTACCTCTGCATATTATAAGTTAACTAGTGTATGCTATTTATTTACACTAGTATCATTTTAACGTATATAACTATAAATTGCAAAGATATATTATTATATTTTGCTTTATTTTTTCTTCTATATTCTATAATTATTATATAAACATATTCATTAATAAAAATATTCCCCTAAATAAAAAACCAAACTTTAAAATACAAGTTTGGTTTTTTATCGTTACTGCTTTCTATAATTTATTTTCCCAAAAATCTGCATTTTCAATTCCTAGTGCTTTCGGGTCAAATGTTGGTTCTTTGTCTTCTTTTCTTTGTGTCTCGTAATCTTTTAGTGCTAATAGCGCGGGCTTTGCTAACAATATAATTGCTACTGTATTTAACCACGCCATAACTCCAACGCCGATATCTCCTAATCCCCATGCTAAATCTGATCCATTGATGGCGAAAATTAAAACACTAACTAATAATGATATTCTAAGAGTAAAATATAATATTTTTTTATTTACATTAGAATTTTTACTTATATATGCAACGTTGGTCTCTGCCATGTAGTAATACGCCATTATTGTAGTAAATGCAAAGAAAAATAATGCTACAGCTACAAACCCAGCACCCAAATTTGGGAACACTGTTTCTACAGCACTTTGAGTATATTTTGTTCCTACTTCTATTCCGTCCATGAGACCAAAGCCTGATATTGATCCATTGTCAATATTTCCATTTTGATAAACACTATATGACTTAGTCGTTAAAATCATAAATGCCGTCGCTGTACAAACAAATAAAGTATCTATATATACTGAAAATGCTTGAACTAAACCTTGCTTAGCTGGATGACTAACTTCTGCCGCTGCCGCTGGGTGTGATACTGAACCTTGTCCTACTTCATTAGAGTATAATCCTCTTCTAACTCCTAATGTAATTGTATAGCCTAAGATCCCGCTTAATGCTTCATTTATACCAAATGCTGATGTAAAGATTAAGTTAAATGTTGTAGGTATTTCTTTGTAATTTACGCCAATTACAATTAACGCTACTATTATGTATGCGATGCCCATAAAAGGTACTATTATTTCTGCGACTCTACCTATTTTTTTAACTCCACCAAATATTATCGCTGATAATAGCATAACTAATCCTATAGCTGAATATAACTTAGGTATATTAAATGCATTGTTTAAACCTTCTACTATACTATTTGCCTGAATTCCTGGTAAAAACAATGTCATAGCAACTAAAGTAAATATAGAAAATACTAAACCATACCACTTCATTTTTAAACCTTTTTCAATATAATATGCTGGTCCACCACGATACTGTCCATTTTGCTCAACTTTATAAATTTGACCTAATGTAGACTCTATAAATGTTGAGCTTGCACCTAAAAACGCTATCATCCACATCCAAAAAATAGCCCCTGGTCCTCCAAAGGCTATTGCTATAGCAACGCCTACTATGTTACTTGTACCTATCCTGCCTGATAAAGACACTGTTAAAGCTTGAAATGATGATATGCCTTGTTCAGAACTTTTTGTATCGAATAATAACCTTATCATTTCTTTTAATTGTCGAACTTGCACAAAATTAGTTTTAAAAGAAAACATTAACCCTAATAAAAGGCAAGCCCCTACAAATATATTACTCCATACAACAGCATTTATTGAATTTACAATGTTCGTTAGTTGTTCCACTTTATCCTCCTTAAAAAAATATAGATTATGAAACTATTTTACATAGGTCCACACTTTATAACACTCTTCTTTTTTCTTGCATGATTTTTGTTATTTTATATTATTAAATACACTATAAATATTATATCCATATTTCACATTTTAATTTTTTTAACTTAAACATCTTAATAACACAATTATTTTTTGCTTAATTATTTAAATTAAACAGTTTTTATTTTAAATACTTATATCATATTGCTAATAGTTTAACTTATTTTATGGATAATTGCAATACACACTATATTTTATTAGTGTATAATTCATTATAAAATATATTTCATCTTCTCTTTTAACTAAAATACTTTGCTTTTTAATCTAAATTATTTTTTTAAAAAAAGTGTATGAATTAAAACTCACGTTGAGTTTTTTATTCATACACTTTTTATGATTCTATAAACTTCTCTTATTTATTTTCCCAAAAATCTGCATTTTCAATTCCTAACGCTTTAGGATCAAATGTTGGGTCTTTACCTTCTTTTTTCTGTTTTTCATAATCTTTTAAAGCTATAAGTGCTGGTTTTGATAATAATAAAATAGCAACTATGTTTAACCATGCCATAATTCCAACACCGATATCACCTAGCCCCCATGCTAAATCTGATGTGTTAACTGCAAAAATCAACACACTAGTTAATAATGTAACTCTAAGAACTAAGTATAATGTTTTTTTACTCATATTAGAATTTTTAGTTATATATGCAACGTTAGTTTCTGCCATATAGTAATATGCCATTATTGTAGTAAATGCAAAGAAAAATAATGATATAGCTATAAATCCTGCTCCGAATCCTGGAAATACTGATTCTACTGCCGCTTGAGTATATTCTGTACCTGCTCCTACACCGTTCATAAATCCGAATCCTGATATAGATCCACTTTCAAGAGTTCCACCTTGATAAACGCTATATGAATTAGTTGTTAAAATCATAAGTGCTGTAGCTGTACAAACAAATAAAGTGTCTATGTATACTGAAAACGCTTGAACTAATCCTTGTTTTACAGGATGACTAACTTCTGCTGCTGCTGCTGCATGTGGTCCTGTACCTTGACCTGCTTCATTAGAATAAATTCCTCTTTTAACTCCCCATGCAATTGTATAACCTAATATACCACCTAGTGCCTCGTTCACTCCAAATGCTGATGTGAATATTAAACTAAATGTTGTTGGTATTTGTTTATAATTAATTACGATAATAATTAAAGCAACTAAAATATATGCAATCCCCATAAAAGGTACAATTATTTCTGCTGTTTTACCTATTTTCTTAACTCCACCAAATATTATGAACCCTAATAATACAACTAAAAATATACCAGAATATAATTTAGGTATATTAAAGGCATTATTTAAACTTTCTGCTATACTGTTAGCTTGTGTCCCTGGTAAAAATAATGTCATCGCCATTAAAGTGAACATTGCGAAAAATAATCCATACCACTTCATTTTTAAACCTTTTTCTATGTAGTATGCTGGTCCTCCACGATACTCTCCATCTTGCTCAACTTTATAAATTTGCCCTAATGTAGATTCTACAAACGCTGAACCTGCTCCTAAAAATGCTATCATCCACATCCAAAAAACTGCTCCTGGTCCTCCAAATGCTATTGCTGCTGCAACCCCTACTATATTACCTGTACCTACACGTCCAGATAATGATACAGATAATGCTTGAAATGATGATATACCTTCTTTTGAACTTTCTTTGTCTAATAACAACCTTAACATTTCTTTCCAGTGTCTAACTTGCAAGAAATTAGTCTTAAAAGAAAAGTACAGTCCTGTTATAAGACATAATGCTACTAAAGCATCACTCCACACAATACCATTAATCGAATTTACTATGTTCGTTAATTGCTCCATGTTTAAATCCTCCTTTAAATATAAATATAAAGATAAAGATAAAGCTACAGAATAACTACCGTAGCTTTATCTTAGTTATAATAACTACCTAACTAAGAATATGTCTTAACAAGTAGTATTGTTACCATTTTGCTTGTTCCAATCTTTTATAGCTTTCATATCTTCTATTACAATCTTTTTCCATTTCCGTAAATAGCTCTTCGGCTACATCTGGGAATGCTAATCTTAAAGATGTGTATCTTACTTCACTATTAATAAACTCTTGTATTTTTCCGTTTGGCTCTTTTGAGTCTAATATAAATGGATTTTTGCCTTGTTCTTCTAATAATGGGTTGTATCTATATAAATGCCAGTATCCACATTCAACAGCTTTTTTAGTTTGTGCTTGCGTGTTAAATAATCCACCTTTTATTCCGTGTGCAATACAAGGTGAGTACGCGATTATTAAAGATGGTCCATCATATTTTTCCGCTTCAACCATAGCTTTAATTAATTGATTTTGATTAGCTCCCATTGCAACTTGTGCAACGTATACATAACCATAACTCATACATATTAGTCCTAAATCTTTCTTTCTAAGTCTCTTACCTGATGCTGCAAATTTTGCAACTGATGCACGTGGTGATGATTTTGAAGATTGTCCGCCTGTATTTGAGTACACTTCTGTATCAAATACTAAAACATTTACATTTCTTCCACTAGCTAATACGTGATCTAATCCACCATAACCAATGTCATACGCCCATCCATCTCCTCCTAAAATCCATTGTGATTTTTTGTTTAGGAAGTTTTTATCTTTTAATACTTTTTCTGCTAATACTTTTTCCGCTCCTGATAATTTAGCTTTTGCTAATGTGTCAACTAATGTAAGTGAACTTAATTTAGAAGCTTCACCATCATTATATGTGTCAATCCAATTAGTAATTGCATTTTTCACGTTAGAGTCTGATGTGCTAGTTGATAGTTCTTCCACTTTAGCTTTAACACCTTCTCTAATTTTTTCTTGTCCTGCTAACATACCTAATCCAAACTCTGCATTATCTTCAAATAATGAGTTTGCCCATGCTGGTCCTTGACCTTTATGATTAGTAGTATATGGCGTAGCTGGTGATGATGCTCCCCAAATTGATGAACATCCTGTTGCATTAGCAATATACATTCTATCACCAAATAATTGTGTTAATAATTTTGCATATGGTGTTTCTCCACAACCTGCACAAGCTCCCGAGAACTCAAATAATGGCGTTTCAAATTGTGAACCTTTAACTGTTTCTTTATTTATTGGATTTTCTACTACTGGTAGGTTTAAGCTATAATACCAATTTTCCATTTCTTTCATTTGTGTTTCCATAGGTTCCATAACTAGAGCTTTCTCTTTAGCTGGACATATTTGAACACAGTTTCCGCAACCTGTACAATCTAATGTATCTACTTGCATTCTATAATTATAGTTTTCTAAACCTTTTCCACGACCTTTAATAGTTTCATAACCTTTTGGTTTATTCGCTAAGCTTTCATCTGTTGCTATGAATGGTCTAATACATGAATGAGGGCATACGTATGCACATTGATTACATTGTATACATTTATCTGCAATCCATTCTGGAACATCTACTGCTATTCCACGTTTTTCATATGCCGCTGTACCATTTGGCATAGTTCCATCAACGAAGTCCATAAATGTACTTACAGGTAAGTCATCACCTTTTAAAGCATTTATCGGATCTACTATTGTTGATACGTATACTGGTTTTTCTTCTTTGCTCGCTTCTTTTTTAACATCTTCTGCTGTAGCCCATGCACTAGGTATTGTAACTTGAACTGCTGCTGTTATTCCTTTATCTACAGCTTGATTATTCATGTTAACGATTTTTTCACCTTTGTTACCATATGATTTTTGAATTGCATTTTTCATATATTTAACAGCATCTTCTGTTGGGATGATTTTCGTTAAATTGAAAAATCCTGCTTGAAGTATAGTGTTAACTCTATTTCCTAATCCTATTTCCTTAGCAATACTAGTAGCATCTAAAGTATAAAATTTAATGTTTTTATTAGCTATTTGTCTTTTAACGTTAGCTGGTAAATTACTTTCTAATTCCTCAACTGACCAAGAACAGTTTAATAAAAATGTACCGTTTTCTTTAATATCTTTTAACATATCATATTTTTCTAAATACGATGGTTTATGACAAGCAACGAAATCTGCTTTATTTACTAAATAAGTTGAGCGAATTGGTTTTTTACCAAAACGTAAATGTGATTGTGTAATACCGCCTGATTTTTTTGAATCATATGAGAAATATGCTTGTGCATATAAATCTGTATTATCACCAATTATTTTAATTGAGTTTTTATTAGCTCCAATTGTACCATCTGAACCTAATCCCCAGAATTTACAACTTTTTGTATCTGCATCTGCAAGATCTAATTCATCTCCTACTTCTAAAGATGTATGTGTAACGTCATCAACTATACCTACTGTAAAGTGATTTTTTGGTTTTTCTTCTTTTAAGTTGTTAAACACTGAAACAACTTGTGCTGGTGTGAAATCTTTAGAGCCTAATGCATAACGTCCACCTACTACTGTTAATTTTAAATCTTTCTCAACTAATGCTGTACATACGTCTTGGTATAATGGCTCTCCTAATGATCCTGGTTCTTTTGTTCTATCTAAAACAGCTATTTTAGTAGCTGATGCTGGTATTGATTTTACGAAGTGATCTAAAGAGAATGGTCTAAATAATCTTACTTTAATAACTCCTACTTTTTCGCCAATGCTATTTAAATAATCTACTGTTTCCTCTATAGCCTCAACACCAGAACCCATAGCTATAATAACTCTATCTGCATCTTTAGCACCATAGTAATTAAATAACTGATAATCTCTACCTGTTAATTTATTTATTTTATCCATATAGTCTTCAACTATAGCTGGTAATTCATTATAATATTTATTTGATGCCTCTTTACCTTGGAAGAATATATCAGGATTTTGTGCTGAACCTCTTGTTACTGGACTTTCTGGATTTAAACCACTTTTTCTAAATTCTTCAACAGCATTCATATCTACCAAGTCTGCAAAGTCACTATATTCTAAGCACTCCACTTTTTGAATTTCATGTGACGTACGAAATCCATCAAAAAAATGAATAAAAGGAACTTTACCTTTTAATGTAGATAAATGTGCTACAGCTGATAAGTCAGCAACTTCTTGTACACTATTAGACGCTAACATAGCAAATCCTGTTTGTCTTGCCGCCATAACATCTGAATGATCTCCAAATATCGACAGTGCATGTCCTGCTATTGCTCTCGCACTAACATGTATAACACATGGTAATAATTCCCCTGCTATTTTATACATATTTGGTATTTTAAGTAATAAACCTTGTGATGCTGTAAACGTAGTTGTTAAAGCTCCTGCTTGTAATGAACCATGAACCGTGCCCGCTGCACCTGCTTCTGATTGCATTTCTATAACTTCTACTGTTTGCCCAAACATATTTTTTACTCCGTTAGCCGACATTTCATCTGCTAACTCTGCCATTTGAGACGATGGCGTAATCGGGAAAATACCCGCAACTTCTGTAAATGCATATGACGTATACGTTGCCGCTGCATTTCCATCCATTGTTTTTATAATTTTTGCCATAAAGCTATCCTCCTATATATTAAAATAATTATTGTATTGCATGTTATTATTGTAACAATTTTTTATATAAATGTCTATATAAATGTCTTTACGCCTATATATTTTTTAAACAATATTAAATATTCAATAAACTTAATTGTTTTTTCCGCTAATCCATCAAAACCATTTATGGTTTTTAAAATTTCTATAACTGTTTTATTACCTTTGTTTTTGTACAAAATCCTTAATATATTTTAAATGATATTAAATATCCAATAAACTTAATTGGTTTTTTTCCGCTAATCCATCGAAAACATTTGTGGTTTTTAAAATTTCTATAACTGTTTTATTATCTTTGTTTTTGTACAAAGCCCTTTATATATTTTAAATGATATTAAATATCCAATAAACTTAATTGGTTTTTTTCCGCTAATCCATCGAAAACATTTATGGTTTTTAAAATTTCTATAACTGTTTTATTTACTTTCGTTCTCTGTGCGAAATCTTCAATAGTAGTAAACTTTCCGTCTTTTCTCGCATTCACTACATTTTCTCCTGCATTACCGCCTAATCCTTGTATTGACGATAGCGGTGGTAATAAACCTTCTTTAGTAATTATAAATTTCTTATTACTAGACTTATAAATATCTACTTTTTTAAACTTTAACCCTCTAGAATAAAATTCTTGGCATAATTCTAATAAAACTAACGTTCCCCCATCCTTTGTCGTCTTATTATATCCTTTATCATTTATTTCTTTTGCCAATAATTTGACTTTTTCTATTCCTTCACACATCATTTTATAATCAAAGTCGTTACCTTTAACTGTGAAAATAGCTTGATAAAATGCATATGGGTAATGCATTTTATAATATGCAATTCTAACTGTCATCATTACATATGCAACAGCATGTCCTTTTGGAAACATATATTTGATTTTTTTACATGATTCGATATACCACGTCGGTACATCTTTATCTACCATAAGTTTTTCCTCTTCTTCTGTTAACCCTTTACCTTTTCGCACATTCTCCATTATTTTAAATGCTTTTAATTCATCTAAACCTTTTTGTATTAAATAAACCATAATATCATCTCTTGTAGGTATTATTTCTTTTAGAGTCGCAACTCCACTTTTTACTAATTCTTGCCCATTATTAGTCCACACATCTGTACCATGTGATAATCCTGAAATCCTAACAAGCTCTGAAAATGAATTTGGTTTCGTCTCTTCTAGCATTTGTCTAACAAAAGATGTCCCAAACTCTGGTAACCCTAAACTTCCTGTGTTACAGTCTATCTCTTCTTTTGTTACTCCTAATGCTTCTGGTGACCTAAATAGTGATATAACATCTTTATCGCCTAAGTCTATATCTCTACAATCTAACCCCGTATTATCTAACAACATTTTAACTATAGTTGGATTATCATGACCTAGTATATCAAGCTTTAGCAATCTACCACTTATCGCATTATAATCAAAATGCGTTGTAATTGTACCACTACTTTGATCATTAGCTGGACGTTGTATAGGACAAAAATCGTATATCGAATAGTCATTAGGCACTACCATTAATCCACCTGGATGTTGTCCTGTTGTTCTTTTTACTCCTATACATCCATTTTTCAATTTGTTTATTTCCGCTTTTCTTTTTTTCTCACCTCTATCATTATAGTACCCTGATACTATGCCAAATGCTGTTTTGTTTGCAAGAGTCCCGATTGTCCCAGCTTTATATACATATCCCTCCCCGAACAATTTTTCTGTATACTCATGGGCTTTGCCTTGATAGTCTCCTGAAAAATTTAAATCTATATCTGGTTCCTTATCTCCATCAAAACCTAAAAATGTTTCGAAAGGTATGTCGTGACCCTCTTTAGTTAACTTAGTGGCACAGTTAGGACAATTTTTATCTGGCATGTCATATCCTGTTCCACCTGCAAAACTTAATACAAGTTCTGAATCAAAATCATTATACTGACATTTCTTACAATAATAATGTGGTGGTAATGGGTTCACTTCTGTTATCCCACCCATCGTTGCCGCAAATGATGAACCTACAGATCCTCTAGATCCTACTAAGTAACCCGCTTTTTCTGAATCTTTTACTAGCTTCTGCGCTATTATATACATAACAGCAAACCCATTACTTATTATAGATGTTAACTCTCTATTCAATCTTTGTTCTACCACTTTCGGTAGATCGTCACCATATAAACTCCTTGCTTTTTCATATGCTATTTTTTCTAATTCTTTATCTGCTCCTTCAATTTTAGGCGGGAACGTTCCATCTGGTATTGGGTTTATCTTATCTACTAAATCACTTATTTTATTCGTATTTGTAACTACAATCTCGTATGCTTTCTTTTTACCTAAATATGAAAAATTATTTAACATCTCCTTTGTACTTTTATAGTATAAAGGTGGTTGATCTTCCGCATCTTTAAATCCCTTACTACTCATTAATATTTCTCTATACACTTTATCGACCTTATTTAAAAAATGAACGTCTCCCGTTCCCACTACTATTTTATTTTCTACATCTCCTAGCTTAACTATCTCCCTGTTGATTTCAATAAGTCTTGTATCTGTTACCGCACCATTTTTAATTAAATATTTGTTATTTTCTAATGGCTGTATCTCAAAATAATTATACAATTGACTTATTTTTTTTATATATGATTTTGGCATGTTGCCTATTATGTTTTTATATAATTCACCTGCCTCACATGCACTTCCTATTATTAATCCTTCCTTATTTTCCACTAATAAACTTTTAGGAATTCGCGGGTTTCTATAATAATTATTTATGTGGGATTCTGATATTAATTTATACAAGTTTTTAAGCCCTTTTAAGTTTTTTACCAATATAATACAGTGATTTGGTCTGATTTTTTTATAATCTATTTTTTTTGCAATATATTCATTTATATGTTCTATCTTTGTTATTCCATCTTTTTCTAATACTTTTAAACAGTGTATTAAAATTTTACCCGTAGCTTTC
This sequence comes from uncultured Clostridia bacterium, assembly GCA_947313885.1. Lineage (GTDB taxonomy): Bacteria > Bacillota > Clostridia > Lachnospirales > CAMZNU01 > CAMZNU01. The sequence goes on along the minus strand of CAMZNU010000002.1, from coordinate 52,543 downwards.
GCATCTTCTAATGCTCTATGGTGAGTTTCTAGACTGATCCCTAAGTTTCTAGCTATCGTATCTAGTTTGAAGTTTTTAAACTTATCATTGCCATTAAAAATACCTTGACATAAAGTTACCGTATCTATAAACGTATTTTCTAACTCTTCTCCTTTTACATCCTTTACCGCTTTATTTAAAAAACCAATGTCAAATTTAACGTTATGCCCAACTAAAATACTTTTACCTATAAAATCAATAAATTTATCTATCTCACTTTCTACATCACCTTTATCTTCTAACATGTTATCTGTAATTCCTGTTAACTTTATAATTTTATCACTTAACATTTCATTCGGGTTTATTAACACTGAAAATGTTTCTATAATTTCCATGTTTTTAATTTTTACTGCACCTATCTCTATAATTTTATTTGTATTACTATATAACCCTGTAGTTTCTACATCAAATACTACAAACTCATCTTCTATATTTTGATTCCTTACATTTCCTACTACAAGTTCTATATCATTTATTAAATAAGCCTCCACTCCATATATTAACTTAAAATCTATATCACGAACTTCATTCATTGCTTCTGGAAATGCTTGTACTACCCCATGATCTGTTATTGCTAATGATTTATGACCATATTTTTTTGCTTTTTTTATATAATCTTTTATACTATTTATACCATCCATAGAACTCATGTTAGTATGTAAATGTAACTCTACACGCTTAATTTCTTCCTCGTCTTTTTCTTCTTTTATTTTGTTTTCCCCATGGCATATTTCATTTGCCATAATATTTAATTCTTTATCATAATTATCATATCTTACATACCCTTTAACTATCACTTCATCGCCATTATACAGTTTTTCTTTGAATTCTTCTTCATATATTTCTTTTGTAATGAAAAATTTAACTGTAACCGCACTACTTTCATCAAACATATCAAAAGAAATTAGAAGTTTATCATTTTTTATCTCTTTAACTTCTAGCTCGAAAATTTCTCCCTTTATAATAGTTTCATCGTCTTGTACTATTCCATCTAATATCGCACATATTTCACCAGATATTTTTTCAACATAATTTACACCATTTTTTCTTCTTGTTTTATACTTTCTATTTTTTTTGCTTTTCTTTCTTTCTTTATTATTCTCCTCTTTTTTAGGCTTATCTCTATCGTTTAAAGCTAAACTTGATATCATACTTTTTAATTCTTCATCTTTGTTTTTCTTATAATTCTCTGTAGTCATTCCTTCTTTTACTATTTCAAAACTTACATTTATATCTAAATTATACTCTCTTTTTAAAATACTATTTATACTTTTGTCTATTTCTTTTCCTATAACATAAAAGTACAAGTCTTCATTTACTTCTATTAGTAAGCTATTTCCTCTTATGTAATATTTACTTTTTTTAAGTATCGTATATGTAAAAGTAGATGCATCTTTAAACATATCTATCACATTTCTAAAATACTTGTCTATTACTTCTTCTGGGCTATCGTTACTTATAAAAGTAGATTCTACATTAACTTCTTTTAAATAATCTAATTTTTCTAATATTTTTTTTTCTAAATGTTGTCTATCCTTTTCTTCCATTTTAATAGAACTATTACATTTAATTGTTATCGCTTTATTTTTTTCATCAAAATTAACTTTAGAAACTTTTATTTCTTTATATTTTTCACTAAATTGAACATTAGGAAACACCTCGAATAAAGTTTTATTTCTCATATACGCACCTTCTGTCTACATTGAATTTATAACTTTTATTAGTTCGTCGAACATTTCATTTTCTTCAACTTTTTTATGTATTTCACCTTTTTTAAATATTAAACCTACGCCTTTTCCACCCGCTAGCCCTACGTCTGCTTCCTTAGCTTCTCCTGGTCCATTCACCACGCACCCCATAACTGCCACTGTAATGTTTTTATTTATCCTTTTACAATATTTTTCAACTTTATTTGTCAAAGCAATTAGATCTATTTCTGTCCTTCCACAAGTAGGACATGAAATAACTTCTGTTCTGAATTTTCTAATATCTAATGATTGTAGTATTTCTTTTGCTATTTCTATTTCTTCTACTGGGTCATCCGTTATTGAAACTCTAAATGTATCACCTATTCCATTATAAAGTAAGTGACCTATTCCTACCGCTGACTTTATTGAACCCGTAAATTTTGTACCAGCTTCGGTAATCCCTAGATGTAGCGGGTATTGTATCCTTTCATTTATTAATGTATATGCTTCAATTGCAAACCTAACATTCGAAGCTTTTAATGATAACACTATATTTTTCAACCCCATATTCTCTAAAATTGCTATATTTTTCAACCCACTATCCACCAATCCCATAGGTGTTACCCCATTATATTTATCTATAAATTCTTGTTCTAAAGAACCTGAATTTACTCCTACTCTTATTGGTATATCTAATTTTATAGCTACATCCACAATTTTTTTTAAATTTTCTATGTTTGATATATTTCCTGGGTTAATTCTTATTTTATCTATGCCATTCTCCATAGCTAATATTGCTAATTTGTAATTGAAATGTATATCGGCAACTATTGGTATTTTAATATTTTCTTTTATCTTTTTTATAGCTTTCGCATCACCCTCATCTTTTACAGCTACTCTTATAATTTCACATCCTTCATTTTCTAATTTTTTTATTTGTTTTACTGTATCACTAACATTTTTTGTATCCGTATTTGTCATAGACTGAATTAATATTTTATTGTCCCCGCCTATTTTTACATCTCCTATTTGTATTTCTTTTTTATATATTCGTTTAATCATAATACACCTCTTTTCATATAATATTATATAATATTGTTAACTAAAAAAACACACTTTGCAGTGTGTTTTTTTAGTTAACAATTTATATCAGCTCGTTCAATTTTTTTATTATTTTTTCTTCTGCTTCTGGTTTACACGGTCTACATTTATCAATAGTGTTTTCTCCTTTGATTAAAGTTTCTGCAAATGCCATGCATCCAGCCGTTCCACAAGATCCACAATTAAATGATGGTAACATTTTATAAATAATATCTATCCTATCATCAACTTCCACCTTGAAAATTTTGCTACTTACAGCTATTACAACACCTATTAGTAATCCCATAATACCAACTACTATTCCCGCTGTTAATATTTCAACTATCATATTAAACTCCTCTATTTTTACAACTACCATTTTTATATGTGCAAGTCTTACATTCATTTAATCTATAATTGCTATTAGTATCCATTTTTTTATTTAGATAATACGTTACTATAAAAAAAGTTGCCAATGTTGCTATTAAAAGAACGCCTACAATAAAACTCATATATTCCTCCTATACTAAGCCACTCATGGCTAACGCCATAATTCCTGCTGTTAGTAAAGCTATTGGATTATTTCTTAATGCTCTAGGTACTGGTGATTTATTTATTTCATCTCTTAAAAATGAAAACATGTATACTACAACTGTGTAACCTAATGCTGTTGATATTGAAAATATTATCATTTGCGTAAATGTAAATTGCCTATCTATATTTATCAATGCAACTCCTAGCACAGCACAATTTGTAGTTATTAATGGTAAATAAATACCTAAAATATCATATAACGGTTTTGATATTTTTTTAATTATCATTTCTACAATTTGCACAAATCCACTAACTACTAAAATGAATACTATCGTTCTTAAATGTAATAAGTCGTACGGCACTAAAATTTTATAATAAATAGTATATGTTACTATTGATGATAATGTAATTACAGCTAAAACACTTAGTCCCATGCCTACCGCTGATGTTCTTTTATTTGAAACTCCAAAAAATGAACATAGTCCTAAAAATTGAGTTAACACTATATTTTGAACTAAGAAAGCTGAAACTGCGAAAATAATTATTTCATTCATAGTCATTTAATTCACCTTTCCTTTCTTCATATTGTTTATTTTAATCTCATTAAATACCCAGCCCATTAACCCTAACGATATAAATGCACCTGTGTTTTTAGTTAAAAATGATGGCATGATTTCTTGCGTGAACATTTGTAATCTTAATGAAAATATACTTATTGAACCTGTTCCAAAAAATTCTCTAAATGCTCCTATAATACTTATTGTTATAGCAAATGCTAATCCTGTAATAAGTCCATCTATTATTGATTTTTTAACATTATTTTTTGATGCAAACGATTCGGCACGACCTAGTATAATACAATTTACTACTATAAGAGGTAAAAACATACCTAACGTTTCGTATAATGTTGGCGTTACAGCCTCTAAGATCATTTCTAATAATGTAACTAGTGAAGCTATTATTGTAATAAAAACAGGAATTCTTATTTCACTGGGTACAAAATTCCTCACTGATGATATTAAAAGATTTGAAAAAATAAGAACAAATAAAACACTTAAGCCCATTCCTATCGCATTGTTAAATGTAGATGTCGTTCCTAATGTTGGGCATAACGCTAAATACGAGACAAATATTGGGTTATCTTTTATGAGAGAATCTTTTAAATTTGTATATAACTTATTCACCTAATATCACCTCCTGTAAATGTTTGTTAGCTTCCTCTATTCCATTTTTAACCCCTAATGAACTGTATGTAGCTCCTGTAATATTCGGTGCATTAAAACCCCCTATATGTTGACCTACGATTTTGCTTAAAAAATCTTCACTTTCTATTTTGTCTCCTCTGCCTCTTGTTTCCTTGTGTGAAATATAAATGATGTTATCTATTTTATTCATTTCATTATAAACAACTAAAAAATTTATATTTCCATTTTTCCCTGGACTACTAACATTGTATGTATAGTATGTATTGTCATTATTTTTAAATGTAATTTTGAATATATTAGTAATAAGTGACTTATTTCTTATCGTATCATCTAAAACTTCATAGTCATCACTCATTGATGGATATAAAATCTTCAAATTATTATTTATAGCATAATCTAACTTTTCCTTTGCACGTAACGTAAGTATTGGTTCTGTTATATTTTTCATGAATGTTATAGACGTAGCTGATATAAATGTAATAACAAAAAGGACTATTGAATATTGCAATATTTTATTTTTCATATTTACCCTCCATACTACACATTTACTTTAATAAGATAGCTAATTAACACACTTATTATAAACGAAATTACTACTACTATTGATATTGACGATGCGTTATCCTTATACTTGGCAAATTTAGCATCAAGAATTGGTGTACACATATTTGCTATTAAAATACCATAAAATACTCCGTATCCATTGTCTGTAAAAAATTTAATATAAACAGTAACTATTGCAATTATTAACGCTGTTACAATAGTAGAATTTTTAAACCTTGGAGTTGTAGGAAAGTCTAAGGTGAAAAATAAAATTCCTATTATTGTGTAGCGACCAATTACTTCTATTAAAATCGGAATATATCGCCCACCTACTAATGCCACTAATACGGAAATAAAAAATACTGTTGCTATTGGTAGCAATATTCGCCCTACCTTGTTGATAACTAAAGACATAAAAAATATTATCGCTATTACTAATATAGCAACTGAAGTTAAATCTACAGATGATACGTCCGGTATGCTTATTGCCAAATTAGCTACAGGTATCGGTTTATGTGCAAAGGATTCAACAAAAAAAATACCTAACACTTTATCGATTATATCGTCTAGTGCAAACGTTTCTATAGACATTCTATAGCTTTCATTTAAAATGACAACACCTAATGCTGCTGTATTAAATATATTATACGAAAAACCACCAAATGCTATTCTACTTAATAATATACTAAGTGATACTGCTATAATTACACCTTCTGGTGGTACATTGTAATTAAAAATTAAAACGATTAACAAAGCTACTATTTCTGGTCTTGTTGTTTCTATTATTTTTAATGATTCTTCCCTAGATTTTTCATAATAGTGAAAATAATATAAAATTTCCACTTCGCGTGACACTACAACAGCGATACCCGTTAATGCTAAATGTTTTAACACATATAAAATACCTATATCTATATACAAAGCTAACTTTATAGCTACTAATATAACCAATGTATTATATACCAGTTTTTGATAACTGACTAAATCTATCTTTAATTTATCTAAACTTTGCTTTTTTTGGTTTATCGTCATATTATTTCCCCCAAAATTTAATATACTTAAATATTATATATCCTAAAACTATAGGTAAAAATGCTATTGTCAAATATAACATTAATTCTAGGGTTTTAGGTCCGGCTGCACCATCTACCATTAAAATACTTCCTGCTCCTTGAGTTTTATTAATACTTTTTAACGCATATGGCATTGATCCAACAAATCCTGTAAAAATAAATAAAGTCATACCTAACGACTGCGTAATAAATGAAAATAAATTTTTATTTAACCACACAAAAATCATTGATGCAATCATCATTATTGCCGATAGTGCTGGTAGTAATATCAAAATTTGATACGTCTCATACACTCCACTATTAAAAACTGAATATTCATTATTTAATGACATTAATATAAAAATAAGTGTTACAACTGTTATTACTGATGCATATTTACCTATATGTTCTATATTTTCCTTTAAATCATTTTTATAATTTAAAACTAAAAAGTTATATCCTGATGTTAAGCTATACGTTACAAACATTACACCGCCTAATATTGCCGTAAAATTAAATATATATAGGAAATGAAAAAATCCGCCTTCAATATAATTTTCTAACAATTGAAGCCCCATAAATAAATTTGTAAGATACACGCCTATAACTAATATTAAAAGTGGTGATGACACTTGCCATGTAACTTTTAATGCTTTTTGAACTTTTTTATTGTCTGTTTTATATAATGTTTCAATAGCCATCCCTCTCGCTACTATAATATATAACAGTAGAAAGAATACTACGTATAAGTTAGTTAATGTTTCTGCAAAAATAACTGGAAAAGCCGCAAATTGACCTGCTACTGCTAAAACTAACCATACCTCTATACCATCCCAATGTGTTCCTACTAACGTATTTATTTTTCTAACATCTTTTTCTTCCTTATATTTTGCCGACATAACACTAAGACCTACTACGAATGCTTCTTGAATTACATATAATGACCATACTAATGCTAAAATAAGAAACCAAATATTTGCTAATAATTCATGTGACATTTAATTTCCTCCTTTATAGTTGTATTTATTGTCAAATATACTTTTTCTAATTTGTGTTTTACTTAAATGCATTACTAAAACAAACAGAACTCCATTTACTAAAAACACACTAATTAGAGAAAACCATACTTGACTTGTAGGAACTAAGGATACACCATCTGAAGTTTTCATTAGCCCATACACTACCCATGGCTGTCTTCCTACTTCTGTTACTATCCATCCCGTAAGAATAGCTATAAAGGGCAATGTAAATATATAAACATATATTTTTTTCATAGTTGTAGATTTTTCATAATGTTTATAAAAGATAATCGTGTATAACGCAATAATTACAAAAATCGTTCCAAGAGTAACCATTATTAAAAAGCTTGCACCTACTATTTGACCTGTTGTAGATTTATCTATTCCCGTAATCATATCCATTTTTGTTTCTTGCATTAATCCTATGAACATAGTGTAACTACCTCCTAGGCTTGATATTAATACACTAAACAACAGTAATGTCTTACTACTAATTTTTGTTGCCATGCCTATTATTTCACTTTCTTCTTTTGAAACATTAGGTTGCAATAATTTCATTGCCGACACTGACATTATGAACATAGCACCTAATAAATATGATGCTAGTAACGTATGTACTAATATATACCACGCATACGGGTTTAAAAGTATAGCCATAAAATCAACTAATATTATTCTACTCCCATCGCTACTTAATTCGTAACCTAGTGGGTTTTGCATAAACCCATTTGCCGTTATAATCCATAATGCTGATAAACTTGTTCCTAAAGTCATTAGTAAAATTGTTACAAATCTAAATTTAGGTGACATAATACTTCTTCTAAAAATATATATCCCCGTAAATGTAGACTCTAGAAAAAACGCTAGTAACGCCTCGATCGCTAAAGGAGCTCCAAATAAATCTCCCATAAACGTCGAATATTCTCCCCAATTAGTTCCAAACTGTATACTCATCCCAATTCCTGTAACTATACCTACTGCATAGTTTACAATAAATATATTTCCAAAAAAATCTGTCAATTTTCTGTAGTCGTCTTTCCCTGTTTTTAAATGCAAAAATTCAAATATTGCCATATGTAAAATCACGCCAATACTAATTGGTACAAATAAAAAATGAAACCCTACAGTAAATGCAAACTGTATCCTACTTAACATTACTAAATCCATTTGTTCTCCTTTTCTAATATAAATGTAAATCTAACTGTTTTTAATTCTATATTTTTTTTTTAATGAAAATCAATATTATTTACATAATACTTTTAGAGTAAATAACTTGCATAATTTCATTTGTTTTATTATTTACTAATCATCTTAATTATCTCTTTTTCAAAAATACCTATTTCAACATCTCCGACAAATCCCATAATTTCTGTAAATTCTTTATTTATAATTACTGTTGTTGGTATTCCAGAAATTCCATATAATTGACTGACCTCACCATCAAGATCTAATAAATTATTTTTAAATGTAAAGCCATTTTCACGCATATACTCGTCTACTTTTTCTTTACTTTCTTGAACATTTATAAAAATAAAGTCTACTTTTTCTTTATATTGTTCTTCTAATTTCATTTTATCTGGAAACCCTTTTTTACAATTACTACACCATGTTGCCCAGAAATTTATTACAACAACTTTTTTATCTTTAAATGAACTTAATGATGTAGTACTGCCTGTTATGTTTTTTAATGTGAAATCTAAACTATTTATAACGGATTCGTTTTCTTTTTCTACGCCTCCTTCTTTCGCATTTTTTTCTTTACTTTTTTCTCTTGCCACGTTATCTGTAATATAATTTTTTGTATCATATATATTCTTTGTTAAATATGATGTCACTAATGTTCCTAGTAGTAGCAATACTGTTGATATTATTAATATTATTCTTCTTTTATTCATAATCCTCCTAATCAAAAATCTGGGTAATTAAATTTATTTTTCCCATAAATATTAATACACCCAAAAATATCATAAATATTCCTGATATTTTTTGTATTTTGTTTCTATTTTTATTTAACATTGAAAATATCTTTTCCATCTCCTCAATAAACATCGCTGTTATTATAAACGGTATTGCTAGCCCCAATGAAAATGTTAACATTAATGCTACCCCTTTTATAACGTCTAAATTATCACTACTAGCTGATAGTAATAATGCACTTCCTAAAAATGTATTTAAACACGGCGACATTGTAATAGCAAAAATAATTCCAAATATTAGAGATTTAAAAAATGTTAGTTTTTCCATGTTTAAATTACTTCTGTTTTTAATATACGGCATCTTCAATTGCACTACACCTAATACACTTAATCCAAATGTTATAACTATAATTCCTGAAACTATAGAAATAATTTTATTATATTCATTTACATACAACGAAAACGTTGAAAATATAGCTCCCAACATTGAAAACACTATAGAAAATCCTAAAGAAAATCCAATTGAATTAATTAGCTTTACCTTACTACTTGCCGTATTTTCTAATGAGATGTAGCTAATATAAATGGGGATAATAGGTAATAAACACGGTGATATAAACGTTATTACTCCTGCAAAAAAGGTTAATATATATTCCATTACATATGCCTAACTATTTTTTCTAGTTCTTCTTTTTCTTTAATATAAATTTTCCCTCGTGTAATTTCTATATGACCTAGTTGCTCGAAATATTTTAACATCCTACTAACGACTTCCCTAGCCGTTCCTAATTCATTGCCTATTTCTTTATGCGTCTTATAAATAATATTTTGATCTAAGTCTAATAAATATCCTGCAACTCTTTTGTCTATACTATTAAACGCTACTTGTTCAATTACCCACATTACTTCATTCATATTTTTCGTCATGTTCTCAATTATAAATTTTTGTAACTCGAATGAACTTCTATGAAATCTTAAAAATTCATCATTATCAATTTTATAAATAATACTATCTTGAATAGCTTTAACGTGCACACTAATCGGCATGCTACCACTCATACAATTCATTGCAAGCGCCAAAGTATCGCCTTTCTCTGCATAAAATAAAGTTATTTCACGTCCTGTTTCGGAAACCATATATACTCTAAATTTACCTTCTTTAATTATTAATATACCCTTACATACATTTGATGAATATATTAATTCTTCTGCTTCTATAGTTTGGGTGTATACTACATTTGACATTTTTTCTAACATGTCTGGCCCTAAAACCTTAAATATTTCAAATTCTAATAAATCTTTTTCATTTTCTATATTCATTTTAATTCTCGCATCTTCTAAAAATTTCTCAGCCTTAACTAAATAACCTTCAGATATTTCTAAAAATGGAACAGAAAGTTCCTCGCTTAAACCGATTAAATCCTTATAAAGTGCAACATTATGCCATTGCAAACATTGAAATCCTCTAAAATAATTTAACTTACTTATTTCAATAGCATTTGGTTCACGTCCTAAATATATTGGCAATAATTTAAGTGCATCTTCAAAATCAACATTTCCAAAGCAAGCTATGTCATAAATAGGGTCATTATTTCCACAAAATTCCCAGTCTAATAAATATAACTTATCTTCCCCCACTACAAAATTTGATACCTGACTATCTCCATGACATAAAACTAAATTACCATTTTGTAAAAAAGAGAAATCTGATTCCAGTTTTTTCTTTAATTCATAATATTTTTCTCTTTTTCCTATATAACCTTTATCTGTTACTAATTTCTCATACTTTGATAATCTTCCCATACAATCATAGTCATATTTAGATCTTAATTCTGAATTATGCACTTTTCTTAAAATTTCTGATACATCTACAAGATAGTCTTCCACTTTCTTTTCTATCAAACATTCTCCCTCAACATATTTTGACAGCTTATACCCTACTACCTCATCGAAATAGTACATTTCATTGTTAACTTCTAATTTTTCAACTAATTTAATATTTTCTAACTCTTTTTCTCTATCTACAAAATTATTAGCCTTTTTCCCAGGTATTCTAAATGTATATTTTAGACCATTAACTTCTATAACATACATATGGTTACTCATCCCACCTTTTAATTTTTCTAAAATATTTACATCTTCTTCTTTTACTTTTAATATTTTACTAACTTCATTTTTTATTAGTTCTACCATACTATTGTTCCTCCAAAATTCTTTTAAATATTTCTTCTTTACTTAGTTTCTCTATTGACGTATATCTTTTATTTTCGTCTACTATGTCTATCAAGCATATTCCTTTATATAAACAAAAATCACATGACGTTTTTGTATCTCTCTTTAACGGTGATATTGAAATATCACCATTTGTCATTTTTTTGCCTATCTCAACTATTTTTTTTGTACAATGATTTCTTAATAAATCAAATTCTTCATTACTTAACGCATTTCTGCGACTAACTGCACTTATTTCACCATCTTTTTTAAATGCTATCGGTATAATATCAGATTTTTTATTTCCACTATTATCTATATGTTTTATAATTTCCTTATCTTCATTTACAAGCCCTGTCATTTTGAACTCTTTCAATATTTCTTTGTCAACCTCACCTTCTACAATGCCCGCATCCTCTGATTTTAAAGCGTTAATAATTTCACTCCCTAATTTATCACTACTTAATAATGGATCTTGTAATGTGAAGTAAAAAACTCCACCTGCTTTATTTTGGTTCTTAATATCTACGTTAATTCCTTCCACGTTCTCTATTAAAATATTTAAATATGTTATAAGTTGTAACTCTACACCTTTGTAGACATCTTTTAAATCTATTTTTTTAGCCGATAGTTTATAATCTATTATTTTGAAATATTTTTCGCCATCAGTTTTCAAAATATCAATTCTATCAACTTTACCCGAAATGATAATTTTTTTATTATCTCCTAGATCAAATTCTATACCCTTTAGACTTTGATTCCGCGAAAAAGAAAATTCTGATTTATATGGTATAAACTCCCCGCTATTTATATGCGCAACTAATGCCCATATTGATCTTTTTGCAATTCTACTTATCCTACTTAATAAATATTTATTTTTTTCATTATCATTAAAAACATTATGTTTATTCTCTTTGATTATTTTTTCCATATGATCTTTTGTAAATTCACTTATATATTCTTTTGTAACATCTCCGTATACATTGCCTAGTACATTCATTTGTGTTATAAAGTCGTCTAATATATTATGCAAAACATTTCCAAATTCTAAATGTCTCACTTCATATATTTTACGTTCATCTACATTTAAATTATATTTCATGAAATATGCAAATGGGCATAAAGCATATTTTTCTAATTTAGTTACGCTAGACGCTATTTCATCACTATATATTTTATTTACTATCTCGGGGCTTAGAACCTCTCTTTTTTTATGTAGCGCCGAAGATTTTTTTATTATATTTAACAGGTTTTTATTATGCTCATTTCTTTCATAATAATTTATTAAATTTTTTTCCTTAGTACTCAATTCTATATTATCTTTAAGTTTAATAATTATATTTAACAAGTCTAAATTTTCATCGTTAGCCAATACTTTATTCTCATTTATTTTTATGTTAAACATCTTTTGTATTTTTAATACAAGTTCTGATGCTAAAAGCTCCTTACCTGCAACTGTATTTCTTGAATACGTTAAAATTATATTTTTACTACTTTTTAATAGCATCCTATAAAGTAATAAGTTCTGCCCCAACACTTTTGTCTTAGAATTATTTAAAATTTCATATCCTGTTTTATTTATAGTATCTATATCTCTATCTATTAATAAGGTATCATCTTTATTTACTAATGGAATATTTCCGAAGTTACATCCCAATACGATTAAGCACTTTTTAACGTCTATTTGTGTGCGTGATATATTTCCTAAAATAATTTCATCTTGACCTGCTGGTATTATCCCTACATTTGCACTTAAAAATCCTGACTCTAATAGCTTTTTATATTCTATTGTTGTTACTTCTGATCCTCCTAGTACCTCTACTGTTTTATTTAATACTTCCATTAATTGTTTCCAAATTTTATCATAATTGTTTTCTTCATTGCTTAATGCTAAAACCCTTTCTCCTACTTTTAAATTTTTTAAAACTTCAATTATGTACGTTGAAAATTCTTTTACTGTGCTTTTTGTTTTATATGTGAACTTGCTTGTAAATGGTACAATGCCATTTCTAAACCTATTTTTTAGATCGTTAATAACCTCTAAATCAAAACGTTCATTTTTTAATTCAAAAGTCCATTCATCGAACCCCCATTTATATCCTGTCATACCTGTCGCTAATACATATGTCTCTAATATATTAACTTCCTCTTCTGTAAAATCTAGTATTCCCGTCTTCAATATTCTAAAAATACTTTCATATGAATAATTAGATATGCATACATCTAATATTCCTAAAATAATTTCTACAGACGGATGTACGTGTAACGGTTTTTTAGTATCTACAAAAATTGGAATATTATAATTTTTAAATACACTTTTAATAACTGTTTCATATTCTGTTATTTCGCCTGTTATAATTACAATATCTTTAAATCTATATCCTTCATTTTTCACTAAATATATTACTTCTCTTCCTATAGCTTTTGCCTCTTCAAACTTATCTTCTTCTTCAATTATCTTAATGTTTTCATTAAAATTAAATTCTTCTATGTGATTTACTTTTAAGTAATTTGCTCTAATATGATCTATTTCTTTACTATATTTAGTTTTGTTTTCTAATACTATTTCCGTATCAATATTTACTTCATTTTCATGGGCTAGCTTCATTATTTCCATATACATTTTTTTGGGTTCGTAATATGGATCAAGTTTAGTTATTGTATTTTCTATTTGTACTTTACTAAGAGGCAATGTAATAACTACTTTTTCACATATATTTAAAAGATTTCCTATTATTTTTATTTGTGATCTATTGCAATTAATAAACCCATCTATAAATACTCTTGTGTTTTTTAACGTTTCATCTTCTTTTATTATTTTATTCAAAACATTTAATAAATTATCTTCATCAATATAATTTTCTTCTAGAAACTCTTTATAACATCTTATAATTAAATTTATATCTTCTATTTTTTTTAACAGTACGTTATTATTTTTTTCCTTAACCAATTCTTTTATTGTACGTGCTATTTTTTTTTCTGTTACGTCATTTTCATAAAACTCTTTTATTATGTTACTTATTTTTTCAATAAATCCTTGTTTATCTGCTGAATTAGAATAATATTGTAATCTATTTTCATTTTCAATGATTATCTTTTTTATTAACATTATTTTAGTAGTACTATCTAAAATTGTTTTATTGGATAAGCTACTGGTAGCTATTATTCTTTGTGCTAGCCTATTAAACCCTAATACTTCAATATCTAATATGCCTCTTTCCTTTGTGTATTTAATTATTTTTTTTTCACTTTCTAACACAAATTGATCTGGTGTTATTATTAAACTTTTTAACTTTTTGTTTTTACGTTTATATGCTTCTTCTATACAATATGTTGTTTTGCCATTTCCAATACTTCCTAATATAAATTGTAAAATAACGGTCACCTCTTTTATTCTAAAATAATTTTATTTTTATTTTTATTTTTAATTGTATCATAATTTTTATTTATAAGTAATATTATATTAACATATATACAAAAGGAGGTAACAAATGAAAAACACTAAAATAATGGTTTTCTCATTAAAGGATATTATTAGATCAACTGTTTTATTTGTGACAGGACTTATAATATTATTATTTATCATTTTTATGTTTTTACCAAAAAATGATCAAGAAGTACAAAGCTCAAAATACATACCAGGAGAATATACTTCGGAAATCATTTTAAACGACTCTAAAATTAATGTAGTAGTTGTAGTTGATGAATATGAAATATTAGATGTGCTATTACTAGATCTAAACGAAACCCAAGAAGTTTTCTACCCATTGTTAAAGCCTACTATGGTTGCACTTTCTGAAAGTATTATTAGAAACCAAAGTACTTCTGTTGAAACTTCGGCAATTTCTATTGAAACTACTAAAATATTATTAACGGCTGTTGATGATGCATTGAGTAAAGCAATAATAATTAAATAATTATACATATGTAAAAACCCACTTTTTTTAATAAAAGTGGGTTTTTACATATTATTTTTTATTATTTTTTATTATCTTTCTACTTACTTCTATTATATTTTCTTCTGTAATTTCAAATTTCTTAAATAATTCATTTGCTGGTGCTGATGCTCCAAATGTGTCTATGCCTATAACTTTTCCTGATAAACCAACATATTTATACCATGGTAACGTAGCACCTGCCTCGACAGCGACTCTATTTATAACTGATTTTGGTAATACGCTTTCCTTATATTGCTCATCTTGTTCTTCATATACTTCCATTGAAAGCATACTTACAACTCTTGTTTTTATACCTTCATCATTTAATTTAGTTGCTACATTATATATTAGTTCTACTTCTGATCCTGATGCAATTAATATTAAATCTGGTGTTCCATTACAATCCTTTAATACGTATCCACCTTTTATAGCTTCTTTTGATGTTTCTTTTAATGACGTTAAATTTTGTCTTGATAATACTATCCCTGTTGGCGACTTTCTTGTTAATGCTAAATACCAACTAGCTACCGTCTCTGTACTATCACACGGTCTTACTACTGTATAATTTGGCATGCTTCTTAACATCGTTAATTGCTCAACTGGTTGGTGAGTAGGTCCATCCTCACCAACTCCTATACTGTCATGAGTTAATATATTTATCACTGGTAAATCCATTAATGCTGATAATCGCATAGCTGGTTTCATATAATCGGCAAACACAAAAAATCCTGCATTGTATGTTCTTAATCCTCCGTGTAATGCTATACCATTTGAAATTGCACCCATAGCATGTTCACGAATTCCAAAATGTATATTACTTCCTCTACTATCCTCTTTTGAAAAATATTCCTTTCCCGCCATTTCCGATTTTGTACTAGGCGCTAAATCGGCCGACCCACCTATTAAGTTTGGTACAAAACTACAAATCCTATTTAATACTTTTTCTGATGCTATTCTTGTAGCTAATGTTTCTTTGAAATTCCAAAACTCATCGCTATCTAACATAGTCTTACATGGTTCATTTGCATACCATTTAACTAGTTCATCATACGTTTCTTTATGGTTCTTTTTATATGATTCCATTAATTCATTCCATTTTTGTTCTTCTTTATTTTGCTCTATTAATAATTTTTCTACATGTGACTTTACTTCATTGGGTACATGAAATGACTCCTTACTTTCCCATCCTAATTTATCTTTTGTAAGTTGTATATCTTCTAAATTTAAAGGCGAACCATGCGCTCCAGCTGTACCTACTTTTGGTGACCCAAATCCTATTTCTGTTTTTATTTCTATTAATGTCGGCTGATTTAAATTTGATTTTGCTTCTGTGATAGCTTTATTTATTTCCTCAATATCATTTCCATCGTCAACAGTTATAACTTCCCAATTATATGCTTTATAGCGTTTTTTCACATCTTCTCTAAATGCTATATCTGTACTTCCCTCTATAGTTATTTTATTTGAATCATACAGCAATATTAATTTACCTAAACCTAATGTTCCTGCTAATGAACTAGCTTCTCCTGAAATTCCTTCCATTAAACAACCATCGCCACATAATACATAAGTATTATGATCTACTATGTCATATCCATCTTTATTAAATTTTGCTCCTAAATGTTTTTCTGCTATTGCCATACCTACCGCATTTGCTATCCCTTGCCCTAATGGACCTGTAGTAACTTCTACGCCTACCGTATGTTTATATTCTGGATGTCCTGCCGTTTTACTATCTATTTGTCTAAAGTTTTTTAAATCTTCAATAGATAAGTCATATCCAAATACATGCAACATTGAATATAATAAAGCTGATCCATGACCTGCTGATAATATAAATCTATCTCTATTTTCCCAATTAGGGTTTTTCGGATTGTGTTTTAAATGTTTACTCCATAAAGTACAAGTCGTAGGTGCTGCTCCTAATGGTAATCCTGGATGCCCAGAGTTTGCTTTTTGTATAGCCTCTATACTTAAAAATCTTAACGTATCTGTTGTTAATTCATTTATGTTTTTCATATATTTTCCCTCTCATTAAATAATATTTATATACTTTAATAACTTATTCACCATTATAATACAAAATCAAAATCCAACGTTCTTTCTTTTATATTTGCTTTAGCAACTCTAATAGTTACCTTTTTACCTAGTGTATATTCCCTATTTGTTTCTGTTCCAAAATATTTCATATTATCACTATCATATACATAGGTGTCATCTATCATAGAGTTTATACTAACCATACCCTCTACTGTGTTTTCTAACTCTACATATATTCCCCATGATGTAATAGAACTTACTACACCTTCAAATTTTTCTCCTATTTTGTCTACCATGTATTCAACTTTTTTTAATTTGTTCGTTTCTCTTTCCGCTTGCTCCGCACGTCTCTCTCTAGTTGAACAACTTAAACATATATCGCTTATAACATTGTCTAGTTTCTCTTTTTTCTCATCGCTAAATTTTTTCTCTATTACGTATTTTATAATTCTATGAATTTGTAAATCTGGATATCTTCTTATCGGTGACGTGAAATGTGTATAATATTTTGATGCTAGTCCAAAATGACCATCGTTAGATGGTGTATATCTTGCCTGCTTCATACTCCTCAACGTTATTCTACTTATGACGCTTTCCTCTTCTTTACCCTTTATTTCTTTTAACAATGTTTGTAATGACTTAGAATGTTTACTTTTACCTTTTATGTAATATCCAAAACCTTGTACAAATTCTTTTAACCTTTCAATATTTTCTGAATCTGGTTCGCTATGTGTTCTAAATACAAACGGCACACCTAACCAATAAAATTCCTCTGCTACTGTTTCGTTACAAAGCAACATAAATTCTTCTATTATACTAGTTGCTATGTTTCTCTCATAAATTTTTATATCTATCGGTTTACCTTTTTCATCAACTATAATTTTAGCTTCTGGAAAATCAAAATCTATTGAACCTCTATCATCTCTTTTTATTTTTAATATATTTCGTAAATGTTCCATATCTTTAAACATATTTACAAATTCTTTATTTTCTTCTAAAATTTCCGACTTATCGTTAGTTAATATATCGCTAACTTCTGTATAACTCATTCTTTTATCAATTTTTATTAATGATTTATATATTTTGTGCGATGTTACTTTACCTGTTTTATCTATTGTCATGTTACAGCTAAGTGCTAACCTATCCACTCCTGCATTTAATGAACATACTCCATTTGATAATTTATGTGGTAACATCGGTATAACTCTATCTACTAAATATACACTTGTTCCTCTTCTTATTGCCTCTTTATCTAAATGGCTACCTTCTGTTACATAGTTAGTTACATCTGCAATGTGAACTCCTAGCTCATAGTTACCATTTTCTAATTTTTTGATATGTATTGCATCATCTAAATCCTTCGCATCTTCGCCATCTATTGTAACCATCTTAACATCACGCATGTCTGTTCTATCTAAATATTTACTACTATCTACTACATCATCAATTTTCTCTACTTCCTCTAACACTTCTTTTGGGAAATCTATAGGTATTTCTAAATCATGCACAATAGATAATATATCTACCCCTGGATCATTTAAGTGTCCTAATATACTTTTAATTATTCCTTCTGGTTTGCTACCTTTTTCTGGTGATTTTACAATTTCTACTACCACCTTATGACCTGTTATCGCACCTTTACAATGCTTTTTAGCTACAAATATATCTTTTGAAAATTTACTGTCATCTGGTATTACAAATCCAAAACTTTTATTTTTTTGAAAAGTACCCACTAATATTTTCTTTCCTTGCTCTAATACTTTAACTATTTCTCCTTCTCTTTTTTTGCCGTTTTTTCTAACCTTTGTAACTTTGCATATTACTACATCTTTGTGCATAGCTCCTTTTAAGTGTCTAGCTGGTACAAAAATATCATTTTCCTCATCTTCGATTATTACAAATCCGAACCCATTGCTGTTGCTTTGTAGCACACCTTGATATATTCCTACCGTAGACGCTAAAATTATTTTACCTTTTTTGCTTATTACTATTTTTCCCATTGCCCCTAGCTCTTTTATAACTTTGTTGAATTCCTCATTTGTTTTTACATTTAATTTAGTTGCTAACTGTGATGGCATTAATTTCAATGTTTCATCTTCTCTAAAAATTTTTAATATTTCTTCTTCCATTTTTTTCTCCTGTTTTTTCAAAGTTACTTCTTTGTTTCTATTTCATCTCACACATTGATCACAGTTTTAATTAAAATAATTTTATTATGTCATTAAATGCAACATATACTGCCAACAAAATCAAAAATACAAATCCTATAAAATGTATAAGCCCTTCTTTATCTTGTGGAACTTGTTTTCCTGCTATTAACTCTATAATTAAAAATACTAATCTACCGCCATCTAACGCTGGCATTGGTAATAAATTAAATACCGCTATATTTATACTTATTATTGCTACAAAGCTTATTGTACTTAATACCCCTAATGATAACCCACCAACTTTAACACTTTCATCATATACATTGCTTATTTCACTAACTATGCCTATCGGTCCTGCTAAATCATCTTTTTTTAAATTCATGGTTACTAAATCTTTAAACCCTAATATCGTATATTTGGTGTAAAAAGCTGATGACTTAAATCCTTCGTCAATACTTTTAATCATTCCTATATTATTATCTTCTATCTTATTAAGATTGCCATTTAAATACTCTGGTATGAATCCCATAATGTATCTATTACTTTCTTTATCTAATTTCAAATTTAAAGTAGTCTCTTTTTTTGTTTTGGATTCGTTTTCTATATATTTTATTTTTACACTTCTTTCACCACTATTGCCTAACTTTGATATTCTCAAGTTTAAATCGTTAAAATTTAATAGCTTTTTACCATTTAATGTTTTAATTTCATCGCCTTTTTTTAGTCCCGCCATTTCTATCGGAAAACCATCTATAGTTTTATCAATTTTTAGTGTAGTCGTTCCCATATAAAATGTAACTATCGTAAATCCAACTATCGCAAGTAATACATTACTTATAACCCCAGCAACTATTATCATTATCCTTCTATACACATTTGCTGAATTAAACGATCCGTCTACTATTTCTGTCTCATTTTCATCTTCTCCTCGCATTCTACAAAATCCACCTATTGGAAACATTCTCAAAGTATATAAAGTTTCTTTACCTTGCTTTTTAAATATTATACGTCCCATTCCCATCGCAAACTCTTCAACATGCACGCCACACTTTTTCGCTACATAAAAATGACCAAACTCATGAACTAATATTACTAGCGAAAATATAATTATCGATACTATCATTTATTTTTTCCTCCATTTATTTTCTACGTACTTTTTAACACTATTATCTATTTCTATTATGTCTTCTAATTTATAATCTTGAATATTTCTAACTTTATATGTTTTCATAGCATCTAATATTATTATATATATATCTAAAAATTTTATCTCATTACTCAAAAATAATTCAACAGCTTTCTCATTTGCACTATTATATACCGTTGGCATTAGTCCACCTTCTTCTAGAGCATCAAATGCATATTTTAACCCTGGAAATTTTATTGTGTCTGGTTTACTAAACGTCAATTCCCCATTTTCCCAAAAATTAAATTTTTTAAACTTGTTTTTAACTCTTTTAGGATACGTTAAACAATATTGTATCGGTGTTCTCATATCTGATGTTCCTAATTGTGCTATTATACTTCCATCTACATACTCAACCATAGAATGTATTATACTTTGTCTATGGATTACTACTTCTATATTTTTAAAATCTATATCAAACAACCATTTCGCTTCTATAACTTCTAACCCTTTATTCACCAAAGTTGCTGAATCAATAGTTATTTTTTTACCCATCGACCAATTCGGATGTGTTAACGCCTCATCTAATGTAACATCTTCTAACTCTTTTATAGTTTTATCTCTAAATGCTCCACCCGACGCTGTTAATATTATTTTTTCTACTTCTCTTTTTTTATTACCTTCTAAACATTGATATATAGCACAATGCTCACTATCTATTGGCATAATTGATACTTTATTTTTTTTAGCCTCTTCCATTACTATTTTTCCTGCCGTCACCAAAGTTTCTTTATTTGCTAATGCAATATTTTTTTTATTTCTAATACCTTCTAACGTCGGTATCAATCCAACATTACCAACTACTGCATTTACAACTAATGTTATTTTATCTAGTGTGGCTACTTTCACTAACCCATTCACTCCAACTATAACTTCTACGTCAATTCCTTTTTCCTTTAGTTCGGTTTTTAATTCTTCTCCCTTTTTTTCATTAACTACACATACTATTGATGGTTTATATTTTTTTATTTGATTAAACATAATCTCAATATTTACATTTGTTGTTAAACTTTCAACTTCTATATTCTTTAGACCATCTATTACTTCCAATGTTTGTCGTCCTATT
Organism: uncultured Clostridia bacterium; assembly: GCA_947313885.1. GTDB lineage: Bacteria > Bacillota > Clostridia > Lachnospirales > CAMZNU01 > CAMZNU01. The sequence continues at coordinate 30,876 of CAMZNU010000002.1, read as the reverse complement.
GATCCTGTTGATCCTAATATTGTTATTTTTAACATTACACACACCTTTTATAAATACTTATTTAAACAATGTTCACTAATATATATATATATATTGTCGTAAATAATACACTATCGAATCTATCTAAAATCCCACCGTGTCCTGGTATTATTTTTCCATAATCTTTTATATTGTACTCTCTTTTAATTGCTGATGAACTTAGATCCCCTAATTGTGATATTATTGCACCTATACTACCTATTAAAATTATAAGTATATTTTTACGAAAGCTATACGCCATTGGAGTAATCCCGCCTCCACTTAATATTAATATATATATATATACACTCACTACTGTTGCTACTATGCCACCTATAGATCCTTCTATCGTTTTGTTTGGACTCAACTTAGGTGATAATTTTCGCTTACCTATAGCTTTACCTGTAAAATATGCACCTGTGTCACTAACAAATGCTAGTATAAATATTAACCATATATACTCTTTGTGCACATCTATTTCACTAATTAAATATATTAAGCTAAATACCAACGGTATATATATAAATGAAAACATACTAATTGCTAAATCAGATAGTTTCATTTTCTCATGATTTGCTACGAAATAAATTAACATTATTATAAATAGCGTTATCATAAATAAATTATAATTAGTATGGGTTATCATCTCTTTTTCTAATGTAAAAAGGCTTAAATAATATACCGTAGTCCCTAAATATATTATTATTGGTCCTCTTCTATTCGTTATAGACGTTGCGTTAAAAAATTCATTAAGACCAATTATTGATATTACATATGTGGAAAGTAGCAATATATTACCACCTAAATATAATAATGCTATTACAATTGGAACACCTATTATGCCTGTTGCTATTCTTGTTTTCATAGTTACCTCTCTCCGAATGTTCGATTTCTATTTTTAAACTCTTTTATCACTTCATCTATATCCTTTTTGTTAAAGTCTGGCCATAGTTTTTTAATATTAAATATTTCTGTATATGCTATTTGCCACAATAAAAAATTACTAACTCTACTCTCTCCACTAGTTCTTATTAAAATTTCTGGATCTATTATTTCTTTTGTATCTAAATAACTACTAAATAATTTTTCTGTTATTTCCCGTTCCCTTACTTTGCCTCTCGATACATCTTCGCAAATTTTTTTCACACTTCTTACAATTTCATCCCTTCCTCCATAATTTATAGCCAGATTTAGTTGTACCCCTTTTTTATTTTCACTCAACTTCTCGATAGTACATATTTTTTCTACAATACTTTTTTCTAATCTATTTTTATCGCCTATTACTTTTATAACAATGTTATTTTTATCATTATTACTTATGTACTCATCTAAAAATTCACTTAGAAGTGCCATTAAATCATCTACCTCTTTTTCGCTTCTATTCCAATTTTCCGTTGAAAATGCATACACTGTTAAATATTGTAACCCTATTTCATCACAATACTCTGTTATTTTTTTTAAAACTTTTGCTCCCTCACGATGACCTAACTTATTTGGCAACAATCTTTTTTTCGCCCACCTACCATTACCATCCATTATAATCGCTATATGCCTAATTTTTTCTTTTTTCATATTTCACCTATTTATTTTGTATTTGTTTTATTTTAACTATCATTATACAAAAAAAAATAAATTTATAATACTCTTTATTTGTTTTTTATAGTGATAATATTATAAAAGTTTAATTTTTATAAATAGAAAGCTTGATTTTTCTGTTTCTGTTTTAACAGTTTTAAATTATATAACTCATGTAAATTTCTCTCTTATATTATCTTTTCCAAATTTATTTTTCATATACCTTTAGACTATTGTCTATACATAAAATAAAACCCATAGTTAGACGACCTTTAAAGTCTATTCCACAGGTTTTTATTTTTTATTTTAAAATCTTATTGGTTAAATATTTTTCTTTAGTTGCTATGCCACCTCTGATATGTCTTTCTGATTTGTTAACTTCTAAAACTTTTCTCGCATTCATTGCTAAGTTTGGATTTATCTTTATTAAACGTTCTGTTACGTCTTTATGTACAGTACTTTTACTTATTCCAAATTTTCGTGCCGACTCTCTTACTGTAGCTTTTTCCGAAATAATAAACTTCGCTACATCTACTGCTCTTTTTTCTATATAAGGTTTCAACATTAAACCTCCTTAAATCGTTATATGTATATATATGATTTAAGGCATCTTTTTATGATTATACTTTTGTCTAATATTTCAACTATTTACTTTCAACAATAAGCTGTCTTTAGACTACTAACAATAATTCTCTTAAAATTTTACAAGCTACTGCTGTAGACACTCCACTATTATCATACATTGGTGATAATTCATTTATGTCCGCACCAACAATATTTATATTTTTAAGTTTTAATACCGCATCTAAAAGTGTTTTAAAATTAACACCACCCGCTTCTGGTGTTCCTGTTCCTGAAAAAATTGATGGATCTAAAACATCTAAATCTATCGTCACATAAACATTTTTCCCTTTTAATTTATCTACATATTCATCTATTTTATCTAGATCGAATTTACACATATTCGTATTTTTTTTAGCGAAATCAAATTCATCTTTTGTTCCTGATCTTATCCCTAACTGATATATTTTATTTTTTCCTACTATGTCAAATATTCTTCTCATCACTGTTGCATGGGAATAGTCTTCACCTAAATAATTTTCTCTTAAATCTGCATGAGCATCAAAATGTAGTATATATATGTCTTCATATTTTTCTTTTATAGCTTTTACTGTACCGTATGATACTAAATGTTCCCCGCCTATCATTACTGGTATTTTACCATAGTCTAAAATTTGTTTTGTTCTTCTATATATTATATCCATCGTTTTATGTACGTTTCCAAATGGAAATTCTAAATCCCCATTATCATATATTTTTTTATTTTCTATATCTTTTTCTTGATATGGGCTGTATGTTTCTATCCCCTCTGATTCTACTCGTATTGCATTGCTTGCAAATCTTGCCCCTGGTCTAAATGATGTAGTCCCATCAAACGGCGCACCAAATAGCACTATATCACTTTCTTCAAATTTATTGTCGCATCCTATAAAATTTAATCTATTATTTTTAAACATTGTTTAACATTTCCTTTACATAGTTTGGTAGTGCAAAACATCCTACATGTAAATCTGTATTATAATATTTTGTCTTTAAACCTAACTTATTCCACTCTTCTTTTTTTAAATCTTTAATTGGATCATGTTTTTTTGATGCAAACCCAAATAACCAATGTCCTGATGGATACGTTGGTATATGCGCTTGATATACACTGCATATAGGAAATATTTCTTTTATTCTTTTATGTGCTCTTTTCATATTATTTGCAAATTCATCATAATACGGTGATTCGTGTTGGTTTATTAATATACCCTCGCCGCTTAACGCTTTATAACAATTTCCATAAAACTCCGCCGTAAATAACCCCTCACCTGGTCCAAATGGATCTGTTGAATCTACAATTATTAAATCATATTTTTTTTCTGTCATTCTTACAAATTTTAAACCATCTTCAAAATACATTGAAACTCTTTCATCTTCTAATTTTTCTGATGTTTGTGGTAAAAACTTTTGGCACACTGTTACTACTTCCTCATCGATTTCTACTAAATCTATTTTTTCAATTGTTTTGTATCGTGTTAATTCTCTTATTGTTCCTCCATCTCCCGCTCCTATTACTAAAACTTTTTTTATATTCGGGTTTGTTGCAAGCGCTGTATGTACTATCATATCGTGATATATAAACTCATCTTTTTCTGTAACCATCATAAGTCCATCTAACGTGAAAAATGTTCCAAATTCATTTGATTTAAATACATCTATTTTTTGAAACTTACTTTGATTGCTATATAAGTGTTCCTCAACCTTAATAGAAAATTTTACTTCGTCTGTATGATTCTCTGTGTACCATAACTCCATTATAATTCCTCCGATACTTTTATATAATTAACTTCTATATCTTCTGTCCCTAATAAATAACTTCCTTTTCTCTTTGCATATTCTACGTAGTTTAATACTTCTTCCGTTATTCTTTCTCCTGGTGCTAATATAGGTATCCCTGGTGGATATGCCATTATAAATTCCCCACTTACTAACCCTTTTGACTTTTTTATTTCAACAGTTTTTTGCTCTGCATAGAATGCATATTTAGGTGTCGTTACTACAACGGGTTCTATATACTCAAAAATAAAATCTCCTTGTTCTTTTTTTTCTTTACGTCTTTTGATTTCTCCTAATGACGCAACTAACCTCTCTATAGTAAACTCATTATCTCCTACCGATACTATTGCTAGTATATTACTTATATCTCCAAACTCTATTTGTATTTCATAATCATCTCTTAAACAATCATATACTTCAATTCCTGCAAGACCTATATTTTTTGTGTTGACACACAACTTTGTTTCATCAAAATCGAATACATTTTTATTATTTATTAATTCTTTTGAAAATGCATAATAGCCTTCAATTTTATTTATTTCTTTTCTAGCATAATCGCATAAATCTAACACTTTATTAAAAGTTTTTTCGCCTTCTAAACTTAAATTTTTTCTTGCTATATCCAATGATGCCATTAATAAATAGGATGCACTTGTCGTTTGCGTTATATTTATCACCGTTCTTACATAATTCGAATTTATCCTCTTAGCATTTACTAATAATGCTGAGCTTTGTGTTAATGACCCACCTGTTTTATGCATGCTAACACTAGCCATATCAGCACCTAACTCCATACCACCTTTTGGCAACCTGTCATTAAAATAAAAATGAGTTCCATGTGCTTCATCGCATAAAACTAATACTTCCCTTTTATGTGCCTCTTCAATTATCGTTTTTAAATCCGAACATATTCCATAATAAGTCGGGTTGTTTACAAATACACATTTTACCCCCTCATTATTATCCATAGCATCTATTATATCTTCTGTTTTCATACCTAATGCTATTCCTATATTTTTTTCTACGCCTGGATTAATATATATTGGAATTGCACCTATTAATATTAAGGCATTTATTGCGGATCTATGTACATTTCTTGGTAATATTATTTTGTCCCCTTCTTTTAATGTTGACATTAACATAGCTTGTACTGACGATGTAGTTCCACCTACCATAAAAAAAGCTTTACTTACATTAAATGCTTCTGCCATTAATTCCTCGCTTTTTTTAATTACAGACGTAGGATTTGCTAAGTTGTCTAAAGGTTTCATAGAGTTAACATCAACTTTAATGCAATCCTCTCCAAAAAAATCTGTTAACCCTTTAAAACTTTTACCCTGTTTATGACCTGGAACATCAAAAGATACTATTCTGCTTTTCTTATATATTTTTAGTGCCTCTACTAGCGGTGTTTCCTTTTGTCTTTCTATATCCATAATTAACCTCTAATAAATATTGCTACCATTAAATATCTCCAACATTTCTCGTTCTAACTTATTTAATATTATTTTTTGCTTATCTTTATTTATATCTTTTACCTTTTTGTTAAATATATAATCTTCTAATTCTAAATTCCTCTTCATCATTTTTGTATGGAAAATATTTGATTGAAATATATTTACATCGATAGAGTTGTATTCTAACAACTTATCTTTATTTATATAATTTTGAATTGAATTTATTTTATGATCTATAAAACATTTTTTACTATCCAACTCTCTCGTAAACCCTCGCACTCTATAATCTAATGTTATTATGTCCGAATCAAAACTACTAATTAAATAGTTAAGTGCTTTTAATGGCGAAATAGTACCACAGGTAGATACATCTATGTCTACTCGAAATGTTGAAATGCTATGTTCTGGGTGCGACTCTGGATATGTATGTACTGTTAAATGGCTTTTATCTAAGTGTCCCATTAAACTATCTTTCTCTATACTTTTCCCTAAATTGCAAGACTCATCTATTAAATGTTCTTCTATCATCTCTTCACTTATTAATATGTTTACACTAGCTCCTTGTGGCTCATAGTCTTGTTTTGATACATTTAAAACACATGCACCTATAATTTCTGTTACATCATATAAAATTTTTGTTAATCTATTTGAATTATATTGTTCATCAATATATTTAATATATTCTTCTTTTTCTACCTCTGTTTTTGCATAGCATACGTCGTAAATATTAAAGCTTAAGGTTTTTGTTAAATTGTTAAAACCATACAATTTTATTTTTTTCATTTCTTAACTCCTTCTATATAATTTAATTACAATTATTATATATTTTTTTGTTTATTTTATCAATAATAATATATATATTATTTTATGATATAATTACTACTATCACTTACATAGGAGGTATTATGAATATTAACGATACTTGGAAACATAAACTGCAAACTGAAATGTCAAAGGATTATTTTAAGGCTATGACATCTTTTTTAAACGTTCAATACGATACAAAAAAAATATATCCACCTAAAAATTTAATTTTTAATGCTTTTAATTTAACCGATTTTGAAGATGTTAAAGTCGTTATATTAGGTCAAGATCCATATATAAACGAAAACCAAGCTAATGGATTAGCTTTTTCTGTCAATGATGGTTGCAAAATACCACCTTCGCTTAGAAATATTTATAAAGAGTTGAAAGATTCTTTATGTGTAGATAATTTTCATACTGGTGATTTAACTCCAATAGCTAGCCAAGGTGTGTTATTTTTGAACACATCTTTAACTGTTGAAGCTGGTAATCCAAATTCTCATAGTCGTATTGGTTGGGAGACTTTTACCGATCATGTTATTAAAACTCTAAGCTGTCGCGAAAAACCATTAGTTTTTTTACTTTGGGGTAATAATGCAAAAAAAAAAGAAAAATTTATAAGTAATCATCATAAAATTTTAACTGCATCGCATCCTAGCCCCCTTTCCGCAAGACACAGTTTTTTTGGTTGTAATCATTTTAATTTAACTAATATTTTTTTAACTTCTATTGATTCCGAAATAATAGATTGGCAATTGTAATACTATTAATAAAATTAAAGCAAGACGACCTATGTGCATAAACTGGTTCCCGAATCAAGATACGAGAAAAATATGTAAATAAGAAGCTGATTTCTGTATTTACAGAAGTTAGCTTCTTTAAATTCCATTAACGTCTAAAGTTACTATAATTTAAAATAATACTTTACTTATGCCTCAATTCCTTATGTTCTATTGTATAAAAAAGAACCTATCAAATAGACTTTTTAGTGTCCATTATATAGGTTCCAATTTAAATACATAAGTTATCTTTTAATTTTATTTTTTCTTTTTTACATCTACCATTAATATTTCTTTTATATCTTCTGCTCTTTTTCTTACTCTCTCGTTTATACTTCTATCCGTTAGTAAACTACCTATCCATCTTTTAGAATCATCTATTCTATTTAATCTTCTCGATATTTCGCCTAACACCAATTTAAATGTTGGTTCATCATTACCCATTATAGGAAAGCTCTCTTCATTAAATGCAATTAAAAATCCTTCATATGCTTGGTCTAATAAAAAATATTCTTCACTTCTACGCTCTAGACTTCTATATAACCATGCTAACTTCATAAAATAAAACGCTCTTTCTCCACTTGTACCACCTTTTGCATAATTTGAATATATAGCTAGTTTGTATCTATCTATAGCTTCCTTATATGTGTATGCTAACTTTTTTTCTTGCTTTTTCTCTTCTTCAACTTCAACATCAACTTCAACATCAACATCAACTTCAACATCAACATCTATTTCTTCTTCTATTTCTTCTTCTGGCTGTACATATTTACCTTCTGTATTTTCTAAATATCTATTTTTTTCCTTTTCTCTTATTTTATTAAACATTGATAATGAACTCGTGTAACCACATTTAGGGCATGATATTAAATCATATGCTACAGAATCAATTACATCATATATAGGTCTTAAGTCTGCATCTATATCTACTAATTTTGCTTTTTTTGTTTTTTGTATTATGTTACCAAATTCAAACTCACATACACTACATACCACTTTTTTTGCGAATAATATGTTTTCTGGTTCAGCTCCATTAAGTACCGTTGATCTATCCTCTATTTCATAACTTGTTTCTAAAAATAACTCGTCATCTAAATTACCTACCTCTAACTCTTGTATACTACCTAAAAAATTTTTCATCTCTTTTCTCTCCTATTCATTTTTTCCAATAAAGTTATACACATACCGCCTATTATAAAAAATATAAAATTAAATGTAGTTGAATCCATTTTATCCACAGGTGTATCTAATGTGGCTGGACCTACTGTAATAGCATATATTGATCCTATCATTAGTCCTATTACTAAATAAATTATACTGCTCCTATATTTTTTTAAACAATACGATACCGTTTTTACACTAAATAATGCTCCAAAAAATATCCCTATTGCAAATATAATTAATATATCTATATTTGCAAAGTTAAAACTTATTACTTCGTCAATCGTAAATATAATTTGCGAATATACGCCTAATATTAATAACAACGTAGAGCCTGATATTCCTGGTAGAATCATTGCACTTATAGCTATCGCTCCACTAAAAAACAAATATATATAATTTGTTTCATTTAAACTACCACCAATATTTATTACTTCACCACTTTGTGATGATATTAAATAGACACCTATCGCCCCTACTACTGTAAATAAAATTCCTTTTTTATTCTTTTTTAAAACTTCCACTTCTTCTAAAATTAAATACGGAATTGAAAATACTATAAATCCAATAAATAACGAACTTATTAAATATATATTATTTTCAAAAATACTACTTATTAATTTTACTGATAACACTAACCCTATTATCCACCCAACACCTAGCTGTAATAAAAAAGTAATAGGTTCTTTTTTTTCTCTAATAGTTTTACTATATATAATCGTATCTATGTTTTTAATTAATTTATCATAAAAACCCATTATAAACGCAATTGTACCACCTGATACCCCAGGCATACTATCAGCTACTGCCATTAAAAATCCTCTTACTAAATTAATTAAATTCATCTTATACCTCTTCATACTTTTATTATATTGTATTACTATTTTTTTTAAATATAACTTACTTCACTATATATTCTTTCACTGTTTCCTCTCCTAACTCTACTCGTAATGCTCCTAACGTTAATGCTTCCATTTCATCCTCACCTGGATAACGTGTTACTCCACATATATATCCAACTTTTTCTTCAATGTATGATGTTATATATTCACTATATGCAACTCCACCTGTTAAAATTATTTGCTCTACTTTTCCTGATGCAACTGTTGCGAATGCTCCTATTTCCTTTGCTATGCTATATGCCATAGCTTCTAGAACTATATCACTTTCTTTATTACCTTTTAGTTTTAACTTTTCAACTTCTCTAACGTCACTAGTTTTAAAATAATCTACTAGCCCTCCTGCACCTTTAATTGATTTATTTATTTCGTCTATTGGCATATTCTTTGCATATTTAAGAAATTCAAACATTGGTAGCACTCCTGCCCTCTCTGGTGAAAACGGTCCATCTCCTCCTAATGCATTATTTGTTTCTATAACTCTACCATTTTTATGCAACCCTACAGATATACCGCCACCCATATGTGCAACGATTAATGTTAATTCATTATATTGTTTATTAACTTCTTTTGCGTACCTTTTAGCTACTGCTTTTTGATTTAATGCATGAAAAATAGATTTTCTCTCAATTCCTTTTAAGCCTGTAATTCTAGCAACGTCATCTAACTCATCTACTACTACAGGGTCTACAATGTAATTATTCTTATTATTTATACTGCCAAGCTCATAAGCTATTAGCCCACCTAAGTTTGATGCATGTTCTCCCATATATCCATCTTCTAAATCTTTTATTAATGCATCGTTTATTTTATATGTTCCACTTGCTATAGGACGAACTAGCCCACCTCTTCCGACAAATACATCTATCTCATCTATACTAATTTCATTTTCTTTAATAGCTTTTTTAACTTCTTCAATTCTAAAGTTTTTTTGTTCTATTATTTTATCAAATTTACTTAAATACTCTGATGAATGTTCTATATTTTTTACAAATATACATTTTTCATTTTCATATAGTGATATCTTTGTCGTCGTTGATCCTGGATTGATAGCTAAAATTTTCATCTTTCCTCCTATGATAATACACCTAGTGCCATCGAAATTAATTTTGATTTTGCACTGTCTGCTCTACTAGTTAATATAATTGGTTTTAATGTTCCAAGAACTACACCGCCATTTTGCGCCTCACATAAGTATGTTAATGTTTTATATAAAACATTTCCTGCCTCTATATTGTCCATTACTACTAAATCTACAGCACCTGCTATTTTTGAATCTATACCTTTTATTTCTGATGCTTTTTTACTTATAGCACCGTCCATTGCAACGGGTCCTTCTATTATGCATTTATCAGAAAACTCTTTTACTAACTCAACTGCATCTACTGTAGATTGCATTTTGGGATTCATTTTTTCTTTAGCACATATTACTCCAACTTTTATTTCTTTTAATCCTAAATTGTTTAATGCCTTTAAAGAATTTTTAACTATACTTTTTTTAGCCTCTAAATCTGGATTTATATTTATTGCACAATCTGTAACAAATAATAATTTTTTATACGTGTCCATTTCAAACACTGCTAAATGACTAATTAAATTACCTGTTCTTAAGCCCCATTCTTTATTCAATGACGCCTTTAATATTACACTTGTATCTATTAGTCCTTTCATTAACGCATTAGCTTCATTATTTTTTACTAACTTAACCGCTATTTCGCAAGCTTCTATATTGTCTTTACAATCAATTATTTTATGATTTTTAATATCTATGTTATTTTTTTTTGCTATATCTCTTATTTTTATTTCATCTCCTACTAAAATATATTCTGAGATACCTTCTAAATATCCCATCTCTACACTCTTTAAAACTTCTTTATCTTCTGCTACTGCTACTGCTATTTTATTACCACTAACTTTTTTAGCTTTTTCAAGTAAACTCTTTATGTCATTCATGCATTCCTCCTTATTTTTTTTACTAATTATACACAATTAAATACTTTATTTCTATATTTTTATTTTGAAGATTGTAAAATAAAAAAACTTCTATTGTATTTAAACTAAAACCTACATAATGTACACTAAAAAAGCCTATTATATAGACTTTTCTTTATACAATAATATATACGGAGTTAAGGTCATTAGTAAATTATCATTTACCAAAAATGAAGTTGAAAATTTAAGAACAAATAAATTCGTTAAAAAAATTACTCTAACGCAATAACGTATCCAGTTACATTTTATGGCAGATAGTAAAATAGAAAGGAATCTACGCTTATATTTGAAGATAGTTACGCATTGAAACGGTGGGTTTGGAAAATAGCGAGTAATACATAGCGATGGAAAAAAGTATATAGGAAAATGGGGTTGGCTATTATGAACACAAGTATACCAATGTAATTTAAAGAAGCCGACTCCTGTAAACTACAGAAATCAGCTTCTCTCTTCATATTTTTTTACCTTGACCTTAATACCTGTTTAAACTGCGATTTAGCTTTTATCTTATTTTATAAAAGTATCCATTTTTATTTTTGTAGCTAACTTATTAAATCTTTCATGCGAATATTTAAAAAATTCTTTATACGTATTACAGTAATAATTTTTTTTATCATTTCTGAACTTTTTACAGCCACCTCTGCACAGTTGTAAAAATTCACATCTTTTGCAATCATTATTTAGAACATAAGATTCCTTAATAAAATCACTAGTAATATTATTTTTTTGCATGTCTTCTATGTCATCTCTATTTATGTCCCCTATTTTGTATTCATCTGTTACGTAAAAATCACATGGGTATACTGATCCATCTCCTTCTATTGCATGTTGCATAGAGCATATTCCCATTGTAGTACAACTTTCTGGTAAATATCCTAAAAATATTCCTAATATATTATCAAAATATCTGATGTTAACTTTATTACCATTCATATAATCTGTATACCATAAATCAAATAGTGATTTTAAAAATAATAAATGTTGTTCATTTGTTAATAAAAAATTATTCGGATCACTTTTTTCATTTATGTCTATACACGGTATAAACTGCAAATGAGTAAAGTTATTTTTTCTATATTCTCGATATATTTTATTTATTTTCTTTGACACAACTTTATGCACTACAGTTAAAATATTAAAGTCCACTTCATATTTTTCTAATATTTTAACACCTCTTAATGCTTCTTTGTAAGTCCCTTCATTACTAAAGTCAATTCTGTTTAAGTTATGTATATCTTTTGTTCCATCTATAGATATTCCTACTAAGAAATTGTTTTCTTTAAAAAATTTTCCCCATTCATCATTAATAATAATTCCATTTGTTTGTAACGCAAAAGCTATATTCTTTAGGCTTCCAAATTTACTTATTGTCATTTCTACAAATTTTTCATAAAACTCGATACCTATTAATGTAGGTTCGCCTCCCTGAAATGCAAATGTTACATAACCGCCATTTGAAAATTTATATGCTTTTTCTATAATATTTTTAGCCGTTTCAATTTTCATAAATCCGTAATCTGCTACATCTCTATTTTGTGCTATGTCATTATAAAAACAATATTTACATTTTAAGTTACATTTACTAGATGATGGTTTTATTAAAAAATTTATATTTTTCAATTTTTTCTCCTCTTATTATCTACCTAATTTTTCTTGTATTTCTTTCATGTATGATTTATTTAATGGATATTTTAATATTAGATATATACCATTAATTAAATATAGTATACCTGGTAATACTGCTATTATAAATATTAACCCTTTAGCCGTACTAGCTGATTGTACATTAGATGTGGCATCAAGACCTACTTTAATCATTAAAAAATTCATAAGTGCAATACCTAACCCACCTGCTGACTTTTGCATAAATGTTGATGTTGAAAACACTATACCACCTTGTTGTTTACCCGTTTTTAATTTCGCATAGTCTACCGTATCTGCTATCATTGACCATATTAATATCATCGCTGTTCCAAATCCTAATCCTCTAACTCCATTTAATATAATAAACAACATTGGGTTTTCCTGTGGTACAAAAAACATTATAAACGAAACTACTCCATACATTATCATTCCATATCCCATTACATTCTTTTTCTCAAACTTCATAGCTATTGGCATAAGAGCCATTCCAACCATCATAGGCATCATAGTTGATAGTGCAAATAACCCCACTAAATCACTACGGTCTATTACGTTTATAAAGTAGTAGTTACCACCTCCCACTAACGTTCCACCTATAGATATTATAAATAATGTACCTGCTATTTGCATTAATGGTTTATTTGATAATAAAGCTTCTTTCATATCTGCAAATGTTATTTTCTCTTTTTTTTCTTTAATGTCATCATTAAATTTAAATTTAGATGTAGATAAATAACTAATTGGCATTGTTATTATAACTATAACAGCACCTATAAGACCACCTTTTAAAAAACCTGATGCTGTTGGTCCTGTGCTATCAAATGCTATCTTAGGAATAATTATAGTCATAAACAATATTCCCACTAATGTAAATACATTTTTTATAGTTATTATTTTCGTTCTCTCGTCACTATCATAAGAAAGTGTAGATTGCATAGCTAAGTATGGTATGTTTGCAAAAGTATATGCCATACCAAATAATATATACGTAACTCCTGCATATATTACTTTATTATTTTCACCTAATGCACTTGGATAGTAATATAACAGTGCTGTAGTACTTGCTAATGGAAGTATTCCCCATATTAAATATGGTCTATATTTACCTTGTTTTGTATTGGTTCTATCTACTATACTTCCCATTATAGGATCATTAACCCCATCCCATAATCTTGCTATTAACATTATAACCCCAACACTCGCTAGGGAAATTCCTAAAACATTCGTATAATAAATATTTAAAAATTGTGCTGATAATAAATATACAAAGTTAAATCCTATTGATGCTACACCGTATCCCATTATGTTTTTTAATGGCATTTTGCCTTTATTAGATTCCATATGTATCCCCCTATTTTCGTCTTGATGATGATTTAATTAACATACCTGCAAATGATGCAAATTGCGGTGGCATTTGTAGTTTCATAAATTCAACAACTTCATTAATAGTTACAACATCTACATTTTTTTGTTCTAATATTTTTTTAAATCCACCTATAAAGTTTCCTAAAAAATCTTTTGGCACGTTACTAGCTAAGCTTAAAAATGGATTTTTAGCATCATCTTCTATTTCCATTCCTAACATTTCAAATAATCTATTTTCATCTTCTTCTCTTCTTATTTTATTTTCTTTTAATTGTTCTGCTGTTATTTCTTTACTTGATGATAAACCTATTCTTTCAAATTGCTCTTTTGGTGCATCATTTTTAACCATTAATTCAACTATTGCTTTACACATCTCACTTTCTATTTCAAAATTATCTATAGCATTTTGTTGATATGGATCATTTTTTAAATCAAATAACATATGACCAGTTAAATAAGGATTTATCATAGCCATACTAGGTTTCATTTTTAACAGTGGTACGCCTTTTGTGAAATTGAATGGTTTGCTAAGTTGTGCTTTTTCTAATATTTTTGTGCTTTTCATTCCTCGCATATCCATAGGCATTAGTGTATATTCAAAAATATCACCATTACCAAATGTGTCGCAAGACCTCATATACGTATATTTTCCATCTGTAATATTTACATGTCCACCAAATATACCGTACAATCCGTAATCCCTTATTTTACTATCTGTCTTTACTACATCTTTTAATGTTTTACCTTCCATATCTTTTGGTATTTCTTGTTCGAAATAATCAAGGATAGTCGGTGCTATATCTATCGTTTGGCTTAACGATTGTCTTCTTTCGTTTTTAATTTTAGTTCTAGGATCCCATATGAAAAATGGTGTATGCGCTACTTCATTGTAATTTGGCATAATATTTTTACCCCACCACTCTTTTTCTCCCATTAAAAAACCATGGTCTGTATTGACAATAAGCATAGTATCATCCCACATATTATTATCATCCATAAAGTCTATAACTTTACCTAAATATTCATCGCACATACTCATAAGTGCTGCATACATATGTCTTCCATGTTTTATTTTTTCCTCTGAATCACTACCACTATTTCCATACCCTGGCCAATCAAATTCACCTTCAAATTCATCTTTATACATTTCCTTAAATCTATCTGGTACACAAAATGGTTCATGAGGATCAAAAGATTCTATTTGTAAAAACCAATTATCAGCATCTTTATTTTTTTCTAAAAATTCAAGACCTTTATTAAAACATTGTGCTTGCGGATAATCCTCATCTTCTATCATATATTTGCGATTTATAAAATCATGTCTTCTAATTTCTTTCATAAATCCTAGCATATGATTAATATGCTCTGGCATATCTTCTGGATCTTTTACAACACCTTTCCATAAATCACCTTCTTGCCCTCTTATAAACTCATAAGAATTATATCTATTATGATACGTAGCTCCCCCATCTTCCCAATAATGTTGATGGTCTGTAATAAGGTGTGTATATACATTATTATTTTTTAATATTTCTGGCATTGAATCGTCAAATGGTTCAAGAGGCGACCAACCTCTATGTAAAAAGTTTACACGCCCTGTATGTAACTCACGTCTAGCTGGCATACATGGTAAACTTCCTACATAAAAATTGTCCATAGTTACTGTTTTTTCACCTAAACGCTCAAAGTTTGGCATTTTAACCCAATCATTTCCATAGTTAGGTAAATATCTTCTACTAAGTGTATCGAACATAATCATTATAGCTTTCATAAAATTCTCCTATTTTAGCTCTATAAAATAATTGGTATTTCTTTAAAGTCTAATTGTACTGGTGATATACCTTCAAATTTACTTTTACCTGCTATTTTTTCTGCTATAGCATCAAAAATATGTTCTGTAGCTGAATATGCATTTATAACTGTATTTATCATAGGTAAGTCATAAGTTTGATAAGGATTTGCTAAAGATACTAATATTGTTGGTACTTCTTTTACAAACCATGGTGCATCAAATCCCATAGCTTTATAATTTAATTGTAAGCTAGTTTGATTTGACATAACTTCTTTTTTTGTTAAATATATGATTGCATCAAATTGACTTGTCCACTCGTCTAATGGTTTTTGCATGTCTTGTAACACGTTCATAATGTTACCAAAGTCATAGTAAAAAGCTTCAAACCCTTGCTTGTTTAATGCATTTACCATCTTCTCATATACTTTTAATCCTTTTTCTTCTTCTCCGAATACTGCTTTTTCTAAAGATTCATTTCCGTTATACATTATTCCTATTTTTTTGTATTTTTTATTATCAAGTGGTAATAAATTTTCATCATTTTTAACTAATGTTACTCCTTTATAAGCTAATTCTTTTGTCCATCTATCATGTTCTTCTTTATTTATTTTATCAAAGTTATCTGGCACTAACTCATCTACTGTTTTACCGTTCATTTTTAACGATGCTTTCATTGCTAATATTCTTGTTAACGCTTCATCTAACCTCTCATCTGTAATTACTCCATTTTTATATCCGTCCATCATAAACTTATAATCGTCTTCTGGCATTCTTGTAAATAAAAACATATCACAACCTGCCGCTATACTTTCCGGTACTAAATCTTTTCTTTTACCCATTTGTCCAAATCCTGTCATTAATGTTGCATCTGTCATTGTTAAACCGTTATACCCTAACTCTTCTCTTAAAAGTTTATTTAATAATACTGGGTTTAATGTTGCTGGATAGTATTTTAATTCTGGTTTATCACTTGCATACTTATCCATATACGCTGGCAATGATATATGTCCTACCATTAATCCTCTTGCACCATCTTTTATACTTTTTTCATATATCATTCCAAAACTTTCTCTCCATTCATCAACTTCACATGTATTATGTGTAGTTACTAAATGTTGATCTCTACCGTCCATCCCATCACCTGGGAAATGTTTTATAGTTACACTAATTCCTGCATCTTGTGCACCTCTAACATATGCCGAACTCATTTTTGCTATCGTTTCTTTATCATCTCCAAAAGATCTTACATTTGTAATTGGATTTCTAAAGTTTTTATTTATATCAAGAATTGGAGCAAACGCCATATTACCACCTACAGATCCTGCTTCTCTTCCTGATATTAGCCCTAGCTTATATGCATATTCTTCATCTTTTGTAGCTCCTACTAACATTTGATGACCATAAAATGTTCCTTCTTCTATAAGTCCATTACCTCCTGCCTCTATATTAGCGGCTAAAAGCATCGGAATTTTTGATGCACTTTGTAAAGTTTTATGTGCTTCTACTACATTTTTTTGTCCCGTTTTTCTATACATCATTCCGCCTGGTCTAATATTGTTCACTACTGATTTTAAAACTTCTTTTTCTGTTGTAAATCCTATTAAGAAAAATAATTGTCCTATTTTTTCTTCAATACTCATATTATTTTTTGTTTCATTTACCCATTTTATTTCCTCATCATTTAAATTAAATGGCATTCCTTTTAAATCAATATTATTCATTATTATCTCCTTTATATTTTTAAATTTTTTAATGTGTCGTATGTTATATTATTTAAACTTTCAAAATGTATATGTGCTTTTTTTAATTTTTCTTTTCCAACGCCTATAGTTTTCATATTTCCTCTTAGTCCTGCTTCTACTCCCGCTTCTGCATCTTCAAAAACATAACTATCTAAATTACTTATACTTAATTTCTCGCAACATTTAATAAATACTTCTGGATCTGGTTTGCTATTTTTTATGTCGTTTCCATCTACTATCGCATCAAACTCATCAATAAGTTTTACCTGCTTAAGAATCGTCTTAGCATTTTTACTAGATGAACCTATTGCAATTTTAATCCCGTTATCTTTTAACGACTTTATTAATGGAATTACTCCTTCTAATATATCTTTTTCACTTAATGAACTTAATGAGCTTTTGTAGATATCATTTTTTTCTTCTAATAATTCATTAAACTTAACGTCATCAATAACTTTATTATTAAAGTTTAAAATTATTTTTAAACTTTCAACTCTACTTACACCTCTTAATTCATTGTTAAGTTTTTCATCAAATTCCATCTCATTATTTGTAGAAATTTTTTTCCAAGCTAAATAATGATATTTATCTGTCGAAACTATAACTCCATCTAAATCGAATATTATTAATTTCATATTTCCCTCCTTTCATATCATTGTATAGTAATTATATACGCTATTTTTATTAATATCATTCCATTTTCATCTAAATTTATACCGAAAATTATCTTTTCTTTCTATTTCTGGTACACATTTCTTATATCTTTATTATTTTCGGTACTTTGTATGGATTTTTGCACAAAAAAATAAACCCAATATAATATTAGGTTTGTTTTAGTATTTTTTCTTTATTGATATGTACCTAACCTCATGAGGCAATAACCGTAAATTTATTTTAAAATCACCTTTAATGTTAATGCCATATGTTTTGTAACCAACTTCACTATTAGCTTTTAATTTTGTATACGCTTCTTTAGTTAGTTTTTCTGGTGCACCTATTTCTAACCACGCATCATATACAGAACCATTTTTACGGTTAACCCATTCTTCTTCTACTAAATAATCTCCTTCTATATTTTCTAATATTAACGATATTTCTTTTTTATTATTGTTTTCAAATACGTTATATCTAATTTTTTGGCTTATTTGTGAATGATCATTTTTTTTATATAATTCGTTGTAGTGTATATAATTAAATATTATTACTCCATAATCTTCATTGTTTTTCGTCACTATCGCACTATCTGATATGTATATTATTTCTTCAAATAATTTTTTCATGAAATAAAACGCATGGAAGCTTGGTTTTTTTAAACCGTTATATGTAATTAATCCAAATCCACCATGAAATAGCGGTTGTTCTAATCTTTGTTCTTCAAATATGTCTGATAAACTCCAATACCCCATACCACTTACTTTATCACTAATGCTAAGTGTGTTTTTTACTATAAACGATGCCATAAAACATGTATCATGTGTTAGATCTCTACTATTGGTACTAGCATTCCATTCTGTAATCCAATAATTTGAACTAAATATATCATTTTCTACATTTTTTAAAATTTTATTAGTGGACTCTTTTAAATATTCGCTATTACCTAATTTTATATCACCTATCTTTGATAATTCCATTTTTCTTATTTTGTCTATCGTTAATTTTGAATCTAATAAATTATCATCTTTGTTACTTATAGTCGTTAAATATATATGAAAACTATAAAAATCTAATTTAATTTTTTTCTTAATACAAAACTTTTCAAAACTATTTAACCATGATTTAGAATTTTCTAGATTTACAGTTCCAAATCCGCCTATTTTTATTTCCTTATCAATGCTCTTAACACTTTTATACGTCTCTAAGAAAAAATTAAAAAAAGTTTTTTTATCTGATGACCAAAAAAGCCCACCAAACTCTGGTTCATTCCAAAACTCAAAATGCCATTTTCTTATGTTATCTATTCCATACCTATTTATTAGATGTTTTAAAAATTCTTCAATTAAATTTTTCCACTTTTCAACTTTTTTAGGTGGGCTTATATTTGCTTTCCATAAAAAAACCGTTTCTTCATTTGATCTTAATTGTGTTGGCATAAACCCCAATTCTATAAATGGAGTTAATTCATTTTTCAATATTATATCTAAAAGAGCATCTAAGTGATTAAAGTTATAATACACTTCCCCTTCATTATCTTCATTATAAATAAGTATTTCATCAGAAAAAATACCATGAAATCGTATATGTTTAAATTTTATACATCTTTGTGCTTCCTTTAGCTGGCTTTCAAAATCACTTCTTAACCCATGTGGTGCATATCCAAAAGTAGTTAAATTTGCATAATTGTTTTCTCTAAACTCACCTTTTACTTTTCCATCTATTACAACTGTATCGTAAATTGGTGAATATGTTTCTGTATCATTTGTATTGTATTTTAAATATTTAAATAACGATGATAAGGACGTTTCACTATTCACATTCAAATAACTTAATTTATTTTTATTTTCTACTTCTATTTTATATGTTTTTCTATATTGTATTGGTGTTGTTCCAATATTCTCCTTAAACACTCTATAATAAGCTTTTGTATCTGGAAACCCAAACTTATATGCTATATCCGATATATTTTCATTATTCAACTTTAAGTCATATAAAGATTTATTTAATCTAATTACATTTATAAACTTCTTTAATGAAATTCCAACATTTTTTTTGAAATATTTTGATAAGTATTCTGGCGTTAAATAAAATTCATTAGCAATTTTATTTATACTTAAACTTTGCTCATTGCTTTTATCATCTATAAATTTTAGTATTTTATTAATACGTTCATCATAATGAAATGCTATATCTTTATTTCCCGCCCCCTCTACGTTAAAATTATTAATCATTATTATGATCAATTCAATTAATAATTTTTCAACCTTTAATCGTAACAAAGTTTCATTGTTTATTACGACATTCATTATGTTAGCTAATATAGATTTCATATTATAAAACATTTCTTTATTTTTTTCATTCTTTTTACTTTCAATTCTAAAAAACATGTCTGATATATCTAAATTATATTTTTTAAAAACATTTGCACTAAATTGCAACACTAAAATTTTTGCTTTATTATCCGTTGCCTTTGATGATATAAAATGTATTTCATTTGGGTTTATTATAAATATTTCGTTTTCTAATACAGTATATTTGTCATTACCTATTTTTATATCTACTTCTCCATTTAAAACAAATAAAATTTCTATTTCTCTATGCCAATGATACGGTGAATATTCTAATTCGTGGGTAAATATTTTAATTGGTATGTTTTCATTACTTTGTACCGTTTCATAGAAATAACTCATTAGTTCACCTCCCTTAAATGTTTTAGTGTCCCTTTTTGTATTATTTTAGCAGATATTTAACGATTTGTATATTTCTATATTTACCTTTGTATAACTTTTATTAAAATGCATAGTAGTAAGCAATAAAAAAACTACGGCTCGTAACCATAGTTTTTTTATTGCTTATTTTACTTACCTATATCTTTTCTATAATACATATTTTTAAATTCTATCTTCTTTATTATTTCATAACTATTTTTTATAGCTTCTTCTTTAGTGTCCCCTTTACCTATAATATTTAGTACACGTCCACCATTTGTAATTATTTTTCCATCTTTTGATTTTGTACACCCTGCAAAAAATATATTTTCATCGTCTATGTTTTCTAATCCTTTTATTTCATACCCTACTTCATATTTTTCTGGGTATCCTTTACTCACTGCTGTAACGCAACATGCATGTTTTTTCTGCCATTTAATATGTTCTTCTTTTAAATTGCCTTCCATAGCTTTTTCAATGATTTCTAAAAAATCACTTTCCATTATCGGTAAAATACATTGTGTTTCTGGATCTCCTAATCTTACATTATATTCTAATAAATAAATTCCTTTTTCATTTATTATAGCTCCAAAAAATACAACTCCTTTAAATAACATATCTTCTTTTTTTAAACCTACTAAAGTTTTATCAATTATATTTTTCTTAAAATCTTCCATTATTGTTGGTGTTACGTATGGGTTTGGAACTATTACCCCCATACCTCCTGTGTTTAATCCCGTTTCACCTTCACCAATTTTTTTATGGTCTTTTGCTGATATAAAAGGGATTATATTATTTCCATCTATTACAGATAATATAGAAACTTCTACCCCTTCTATAAACTCCTCGATAATTATTTTCTTTCCTGCTTCTTTGAATTTATTATTTAGTAACATCTCTTTTATTTCTATTACAGCTTCTTCTTTATTTTTAGCTATTACTACACCTTTTCCACCAGCTAGCCCATCTGCCTTTATTACTATTGGATATTTTTCTAACTCTAAATATTTTATAGCTTTTTCACAATTTATAAATTCTTCATATTTAGCTGTTTTTATATTATATTTTTTCATAAACTGTTTAGAATATATTTTACTACCTTCTAATTTTGCCGTTTTTTTATTCGCACCAAATATTTTCAAACCATTTTTTTCAAATTCATCTACTATTCCATTAACTAACATTTCTTCTGAACCTACTATTGCTAAATCTACATTTTTATTTTTTGCAAATAATATTATTTCTTCTATAGATTCTAGTTTTACATTTTCGCATATTTTTATTTTTTCTATACCTGCATTACCTTTTGATACGTATATTTTAGAAACTTTTTTATTTTTTGAAAACTTCCATGCTATTGCATGTTCACGTCCACCTTCACCTATTATTAAAATTTTCATATATACTTCTCCTATTATTAACTAATGTTTAAAGTGTCTAACTCCTGTTAATACCATTGATATATTTTGTTCATCACAAGCTTTTATAGACTCTTCATCTTTTACCGATCCACCTGGTTGTATTATTGATACGATATTATTTTTTCCACACATATCTACAACATCTCTAAATGGTAAAAATGCATCCGATGCCAATACTACTCCATCACCTGCTCTTTTAATCGCTTGTTCTGTTGCCCATATTCTATTTGTCTCTCCCGTTCCTATACCTTTTGCCATTCCATCTTTTACTACTACTATCCCATTTGATTTTACATATTTTACTACTTTCATCCCAAATATTAAGTCTTTCTCTTCCTCTTTTGTTGGTTTTCTTTTTGTTACAACATTAAATTCATTTGAAAAAGTATTATCTCTTTCTTGCACTAATATTCCACCGTCTACTTTTATATATTCCTCTTTATCATTAGGTTTAACATATGTTTTTATTATTCTTAAATTTTTCTTACCTTTTAGTACTTCTATCGCTTCATCTGTAAATGATGGTGCTATTACTATTTCCAAAAATATTTTTACAACTTCTAACGCTGTATCTTTATCCACTTCTCCGTTAAATGCAACTATTCCTCCGAATATTGACATTGGATCACATTCGTAAGCTTTTAAATAACTTTCTACTACTGTCTCTCCTATTGCTACACCACACGGTGTAGAATGTTTTAAACCACAGCATACATATTGTTCTTTTTCATTAAACTCACTTACTATTTTCCATGCTACATCCATATCTCTAATATTATTAAATGATAATTGCTTACCGTTTAATTGCTCAAAATCTTTCATAGCACCTTTTTCTGATGTTGATACGTAATATGCTGATTTTTGATGCGGGTTTTCTCCGTACCTTAAATCCATTTTTTTAACGTACGACGCATTTAAATATTTACCCATTTCCCCTTCTAGTAAGAAATTTGATATACATGCATCATATGATGCCGTTAAATTAAATACTTTACCTGCTAATTTTTTTCTAGTTTCAAATTTAACTTCTCCTAACTCCATTTCATCTTTTACTAATTTATAATCTTCAACGTCTGATATAACTACAACATCTTTAAAAGATTTACCTGCTGACCTTAACATTGTAGGTCCTCCAATATCTATAAACTCAACTTTACTATCAAATGTTATATCGTTATTTACTTCTTCAAAAAATGGATATAAATTAACTACAATTATATCTATAGGCTTAATTTCTTTTTTCTCTAATGTTTTCATATGCTCATCATCACTTCTAATTGCTAATATCCCACCATGTATAATAGGGTGCAATGTTTTTACTCTACCACCTAATATTTCTTCTTCTTTTGTTATGTCACTTACTTTTGTTACCGCTATACCATTATCTTTTAAATGTTTATATGTACCACCTGTTGAAATTATTTCTACACCTTCTTTAACTAAAAATTTCGTAAACTCTATAATCCCTTTTTTGTCATATACAGATATTAACGCTCTTTTCATAATTTATCTCCTATACTGGTTAATTAAAATTTTTTCTATAGTATCTGGTAACAACTTATGTTCCTCTATTAATATTCTTTTTTTTAGGCTCTCTACTGTATCATCTTCCATAACTTTCACTATGCTTTTACTTATTATTTCACCTGTATCTACTCCACTATCTACAAAATGTACCGTACACCCTGATTGTTTTTCTTTATTTTTCAATACATGTTTATGTACAACGTCACCATACATACCTTTACCGCCATACTTCTCACTAATAGCTGGATGTATATTTATTATTTTTCCTTTCCTTCTATTTATAAACTCCTCATCCAATATAGATAAGTACCCTGCTAACACTATTAAATCTATATCATCTTTTAAGTACATATCTATCTCTTTTGATATTTTTTTACCTAGTTTCTTCCTATTATATACTCTTGTTTTTATATCCCTTTTTTTTGCTAGCTCAATTCCTTTACATTCCCTATCTGCTATTACATATTTAACTTCATATATTTTACTACTATCACTTCTGTTCATTATCGCTTCTAAGTTACTACCTTGCCCTGAAATTAAAACAGCTATTTTAAACATATTCCATTTACCCCTCTAGTAATAACTCCTATCTCATACGGACTCTCGCCTAATTTTTCTAATGTTTCTATTACACTTTCCTTTTTATCATTACTTACTACTACTACAAACCCTACTCCCATATTAAACGTTCCCCACATTTCTTCTTCCTCTATCCCTTTTGAACTTAAATATTTAAATATAGGCAACACTTTAATTTTTCCTTTTTCCACATTGGCTTCTAACCCTTTTGGTATTATTCGCGGTAAATTTTCTATTATTCCACCACCTGTTATATGTGCTAACCCTTTTACTCTATGTTGTTCTAACATTTTAAGTATAGTGTTAACATACAATTTTGTAGGAATTAATAACTCATCACTTATACTCCAATCTTCAAACTTCTCATCATAATCTTTTACTACTTTTCTAATTAATGAAAATCCATTGCTATGTACTCCTGATGACGGTATAGCTATTATACTATCCCCTTCTTCTATGTTTTCTCCCTTTATAATATTTTCTTTTTCTACTACACCAACAGCAAACCCCGCTATGTCATAATCTCCATCTTTATAAAACCCTGGCATTTCTGCCGTTTCACCGCCGACTAATGACGTCCCCGTCTCCTCACAACCTTTAGCAATTCCTTCTACTAATTTAGACGCAACTTCACTTTCTAATTTTCCACAACCTATATAGTCTAAGAAAAATAACGGTTTTGCACCGTGGCATAATATATCATTTACACACATAGCTACACAATCTATTCCCACTGTATCGTATTTTTTTGTTTTGAATGCTACTTCTAATTTTGTACCTACTCCATCTGTTCCTGATACTAATACTGGGTTTTCCATTTTACTTAATTCATACATAGCTCCAAAACTACCAAGCCCTGTAAGTACATTTTTATTGTGTGTTTTTTTTACTACGTCTTTTATTAAATCTACTGTTTTATATCCTTCTTCCTTATTTACCCCTGAATCTTTATACGAAATTGTCGACATTTAAAATCTCCTTTTACATAGTAGATGTAGTTGATAGTGGATATTTACCATTAAAGCATCCTAAACAAAACTCATTACTTCCTAATACTTCTGTTAAATTCTCTAAACTTAAAAAATCTAATGTATCTACTCCTATATATTCTCTTATCTGCTCTACCGTATTGCTAGATGCTATTAACTCTTTTCTATACGCTATATCAACTCCAAAATAACATGGGTACTTTACTGTAGGGCTTGCTAATCTAAAATGTATTTCTTTTGCTCCTGCTTCTCTTAACATTTTTACTAGCTTTTTACTCGTTGTCCCTCTTACTAACGAATCATCTACTATTACAACTCTCATACCTTCTATTATAGATTTTATAGGGTTTAACTTCACACTTACCGCCTTTTCCCTTAATTCTTGTGATGGCTGTATGAACGTTCTTCCTACATATTTATTTTTTATTATTCCTGTTACAAATGGAATGTTTGATGCTACTGAATATCCTTGTGCTGATGGTATACCAGAATCTGGTACACCTATAACTATATCCGCTTCTACCTTTTTTTGCTCCCATAGTTTTTTACCTGTTTCATATCTCGTTTTATATACATCTATTTCATCTATTATTGAATCTTCTCTAGCAAAATATATATGTTCAAAAGAACATGACGCCCTATGTGATTTTTCTTTATAATTTATTTCTTCTATACCATTTTCATCTATTATTATTATTTCTCCTGCTTTTATATTCCTAATTAACGTCCCACCTACCGCATCTATTGCACATGATTCTGATGCTAATATTATTCCGCCATCTTCTAACTTACCCATACATAACGGTCTTATACCAAGGGGGTCTCTTATACCTATTAACTTATTATCTATAACTATCACTAACGCAAATGAACCTTGTATTGCTGATATCGTATCTACTAACACCTTTTTTAAATCTTTCTTATTTTTTTTCCTACATATCATATTAGCTATAACTTCTGAATCTGTCGTTGTTTCAAATTTACCTCCTACATCTTCTAATAACTCTTTTATTATTGATGCATTTATTAAATTTCCATTATGTGCTATTGCCATATTTCCAAAGTCTGATTCCTTTTGAAACGGTTGTGCATTTTTAATGTTAACTTCTCCAAATGTAGAATACCTAACATGTCCTATTCCTATATTTCCTACTTCTTTATTTAATAACTCACTTGTAAAAACTTCTGATACTAACCCTAAATCTTTATACGTTTTTATTTCACTTTTTTTACTTATACTTATACCTGCACTATCTTGCCCTCTATGTTGCAATGCCGATAATCCATAATAAATTAATCCGCTTATATCTTTTTTATTTTCTTTGTAATGTATTCCAAAAACTCCGCACTCTTCTTCCATCTTATCTTTGTCTTTTGTCCTACATATTCTACTCATTTTTATCGCCTAACCTTTTTAAAATTTCAATGTATGCCTCTTCTATACTTCCTAAATTTCTTCTAAATCTATCTTTATCTAGCTTCTCACCTGTCTCTTTATCCCATAATCTACATGTATCTGGTGAAATTTCATCTGCTAATACTATTTCACCTTCACTATTTTTTCCAAACTCTATTTTAAAATCAACTAACTCTATACCTTCTTTATCAAATGCATTTATTAATAGCTTGTTTATTTTTTCTGTTATTTCATAAATTTCCTTTAACTCATCATAAGTAGCTAATTTTAACGCAACAGCATGATGATCATTAAGTAACGGATCATTTAAATTATCATTTTTATAACAAATTTACCCTCACCATGTGATATTGGAACTTGATGTTCTTCACCTATCTCCATATTTTTGTACCACGGTGAATTATTGTTTACTACTCTTGTCGTTACCATTTTTGAAATATGTCTATTAATGCTGTTATACGTTAGTGTCGGCGAATCTTTTTCTACGTCTCCTATAATACCGTTTGGTAATAGCCCCGATTTTACAAGTGCTTGGAAACCATTACATATACCTAATATTAACCCGTCTCTTTTTAATAATCTTTCTATCGCTTCTTTTATTTCTTCATTTTTTAAAATTACTGTTATAAATTTTGCCGAACCTTCTGGCTCATCTCCTGCTGAAAATCCACCTGCTAACATTAGTATTTCACAATTGTCTATGTTTTTCGCCATATCCTTTATTGATTTCTCTATATGCTTCATTGTTAAATTTTTAAACACCTTTGTAAAGGGTTCGCCCCCTTCTTCTTTAAATTTTTTCATTGAATCATATTCACAATTTGTTCCTGGAAAAATTGGTATAAATACACGTGGGTTATTTACTTTTTCTTTAACCTTTTTATAACTTATTTTCTTTTTACTTCCCTCTAGTTTTTTATTTGCTTCTAGTTTCTCTATATTCTCTGGGAAAACTTCTTCTAACGTTTTTCTCCAACTATTTAACAGATCATCTATTTTTATAATCGTATTATTTACTATTATTTTTTCTTCTTCTATCGTTCTTCCTATTAAAATACATTCCTCACTTTGTAGTTCTTTTTTTGTTTCTACTACAAATGATCCATACCCCATTTTAAATAATTCCTCTTCTTCTATATTTATTTTAACTCCTACTTTATTGCCAAAGCTCATTTTACAAATACTTTCTATTACTCCACCTTCTCTTACCGTCATCGCTGATATTATTTCATTATTTTCTATTCCTTTTTTTATAAGTTCAAAATTATTTTTCAACTGTTCTAAGTTTGGCATGAAATTTTCTTTAGCATTATGTTTTATTAAATATATATTGTTTCCTCTTTCTTTTAACTCTGGTGTAATTACTTTTGATGCTAATACTTTTGTTACCCCAAACGATATTAATGTTGGTGGTACATTTAGTTCTTTAAAACTTCCACTCATACTATCTTTTCCACCTATCGCTGGTATTTCAAAATAATCCATTACTTCTTGTGTTCCTAACAATGCCGAAAATGGTTTTCCCCATTTTTCTCCATCTTCTCCTAATTTCTCAAAATATTCTTGAAATGATAGTCTTATGTTTTTATAGTCACATCCTGTACTTACTAACTTACACATCGATTCTATAACAGCATATGCCCCTCCATGATACGGTGACCATGTTGTTATTTTTGGATTGTATCCCCATGTTATTGCTGATGATGTATCTGTCTCGCCTTCTAATAACGGTATTTTATGTATTGATACTTCTGTTGGCGTTAACTGATATTTACCACCAAACGGCATTAATACCGTTCCCCCTCCTATTGTTGAATCAAATTTTTCTACTAACCCTTTTTGTGATGCTATATTTAATTCACCCATTTTATTTAATATTTTTTCTTCTAATCCTTCGCCTTTTACATCTACTTTTTTAAACGGGTTATTTTTATCCTCTGATACTACTTTTATATTTATATTTCTCCTCACCCCATTCGTATCTAAAAACTCACGGCTTATATTTACTATTTCATCACCTTGCCACTTCATTACTAACCTTTTTTCTTCTGTTACTATACCTACTTCTCTACATTGTATATTTTCTTCCTCTATTAACTTTACTATTTCTTCTACATCTTTTTCATCTACTACTATTGCCATTCTTTCCTGCGATTCTGATATTGCAAGTTCTGTTCCATTTAATCCATCATATTTAACATGAACTTTATCTAAATCTATAATAACTCCATCTGACAACTCACCTATTGCTACTGATACTCCTCCTGCTCCGAAGTCGTTACATTTTTTTATTAATTTCGTTACTTCTGGATTTCTAAATAACCTTTGTATTTTCCTTTCTTCTGGAGCATTTCCCTTTTGCACTTCTGCATAACATGTATTTATTGATTTTTCATCATGCTCTTTTGATGAACCTGTTGCCCCTCCACATCCATCTCGCCCTGTCTTACCTCCTAATAATATAACTCGATCATTTGCCTTTGGTTTTTCCCTCTTTATATTTTTAAACGGTACTGCTCCTACTACTGCTCCTACTTCCATTCTTTTCGCTTTATATCCATCGTTGTATATTTCTGTTACGTGGGATGTCGCTACACCTATTTGATTTCCATATGATGAATACCCATTTCCCGCCTCTGTCGTTATTTTTTTTGTGATAACTTTCCTTCTAATGTTTCCTCTACACTTTCTAACGGGTTACTTCCCCCTGTAATTCTTATTCCTTGATATACGTAACTTCTTCCTGATAATGGGTCTCTTATTGCCCCTCCTATACACGTTGACGCTCCACCAAACGGCTCTATTTCTGTAGGGTGGTTATGAGTTTCGTTTTTAAACATTAATAAATACTTCTCCGTTTTTATTTCTTCACCTTTTTTAACGTCTACATCTATAAATACTGAACAGGCATTTATTTCTTCTGAAATTTCTACATCGTCTAACTTCCCTTCTTTTCTCATTTTTTTTGCTGTTATCACTGCCATATCCATAAGAGTTATAGGTTTATTATTTATGTTTTCTCCGTGTACCTGTTTTCTTGTCTTTAAATATTTTTCATAACCCTTTTGTATCGTTTCTTTAAACTTTCCTTCTTCAAATTTAATTGTTTTTAAAACTGTTTCAAATGTTGTATGTCTACAATGATCTGACCAATATGTATCTAATACTTTTATTTCTGTATCACTTGGTTCTCTTCTTTCTACTTCTTTAAAATATTTTTTAATATGTTTTATGTCTTCTATACCCATTGCTAATTTATTTTCTTCTACAAACTTTTGTAATTCCTCGTTATCTTTTTCTATAAACCCTATATGCCTTTTTATTTTCTCTGGTAATAAATTTTCTCTTAACTCCATTTCATTAAGGTTTTTTTCTTGCATCTCCACTTTATTTATATAATATCCCTTTATTTTTTCTATTTCATCATTTGTTACGTCACCTTCTAATATTAATATTTTACCTGTCTTTACAACGGTGTTTTTACTTTTTTTACATACTATATTTACACATTGCATTGCTGAGTCTGCCCTTTGATCAAATTGCCCTGCTAAGTATTCTACTGCTATATATTTTTTGTCTTCTAATTTTATTTCTTCATACACTTCATCTACTACTTCTTCTGATAATACTACTTTTTTAAATATTTCTATGTCTTCACGTTCCATGTTGAAAATATCATAAATATTTATGAGTCTAACTTTTTCTAATTTGTTTAGTTTTAGATTTTTAACTAAATCATCTTTAATTTTTAATCCTTCTACTGCAAAATCCTCTTTCTTTTCAACATAAATTCTTTTATTCATAATTCCTCCTATTTAAACAACAAAAAAAGCTACTTTTACAAATTTTCATAAGTAAAAATAGCTCTTTAAAAAAGCTTCTTCACTTATAGCGGTTATTTTAAGGTCAACCGTAGAGACTCCTATCCATATTATAGGTATATATAAGTTTTATTTAGTTTTTTGTCTTGCTAT
>CAMZNU010000001.1 GCA_947313885.1 uncultured Clostridia bacterium | reverse complement strand
TGGCGGAACAATAATATAAAAAAGTGTGAAAGCTTAGGCTTTCACACTTTTTTGTTTACAAATAAAATGAATAAATAACTAAATTTGTCAATAAGCATTGACAAATTTAAGGGTAGTATATATACTAAGGGTAGTATATATCAGCTGTATTTTATTAGCATATATAGGGAGGTATGAAAATGAGTAAATTCAAAAATGTAAATGAAAAAGCAAAAAGGTGGGGAAAAGTATCATTAGCAGTTGGAATAATTGGAGTAGTTGGAGTAATTGCATTAACTAACAAAGAAATAGAAGTTAAGGCAAATGATGTAGAAAGTGTTGAGGAATATGAATTAAGCTCTGGGTATGAAATGCCATTAGGAGTAACTATTAATTGGGATGGTGTAATAAAGTTAAATCCAGATTATTATACAGCTATGATATATTATAATAACTTATTTGATGATGAACCAGTTGTACATAATAAATCTAGTGAAGATTTTTATATAATGGTAAAAGGTGATGCCTTTGCAGAACCAATAGTAAAGGATTTTTTAGTACCAGCATACACTGAAAAAAAGTTACCTAAAATACCATATAATTCAGGAAGAGTAACATTTTCTGGTAAAGCAGTAAACAGAGTTATGGATTATCACATAACTATAGATTAGAAATATTAAATAAAGGAATAAAAAAGTAACAAAAAGTGGTATACACTTTTTGTTACTTTTTTTATGGGTTAAAATATTTTTACAAATATGTATATATGTAAAAAACCGCTAGCTACAAGGATGACAAAAAACATATTGTTACGTATTTTATGCCTAAAAAAAAACATGCCACATAGTAGCCCGATAAAACCACCTATGAAAGATAATTTGAACATTGTTTTTTCTTGTATACGCCATTTATGGTTAACAGCTTTATATTTATCTATACCGAGTATGATAAATAATAAGATGTTAACCATAGTGTAGTAGTAATATAAAAACTTAACCATTATCGTGCCATATTTCGCCAATCAAGGCTACCAGAATCTAAACCGTGAATAAGAATTTCGGCAGTAGCTAAGTTGCTAGCAAGGGGAATGTTATAAGTGTCACATAAATATAACATAGTGTTAATGCTAGGTTCATTAGTACTTTGAGGATCGCGTAAAAAAATGACAAGATCAATATCGTTACTAGATATTTGCGCGCCTAATTGTTCTAATCCACCAAGATGACCAGCTAAATATTTATTAATAGGTAAATTAGTAGAAGCTTCTACTAAAGAACCAGTAGTACCAGTTGCAAACAGTGTATGCTTTGCGAGTATATGGGAGTAAGCAAGACAAAAATTTTCCATAAGTCTCTTTTTATTATTGTGTGCAATTAAAGCAATATTCATAAGTGTACCTCCTTATTTAGTTTTTTTATTAATTCTGTTTACGCTCATAACTAAACCGATATTAAACATATTGATAATCATAGAGCTTCCGCCATAGCTAAGAAAAGGGAAGGGCATACCAGTATTAGGTATAAGCCCTGTATTAACACCGACGTTAATAAAAGCTTGAAAAAATATCATAGCACCTACACCACTAGCAATAAGTCGACCAGATAAAAAAGGGCTTTGAAAACCGATAATAAAGCATCTACTAATTAACAAAAAAATCAGAAATAATACAGATGTAGTACCAATAAATCCGAATTCTTCGCCAAGAACTGCGAAAATCAAGTCATTATGCGACTCTGCTAAATAACTTAATTGGTTTAAAGTACCATTGTATAAACCTTTACCATACAGTTGTCCAGAGCTAATAGCTGATATAGCATAATTAGTTTGTCGAAACCCATCGCTACTAGTATCAGCCTTAAAAGTTCCAGTAATTCTAGCGATTTGATAGTCATCTAAAATTTTGTCTATAATGATATAGTCTGTAGAAAAAGCATCATAAAGAAGAAAAATACCCAAAGTCATGGCAAGAACAGCCGCTAATATGATTAGTCTTTTTTTTAATCCACTTATAAAAAGCAAATTACTACTAATAAATAAAATTACAAGACTTGCTGATAAGGATGGTTGTAACATTATTAATAGAACGGGCAATAATATTATCGCTAAAATTGCGACAATAAATAGTGGCGTATTAATGTAATTTTCATATTTTTGGAGAACAAAACTTAAAAAGATTATAATAAATATTTTATTTATTTCAGATGGTTGCAGTGTAATACCTCCAAATGAAAGCCATCTAGTTGCTCCATTAACAGTTATACCTAAAGAGCTAAAAGATGTTAATAGAAGAAGAGTGATTCCTATTAAATATAAAAGTATATAAATATTAGAAAAATAGTTATAGTCTATAAAAGTGAAAATAACTAAAGTTATTAGTCCTAACAATACCCAATTTTGTTGTGAATTATACATAGAAGAAGATTCAACAACGTTAATATGGGTAGCAGAACCTAATAGACTAATACCTATATAGGAAAGTATAACTACCAAAATAAACATAAAGAAATCAAACTGTATAATTCTTTTATAACTAAGCATTATTTTTTTTCTTGATATTCTTAATAGGGATATTAGCATACAAAACAGGTGTTCCATCATTATCAGTTGTAGCTATTTGCATATCAAGCTCTTCTTCATCAATTTCCATATAATTAGAAATAACTTTAAAAATATCATTTTTAAGCATTTCTAAGAGGTCTGTAGAACAGTTAGCTCTATCGTGTATCAAGACAAATTTCAATCTATCTTTTGCAGTATCTTTTGTTCCGTGCTGACGTCCTAAAAAATTAAGTATGTCCATAAAATTCTCCTTTAATTTTTAAATAAATTTTTAAATGTAGAGAAAAAATTACTAGTGTTATTTAAATCTATAAGTTCTACTTTTTCTCCAGCAATACGTTTGGAAATATTTCTGAAAGCTTGTCCTGCTTCTGATTTATTGTCAAGAACAGCTGGTTCACCTTTATTAGTTGAAATCACGATACTTTCATCTTCTGGAACAACACCAAGTATATCTATAGCAAGAATTTCAGCTACGTCGTCAAGAGACATCATATCTCCTTTTTTAACCATATCAATACGAACTCTATTTAAAACTAACAATGGGTTTTTAATACCAATAGAGTGTAACAGTCCAATTACTCTATCGGCATCACGTACCGCACTAATTTCTGGCGTTGTAATAACGATAGCTTTACTAGCGGCTGCAATTGCATTTTTAAATCCTTGTTCAATACCAGCGGGGCAATCTATTAATATGTAGTCAAAGTCTTCTTTCAATGTTTCACATAAATCTATCATTTGTTGAGGAGATACAGAATCCTTATCTTTTGTTTGTGCCGCTGGAAGTAAAAATAAAGATTCATATTTTTTATCCTTAATTAAAGCTTGCTTAACACGACAATTGCCATCAACAACATCAACAATGTCATAAACAATTCTATTTTCTAATCCTAGAACAACATCTAAATTTCGAAGTCCTATATCAGCATCTATCAAAACAACTTTGTGACCTAGCATAGCAAGACCTGTTCCTAAATTAGCCGATGAAGTAGTTTTACCTACACCGCCTTTACCAGATGTTATTACAATTACTTCACTCATTTATATTCCTCCTATTTTTATATATCAATTAATTATAAACATTATACAAAACAACTTACAAAAAAGCACTAGTATAAATTCGACAAAAAGTTATTTACGTTTTGCTATATATATTTTATCGCCGTCTATGTATGCATAGCGGGGTATTGGTTTACTTTTATTTTCTTTAATAATGCTATCTGACAAAAAAGTTATTATCGTATCAATTCTAAGTTGTATAGCCGAAAGATTGTAAGCGAAAATGTAAGCATCACGATAGCCATTGCGCCCAGCGTGTGCAAGACCTCCCAATTTACCAAGAACAATAATATTGCCATTAGCTACAATTTCAGAACCAGGGTTTGTATCTCCAAGCACAACTATGCTACCGTGATGATTAAGCTTATCACCAGAACGTAAAGTACCTTTATGAAAAAGAGTGTTAAATATATCATTCGAAGTTATATTTTTTATAGGTTCTTGTTTTACAATTTTTAAAGCAGGTGTAGTAAGTACTTTATTAGAAAAATAATAATCATTACCTATAAAATTAATATCAAGATTAGCAACATTTTCAATTATAGAGAATACTTCTTTTTCTTCTGATTTAGATAATGTATTACATTTAATTCTTATATTAGTATTAACTCCAGCGAAAAATTCCTTAGATTTTCCAAGTTTATCTCGCAATTCTTTTTCAATATCAGAAAATGGGATATTATCTGATATTACTATTATTATTCCATCTTGTGTTCCTTTAAACAATACATTCATTGTATCCTCCCTATTTTGTAAAAGAATTAACATTAGAACGGTAAGTCTGTTCTACATCAAATCCAAAATATGACGTTAAAACTCTTTTGGCGATAGTAACAGATGGTGATCCCATTGTGTAAGTAGTACCATATGGTACGATCACATATATGGCTATTTCGGGGTTATCATAAGGTGCAAAAGCCGCAAAAGAGGTGTGATTAGCACGTTTAGCGATTTCTTGCTCTGCTGTACCAGTTTTGCCAGCTACGGTTATGGGGAAATCACCAAAAATATTTTTAGCAGTACCACGTGATCCATTGGTAACGAGATACATACCTTTGTGGATTGCGTCTATAGTGCTTTGTCTAAGATTCATATCATGTTCTAAAATAGGCATGTATTCAGAAACAATTTCTCCAGATGAAGATTTTATAGAATCCAAAAAATGTAAAGAATATCTCTTTCCTCCATTAGCAAGAGTTGCAATATATTTTGCCATAGTGGCCGCAGAATAATTATTAACAGATTGTCCAATAGCTGTTCTTATAGTATCACCGTCATACCAATTTAATTGGGCGTTAGTAGGTTCTGAATAATTAACACGTGCTAAATCTGCTTTATATTGAGGGGATGAAATTACATATTCAAAATTTGTATTAGATACATATTCGTCAATTTCAGCACCTGTCGGATCATTTAATCCGAATTGAATCATATAATCGTTTAAAATATTAATACTGTTTAAGCTATTACCAGTACTAGCATTACCCATTCTATATGCAGTTTCATAAAAGAAATAATTAGCTGATTGCTCTAATGCATCGCTAACATTCAAGTTGCCAAGAGAATATCTAGACCAACTTTTAGCATATGGAAATCCAGCTTTTTTAAAAATGATATTGTCAAAAATCCTAGTAAATGGAGTAATATAATTAGATTCTATACCAGCAACCCCAGTAATCATTTTAAAAGTAGAACCAGGTGCACGTCTTTCAGAAAAAGCTCGATAAATAACAGGTCTAGTAGGATCGTTATAAATTTTATTTAAGTATGCTGTATTAATTTGGTTAGCAAATTGATTATTATTATAAGATGGGTATGAAGCTGCAGTTATTATATCTCCAGTATTTACATCAACAACTACAACAGATGCGGTAGATGGATCTAAATTTGTCATTTGTGGAGTAATTTCTTTAGTTGATAGTTTATTTACTACAACGGTTAAAGGTGTTATTGTCTTATTTTTTATACTATTTATCAGATCATCGTTAGCTGTTATAATTTCTTGTTCAATTAACAAGAGCAAAACGTCATAATGCGTTATAACTTTGGTAGATACTAATCTAGGTAATATATCAAAATACGAAATAGTATTTTTGGCATTAGCACGTTCATCTAAATCTTCAATTGCATCTAGCTGTAATTGTTTATCTTCTAATAAGAGGGTATTTATTTCATATGAAATAGTTCCTTTAGGTGCATTTATAATTTTATTAAAATCTATATTACTACCAGAAACTATAGAAGTGAAAAAGTCATCCATAGTTATTTGTTTTTCACGACTATTAGTTTTAGTAATTTTATTAATAATAGCCTCACGTAAGACGTCCTCAAGTATGTTATAAGCATCTATTTGCAATTTACTATCTAATACGAGAGTAATATCGTTACCCTTTAGAGGAGGAACTACATTGACAGTAGAAACTCTTTTCCCAAAAGGAGTGATAGTAATTTGCTCTGTGCCGTTGATCCCACGTAAATCGGATTCATAAAATTTTTCAAGAGCAGATTTTCCGACTATTTCGTTTAAATGGTAACCATCTAATTCTTCTAGTTCTTCATTAGAAATAATTCCAGTATAGCCCAATATGTGGGACAGAGGTTCATCTAAAGGATAATCGCGTAATTGTGAAATATCGATAATTATATTGCTAAAAGTATCTTTTTGTTCTTCTATAACAGAGATAGTTTCTGGCGAAACGTCATAGGAAATAACTATAGAATTAAACCTAGAAAACATTTGTAAATACATAGAGTAACGTAATGATGCGATTTTAATTTTATAAGAAAGAGGATATTCGTCATGGATAGAAAATTTATTGAATAGTGCATTCAGAGTATCGTCTATGTCAAAAGATAATAAATAATCATTATAATCTGCGTCGTCAACATATTGTTGTCGTGAAAAAAGGTTTAAATCTTTTTTAAAACGTAATTGAGTAGATGTACTACCTTTAAAGGTAAAAGGTTCTTCAAAAGTGATAGGCATGTTAAAAATTATTTGTTCGTTGTTAGATTCTAGCAATAAAATAGTTTTATAAAGTACATTGTTTAGATCAGCACTATTTAAAGAAATACTAGGATCTATATGCAGATTAAAAACTGTTTTATTAACAGCTAAAGGAACACCATATTTATCGTAGATTTCACCACGAGGTGACGATATAGATATAGTTTTTGTAGTTGTACGTTTAACAATATCATTATATTTTGCTCCTTCAATTATTTGTAAAGAATAGAGTTTATATAAAAGAAGTAAAAATAATAAAGAGTAAACGACTAATAAAAAAGAAAGCCTATCAAAAAATATTTTTCTAATAAAATTCATTTATCTCCTACTCCTTTTAAATATTTTTTTAAATTTATTATGTCTGTTTTCAAATTTATTGTAAATAGTCACGAATATAAGATGAATAAAAATTGTTACTAAAACGTTAAAAAAAATATTTAATAACGAAAATTGCATTATTTTCACGGTGATGTGTTCGTCTTGAAAAAAATAAATGGCAAAATCTATAAAATAATACGCAAATAAATATAGTGAAATTAAATATATAGGCGGTAAAACACTTTCTTTGTAATAACTAGAAAATAAAATAGGTGATAAATAGCCTATTAAAACTCCATATAATGCATATGTTCCTAAAAAATAGTTAAAAAACACGTCAAAAATCAGACCTAATAAAAATCCAAAAATAACGCCATATAAACTGCCGTGTAAAATAGAAAATGAAATTATAAAAATAAAAATAAAATGAATATTAATATTAAATGGTAGCGTAAAGTAAATCGATGTTTGCAATATAAAAGCCAATAAAACAAGACTGAAAAAATAAATAAATCTCATTTTATTGACCTCCTTTTTTATTAATAAAATCTTTATTTGTGTAATTTGTAATAATTAATAGATGTTGCAATTGCTTAAAATCAACAACGGGTGTTACTATTGCCGTTTTAGTCAATCCATCATCTTCTATAAAAACATCGTCGACATATGCCACGAGTAAGTTTTCAGGAAAAAAATTGCTAAGGTAAGATGTAACTATTTCGTCACCAGAAACCAACTCACTATTCAAATCGAGATATTTAACTAAAAGCCTGCTATCAGGTAAAATGGATTCGCTAGTCAAAATACCAATATCAGAAGTACGAGGAGACAAGACGCTAATAGAACTATTTATATTAGTGATAGGTAAAATTTTAGAATAGTTATACCCTACATCATAAACACGCCCTACTAATCCACCGCTTGAAATGATAGGCATATTTACAAAGATGTTATCACTACTACCTTTATCTATGATAAAAAAGGAACTATTGTCTTTATTTTCTATGCCAATGACATTAGAAAAAGTTTTGTCAAAAGTAGGATTCTTTTGAGACGTAGCTAATAAAGCTGATAATTTTTTATTTTCAATATCTAGGTGTTTTAATCTATTGTTTTCAAGTTTTAACATTTCTAGTTGTTCAAAATAAGCATTGTTTTGAATAACTAGATTTTCTTTATTAACAACGAGGTCATATTGATGCTTTGAAAAAGATGATATAGAAACAATAGCTTTTTCGAAAGGCACAACTATAACGCCAATAGTGTTATTAATAAAAGAGATACTACCTTTATTACTTGTAAATAAAAATAAACTAATTGAAATAAGTAATAAGCCGTAAAAGATTAATTTATTTTCAGAAAAATTCATAATTCACCTACATGTTAAGAGTTTTAGTATTAATTAAAACGTTAGCATATCTATCTAGATTTTCAATTACATAGCCTGTACCATTGGCAACACAATCAAGAGGGTCATTAGCTATAAAGACAGGTACACCTGTTTCTTTAGTAATAAACTTATCTAAACCGCGAAGCAAAGCACCACCACCTGTTAAAGTAATGCCTGTACCAATAATATCAGAAGACAATTCAGGCGGAGTTTTTTCGAGTGTAAATTTAATAGCTTCAACAATAGAGTTAACAGGACCTCTTATAGCGCGTTGCACTTCAAGAGCAGTGATAAGGATATTTTTAGGAAGTCCTGTTAACAAGTCGCGACCTCTAATATTTAAAGATATTTCGCTATCGGCTTCGTAAGCGGCACCGATTTGTATTTTTATGCTTTCGGCCGTACGTTCACCGATAGCAAGGTTATATTCTTTTTTTATAAAGAGGACAATAGCAGAATCTAATGCATCGCCAGCAACGCGTAATGATTTACTAGTAACAATACCACTTAGCGAAATAATAGCTACTTCGCTAGTACCACCACCAATATCAACGACCATGCTACCAACAGGATCATTAACTGGTAAGTTAGAACCAATAGCAGCGGCCATAGGTTCTAAAATAAGAAAAGCATCTTTTTCTTTTGCACCGGCCGAAATTGTTGCATCGATAACAGCACGTTTTTCAACTTCAGTCACGCCAGAAGGAACACAAACGACAACAGAATAGCGTGGTCTAAAAAAATGTTTAGATAAAGATTTTTTTATAAAGTATTTAAGCATAGCTTGAGTTATGTCGAAATCAGCTATAACACCATCTTTCATTGGTCGTATAGCTTGTATATTGCCAGGTGTTCTACCGATCATTTCTTTAGCGTCATCGCCGACAGCTAAAACTTCACGTGTTGCCATGTTAATAGCAACAACAGAAGGTTCGTTAACAACAACACCCCTACCTTTTAAAAAAACTAAAGTATTAGCTGTTCCTAAATCTATTCCCAAATTTTTCTTCGCCATAATATATACTCCTTAATCTATCTGCAAATTAATTAACAATTTTATAATACTATATTTTATAATACACTCTTTTATTGAATTTTTCAATAAGAAACGACAGAAATATTTATTTTATCAAGAGAAATATTTTACTTAATTAAGGATAGTATTACCAATTATTTAAATTTCAAACAAAATAAATAATTATAATTTAAATATAAGCATAAAAACGATAAATATTTATAGATAGAAGTAATAACATAAGAATAAATTATATAAAAATGATATTAAAATACATGCTACATAATATAGAAGAAAGTGTATTAAAAAAAGTTTTTATATTTTTTTTTGAAAAAAGTGTTGACATATTGAATGTTATATAATATAATTATTTTTGTTGTCAAGGGAACATAAAAAAAACAACAGAAAACGAATAAATATGGGGGCATAGCTCAGCTGGGAGAGCGTCTGCCTTACAAGCAGGATGTCATAGGTTCAAGTCCTATTGTCCCCATTATATTTTTTTTTAAGCTCGAGTGGCGGAATTGGTAGACGCACAGGACTTAAAATCCTGCGAGGGTGACCTCGTGCCGGTTCGATTCCGGCCTCGAGCAGTATTTAAATTATATAAGCCCAGATAGCTCAGTCGGTAGAGCAGAGGACTGAAAATCCTCGTGTCGGCGGTTCGATTCCGTCTCTGGGCATAGTTTCACACTTATGCGGGTGTGGTTTAGTGGTAAAACTCCAGCCTTCCAAGCTGGTTATGCGGGTTCGATTCCCGCCACCCGCTTTCAATGTGGCCCAATAGCTCAGTTGGTTAGAGCGCTGGCCTGTCACGCCAGAGGTCGAGGGTTCGAGTCCCTTTTGGGTCGTATCAAAAATTAAAACGAATAAATATGGGGGCATAGCTCAGCTGGGAGAGCGTCTGCCTTACAAGCAGGATGTCATAGGTTCAAGTCCTATTGTCCCCATTATATTTTTTTAAGCTCGAGTGGCGGAATTGGTAGACGCACAGGACTTAAAATCCTGCGAGGGTGACCTCGTGCCGGTTCGATTCCGGCCTCGAGCATAAAAAAAACTACGTCATATGGATGTGGTTTTTTTATTATTTATTTAAAAAAAATAATAGGTATAAAAAATTATATATATGAAAAAAGTAGAAATAAAAATAAAAAAACTCATAAAGAAATATATAAATTGTAAAATGAGAAATGTAAAAAAGGGGGAGGCAATAAATGGAAGATGTGAAAATAATAAAAAATAGTAAAAATGAAGAAGTAGTAGGTGTATTAGAATGGATGATATCAAATATTCTTATGTCCATACCTATTGTTGGGACAATAATGACTTTACATTGGTCATATAGTGATAATGTTAAAAACAGTAAAAAAATTTGGGCAAGGTCTATGGTGGCATTTTGGGGAGGTGTATTTATATTTATAGGAAGCTTGATACAACCTTTTAACAAATTGTTAGGAATTGTAATTATATTAATAGGTGTAGGTTTAATTATAATTATAAAAGGTCAAGCAGGAGCGGAAAGAGAAAATGTCATAAATGAGGGACAAGTACAATCTATTGAAATTATGAAAGTGTGGAAGTGGGTTATATTAGTAACAGTATCAACAATACCTATTATAGGACACATAGCAATTAGTATAGTAGCGGTGTCGTCAAAAGGAAGCAAAAAAAATTGGGCAATAGCATCATTACTTACTGTTTTTATAACGCAAGCGCTATTTTATTTAATGAGCTTAGGAGTAGTTGGGGCAATTGGTAGCTTTGCAACAGATTTTACTAGATAAAGAAAGAGCTAGATATTAATGAGCATAATTGCTAAAAATTAAAAATAAGTTAGCAATGTAATGTAAATATAAAAACTATTAAAAAGGGGGATGAAAATGATTATTTTAACTACAGACAATTATCCGGGAAAAGAAATAAAAAAAGTTATTGGTTATGTTAAAGGAGCAACAGTTAGATCTAAACATGTAGGAAGGGATATCGGGGCGAGTTTTAAAACTTTAGTAGGTGGCGAGTTAAAAGGTTATACAGATATGCAAGATGAATCAAGAAAAGTTGCATTAGAAAGAATGATAAAAGAAGCAGAAAGCAAAGGAGCTAACGCAATATTAGCCGTCAGATTTCAAAGTAGTTCAATTATGGCAGGTGCTAGTGAAATAATGGCATATGGAACGGCGGTTGAAGTTGAATAAGGAATAAAAAGAGGATAAGCATATTATGCTTATCCTCTTTTTATTTAATAATATTATGTTCAATAGTATTATTAATAAAAATGGGTAAAGGATAGAAAAATTTTATAAATAAAATTAATGATTTAATATGTGCAAATGCTGAAACTACAAACTGTATAATAATTGTAAAATAAAATCAGATAAAATAATTTATTTTATGAAAAATATAATAAAAAATGTTGCTAAAAATATTTACATATGTTATTCTTATAGGTGAAAAAAATACGCACATAGTAAATAACTTTTAGGTGAAGGTTATAAATTTGCTATGAAGGGAAAACCTAGGAGGAAATAAAATGAGTTCAATTTCAATGAAAGAATTATTAGAAGCAGGTGTTCACTTTGGACATCAAACAAGAAGATGGAACCCAAAAATGGCAGAATATATTTTTGCAGAAAGAAACGGGATATACATTATCGATTTACAAAAAACGGTTAAAAAAGTAGCTGATGCACACAAAGCATTAACAGAAATAGTGGCAGATGGTGGAGAAGTTTTATTTGTAGGAACAAAAAAACAAGCGCAAGATTCTATTAAAGAAGAAGCAATACGTTGTGGAATGCATTATGTAAACTGTAGATGGTTAGGTGGAATGTTAACAAACTTCAAAACTATCAAAACACGTGTTAGAAGATTAAAAGATTTAGAAAAAATGTCAGAAGATGGTACTTTTGATCGTTTACCCAAAAAAGAAGTTTCATTATTAATGGCAGAAAGAGATAAATTAGAAAGAAATGTAGGTGGAATTAAAAATATGACTAAGTTACCATCAGTTATATTTATAGTAGATCCTAAAAAAGAAAACATAGCTGTTCAAGAAGCTAAAAACTTAGGAATCACAACAGTAGCAATAGTTGACACAAACTGTGATCCAGATGAAATAACTCACGTTATACCTGGAAACGATGATGCAATAAGAGCAATTAAATTATTAGCAGGAATGGTAGCAGATATAGTAATAGAAAACAAACAAGGTAAAATGGAAGAAGTTAAAGAAACAAA
Organism: uncultured Clostridia bacterium; assembly: GCA_947313885.1. GTDB lineage: Bacteria > Bacillota > Clostridia > Lachnospirales > CAMZNU01 > CAMZNU01. Next base: position 92,162 of record CAMZNU010000001.1, on the reverse strand, counting down.
AGAAACTAAATAATTATATAACTATATAAAAGGCCTTAGCATATGTTAATGCCTTTTATTTTAAAAATAAAATTGGAGGACTATACAATGGCGGTAACAATAGGTGCAATTAAAGAATTAAGAGAAATAAGTGGAGTAGGTATGAGTGATTGCAAAAAAGCTCTAACAGAAACAGGGGGAAACATAGAAAAAGCAGTAGAATATTTAAGAGAAGCAGGTTTATCGGCAGCTACGAAAAAATCAGGTCGTATAGCAGCAGAAGGTCTAGTAACATCAATAGTTAAAGATGGTGTAGCTACAATAGTAGAAGTAAATTCAGAAACAGACTTCGTTGCAAAAAATGAAGGATTTATTAGTTTTGTTAATGAAGTGGCAGTTCAAGCATGTAAAAGTGATAAAGCAACAGCAGAAGAATTGTTAACAGAAAAATGGTATTTAGATGAATCAATGACAGTTGCAGAGGCATTAAGTTCTAAAATAGCTGTAATCGGAGAAAATTTAACTATAAGAAGATTTGAAAAATTAGAAGCAAAAGAAAACAGTAACTTAGTATCATATATTCATGGTGCTGGAAAAGTTGCAGTAATAATTGATGTCGTATGTGAAACTAAATCAGACAAAATAGATGAAATAGGTAAAAATATATGTATGCAAATTGCAGCTATGAACCCTAAATTTTTAAGTGAAAAAGATGTTTCAGAGGAGTTTAAAAATTCAGAGAGAAAAATATTAAGAGAGCAAGCATTAAATGAAGGTAAACCAGAAGCTATTGTTGATAAAATGGTAGTAGGTCGTTTAAATAAAATTTTAAAGGAAACATGTTTATTAGAACAAGAATATGTAAAAGATGGTGACTTTACTGTTAAATCATATTTAGAGGCTATGTCTAAAGAAATGGGTTGTACTGTTACATTAGGAGGATTCGCACGTTTTGAAACAGGTGAAGGAATCGAGAAAAAAGAAGAAGATTTCGCGGCCGAAGTTGCAAAAACAATGAATAGCTAAGTAAAAAATAGGTGTATTTATACACCTTTTTTTATAATGAATTATAGATGTAATGGAGGTACATATGTTTAAAAGAGTAATTATAAAAATAAGTGGAGAAGCTTTAGCAATAGAGGGAAAAGGATATAATAATGATTTAATAGAAGAGATAGTAAAAGATATAAATAAAGCTATTTTAAAGGGTACACAAATTTCCCTTGTAATAGGAGGTGGCAACTATTGGAGAGGACGTAGTTCTAGCGTAGAAATGGATAGAACTAAAGCTGATCAAATAGGAATGTTGGCAACTGTTATGAATGCGATTTATTTATGCGACTCTTTTAGACGAGAAGGAATACCTTCAAAAGTGATGACACCATTTAAGATAGGAACGATGACGAAGGAGTTTACTAAAGAGGAAGCACTAGATATTATGAAAGATGGAGGAGTGCCGATTTTTGCAGGTGGATTAGGACATCCATTTTTTTCAACAGATACGATAACGTCGTTAAGGGGAGCAGAATTAAATTGTGATTGTATATTATATGCAAAAAACATAGATGGGATATATGATGCAGATCCTATGGTTAACAAAGAAGCTAAAAAATATAAAACTATAACATATAGAGAAATTATAAAAGATAATTTAAAAGCTATAGATGTTACAGCGATGCAAATATCAGAAGAAGCAAAAGTAACGTCTTTAGTATTTGCACTTAATGGTAAAGGCAATATTTCAAAAGCATGTGAAAATAATGAAGCGATTTATAAGATATCAACTAAAATAACTATATAAAGGAGAAAAGAATGGCTAATACAGAAGTTAAAGAAAAAATGAATAAAGGTATTGAAAGTTTTAAAAATGACTTAGCAACTATAAGAGCAGGTAGAGCAAACCCGAGAATATTAGACAATGTAACAGTAGATTATTATGGAGTGCCAACACCATTAAATCAAGTAGGTAACGTAAGTGTCCCAGAAGCTAGAATAATTCAAATTCAGCCATGGGAAGGATCGATGTTAAAAGAAATAGAAAAAGCAGTAAACAAAGCAGATTTAGGGATAAACCCAACAAATGACGGAACAGTAATAAGGTTAGTATTTCCAGAGTTAACAGAAGAAAGAAGAGTGTCATTAACTAAAGATATTAAGAAAAAAGGTGAAACGACAAAAGTAGTAATTAGAAATATAAGACGTGATGGAATGGATACGTTAAAGAAAATGGAAAAGGCTAACGAACTAACAGAAGATGATTTAGCAAAACTAGAAACAGAGTTACAAAAAATTACAGATTCTAATGTAGAAATAATAGATAAATTAGTAGCGGATAAAAATAAAGAAGTTTTATCAATATAAAATAAAGTGAATCAAAGTAAATAAAATAAAGCTATGAAAGTGAAAGTAAATTTAATGAATTATAGAAGAGAGAAAAACACCAAGGCTGTGAGTGTTTATATATAGTTAAATTGAAATTCCCACTTGAGCGACATTTTGAAAAAGTAGTAGGAATGTACGGGCAGAACGTTATACTGAAAAAAAGAACAGGGTGGTACGGATCAAATTCGTCCCTTATTTTATGATGATAAAATAGGGGGCTTTTTTTATATATATTAAGTTAGGAGATATGTGATGATTGAAAAAAAATTAGAAAAAATCAAAAATGAAACAATTTTAAAAATTGAAAATAGTGAATCGATAAAACAGTTAGAGGAAATAAAAGTTGGAATATTAGGTAAAAAAGGTGAATTAACTAGTATATTAAAATCGCTAGGAAGTTTAAGTAATGAAGAAAGACCAAAAGTAGGTAAAATTGTCAACATGACAAGAGGGAATTTAGAAAAATTATTAAACAATAAAAGAGAGATGCTAAAAGAAGAGGCATTAAAAAATAGCTTAATAGAAGAAACAATAGACGTAACAATGAAAGGTAAAGCACCAAAGTTAGGTAAAGTACATCCTATGACAAGTGTAATTGATGAAATTAACACAATATTTTTAGGGATGGGTTATGAGACAGCAGACGGTCCAGAAATAGAAAAAGAATATTATAATTTTAATGCATTAAATATAGAAGAAAACCACCCAGCTAGAGATGAGCAAGATACATTTTATTTAGGTAATGGATTTTTATTAAGAACACAAACGTCACCAGTACAAATAAGAAAAATGGAAGAAGGAAAATTACCAATAAAAATAATTTCACCAGGAAGAGTATTTAGAGCAGATGAGGTAGATGCTACCCATTCGCCATCATTTCATCAAGTAGAAGGGTTAGTAATTGATGAAAATATATCAATGGCATATTTAAAAGGAACATTAGAGGCATTTGCTAAAGAATTATTAGGTGAAAAAACAAAAGTTAAATTTAGACCACATCACTTCCCGTTTACAGAACCAAGTGCAGAAATGGATGTAACGTGTTTTGTATGTAATGGAGTGGGATGTAAAGTTTGTAAATATGAGGGATGGATAGAGTTGTTAGGTTGCGGAATGGTTCACCCTAAAGTTCTAGAAATGTCAGGGATAGATTCTAAAAAATATAGTGGTTTTGCTTTTGGAATGGGTCTTGAACGTTTAGCAATGTTAAAATATGAAATTAAAGATTTAAGACTAATGTATGAAAATAATGTTAACTTTTTAAAACAATTTTAGAAAAGAGGTATAAAATGAATATTCCAATGTCGTGGTTAAAAGATTATATAAATATAGATTGTAGTATAAAAGAATTTGAAGATAGATTAACGATGTCAGGTTCTAAAGTAGAAAAAACAGAAGAAGTAGCAAAAGATATAAAAGGTGTAGTTGTTGGAAAAATACTTAAAATAGAACAACATGAAGATGCAGAAAGATTAGTAGTATGCCAAGTTGATGTAGGTACGGAAAAATTACAAATAGTAACAGCGGCTAAAAATGTATTTGAAGGAGCGGTAGTAATAGTTTCGTTAGTAGGTGCAGTTTTAGCAAATAACTTTAAAATTAAAAAAGGTAAATTAAGAGGTGTAGCATCGGAGGGTATGTTTTGTTCTGTAGAGGAATTAGGGTTTAAAATATCAGATTTCCCAGAAAGCGACCCAGAAGGTATATATATTTTTAAAGATGAAGCAGAAATAGGGACATGTGCAAAAGAAGCACTTATGTTAGAAGAGACGATAGTTGAGTTTGAAATAACTTCAAATAGAGCAGATTGTTTATCAGTGTTAGGTATAGCACGGGAGACATCAGCAACTTTTAACATTCCGTTTAAGAAAAAAGAAATAGTTGTAAAAGAGGGATTAAAGGAAAAAATAGAAGACATAATTAAAGTAACAGTAGAAAGTGAATATTGTAATAGATATACAGCAAGAGTGATAAAAAATGTAGAAGTTAAGGAGAGTCCGTTATGGATGAGAAGAAGATTAGTATCAGCAGGCATTAGACCTATTAATAATATAGTAGATATAACTAATTATGTGTTAGTAGAGTATGGGCAACCATTACATGCATTTGATTTAAGTAAAGTAGATGGAAGAGAAATAATAGTAAAAGATAGTGAAAAGAAAGAAAAATTAATGTGCTTAGATGGGATAGAAAGAGAAATACCAGAAAAGACGATAGTAATAAGAGATATAAATAAAACGTTAGCAGTAGGTGGTATTATAGGTTTAGAAAATTCTAAAGTAGAAAATAATACGGTAGATATATTATTAGAGTGTGCAAGTTTTGATGGTACAAATGTAAGGTTATCATCAAAAGCGTTAGCATTAAGAACGGATAGTTCGGGTAAATTTGAAAAAGGCTTAGATAGAGAGCAAAATATAGAAGTAATAAATAGAGCAACAGCATTAATAGAAGAGTTAGGAAAAGGAAAGACAGCAAAAGGGATAGTAGACGTATATAAAAATAAACAAAAAGTGTCAAAAGTGAAATTTGAATATGAAAAAATAAATAAATTACTAGGGACAGATATAGAAGAGTCAGATATGATAGCAATATTAAAAAGGTTAGAATTAGAAGTAGTAGATGGATATGTAGTAATGCCAAGTTTTAGAGAAAATTTAAAAATTATGGAAGATATAGCAGAAGAAGTAGGGCGAATATATGGATACGATAATATTCCAACAGTATTATTAAGTTCAGGTTCTACGATGGGAATAATAAGTAAAGAAGCTAAAGTCCATAAAATAATTAAAAGTATTATGACGTCATTAGGAAGTTATGAATGTAAAAACTATTCTTTTGAAGGTGAGGGAGTTTTTGACAAATTAAATATAATAGAGGATAGTTCGTTAAGAAATGCGATTAAAATATTAAATCCATTGGGGAAAGAATTTTCGATAATGAGAACGACAACGTTAAATGGTATGTTAACGTCACTATCAGCTAACTATAATAAGCAAGTGGAAAAATGTAACTTATTTGAAATGGGAAAAATATATTTACCAAAACAATTGCCGATAGAGGAATTACCAGTGGAAAGAAATATATTAACGATTGGTATGTATGGTAATGGGGACTTTTATACAATAAAAGGGATGATAGAAAGTATTTTAGAAAAATTAAATATAGAGGACGTTAAATTTGTCGCGGATAAAAATATAACGTACTTACATTTAGGAAGAAGTGCGGTATGTCATATAAATGGAGAACGTTTATGTGAAGTTGGAGAAGTGCATCCTACAGTTTTAGAAAACTATGGAATCAAAAGTAGAGCATATGTAGCGGAGATAAATGTAGATTTATTAGTTAAATATGCAAACCTTGAAAATAAATATAAAGAATTGCCAAAGTATCAAAATTCAACGAGGGATATATCAATAACGTTAAAAGAAAATATTGAAGTAGCAGAAATAGAAAATGTAATATTTGAAAAGGGCGGAAAAAATTTAGAGAATATTGAATTATTTGATGTATATCAAGGTGAGCAAGTAGAAAAAGGGTACAAGTCAGTGGCATATAAATTAAGTTTTAGAGCTAAAGATAGAACATTAACAGAAGAGGAAATAAATAGCCCAATGAAAAAAATTATTAAAAACTTAGAAGATAAGTTAGAAGGTACGTTAAGAAGTTAATAAATTTTTTCAAAAATCAAATACTAAAGAAGAAAGGAGGTTGAAATGGAAAAAATAATAAAAGGAATATGTGTAATAATGTCATTAACAGTATTAGGAGGTGTTACGGTGCTTGCTAATACTGTAGATAATAATTTGATAAGAGTAGGATTAGTTTCAAAATATAAAGATAAAACACAAATAGAGCTACAAAATAAAATGGTTATGGTAGGGTATAATTTAGATAAAAATATAAATGATGGAAATATAATAGTAGGTGACAATTTAAACATATCAATAGAAAGTGGATATTATTTAGAAACTACAGAAATATTTGCAGATTATGAAACGGCCTATAATAGTTTAACGACATATGGATTAAATAGTTATGTAAATAAGGTTGACAAGGGAATGTTTTCAATTTTGGCTGGACCTTTTTTAAATGAAAGTGATGCTATAGCAAAAGGTATAGGATATACAATAATAAACACGCCTAAGTTTATTAGAAATAATGTAGTTTTAAAAGATGGCGAAAAAAGATTAATAAATTTCAATAATGCAAATAGAAATATGCAAATAAGTGATTTAACGGGAAATATGATGTTATCAGATGTGGATCATTATAGAGGAGTTATAGAAGTTGTGACTTATGAAACGGGATTAATGACGGCGGTGAATGTGTTAGATAGAGAAAAATACTTATATAGTGTAGTGCCGTCAGAAATGCCACAGAGTTGGGAATTAGAAGCATTAAAAGCACAAAGTGTATCAGCTAGGACGTATTCATATTTCACTAAACCAGAACATAGAGAATTAGGATATGATGTTGTAGATACTATATATTCCCAAGTGTATTTAGGTGTTTTAAACGAGCATGTAAATACTACGGAATCAGTAGATGGAACGAAAGGTGAAGTAGTGGTGTATGATAATAAATTAATAAACTCTGTATTTTATTCGAGTTCTGGAGGTAGTACGTTAAATTCAGAAGATGTTTGGACAGAGGTGATACCATATCTAAGAGAGGTAGAAGATCCACATGATAAAACGGGTAAAGTGTGGGAATTAGAATACTCTAAAGAGGATTTAAAAAATATAGTGGAAGATAAGCAATTATATATTGGTGATATAATTGATATAACAGTAGATAAAAGAACTAGTTTAGGGCGAGTGTTGCAAATAACATTTCATGGAACAAAAGGAAATCATACGATAGAAAAAGATAAGATAAGAGGATTTTTTAATTCTGAATTCACAAAACCATTGTATAGTACAAATTTCATAATTTTAAAAAATGGAGACGTGAATGTGAAGGAAATAGTAGAAGATGTTACTTTAGAAATTACGATACTAAATAAAACAAGTGATGTGTCAAAAGTAGCATTTAATGAATTGGTAGTTGAAACTAAAGATGGTTTAGAAATGTTAGAAAATATAAGTGAGTTAGTAGTAATAGGTGCGAATGGGTTTACGGAAACATATGGTAATAGCAAAATAATCGAAGAGGCGACAATAGTTATTACAGATGGCATATTGGCATCAGGAAAAGGGAATGGACATGGTGTAGGGCTAAGCCAACATGGTGCAAATGGAATGGCAAAAGAAAATTATACATATGAAGAAATTTTAAAACATTACTATACAGATGTAGAAATAAAGCAATATGAGGAAGGAATGTAAATGAAAAAAGAAGAATTTAGTTTTAAACTACCAGAAAAGTTAATAGCACAAAGACCAAAAGAAAAAAGAGATGAATCTAAATTGTTGTTGTTGGATAAACATACAGGAGAAATTGAGCATAAAAAGTTTAATGAAATATTAAATTATCTTAATGAAGGTGATTGTTTAGTATTAAATAATACAAAAGTAATACCAGCAAGATTAATAGGTAATAAAAAAACAGGGGCAAGAGTTGAGTTATTATTGTTAAAAAGATTAGATGGTGATAAGTGGGAAACCCTAGTAAATCCAGGAAGAAAAGCAAAAGTGGGAGATGAAATATACTTTGGTGGTGAATTTTTAAAAGCGGTAGTAGTAGACATAGTAGAAGAGGGGAATAGAATAATAGAATTTGAATATGAAGGTATATTTGAAGAAGTACTAGATAAGCTAGGAGAATTACCGTTACCACATTATATAACGGAAAAGCTAGAAGAAAAAAGTAGATACCAAACGGTGTATGCAAAGTATGACGGTTCAAGTGCAGCGCCTACGGCGGGATTACATTTTACAAAAGAGTTATTAAAAAAAATAGAGGCAAAAGGTGTAACAATAGTATATATAACATTACATGTAGGGTTAGGAACATTTAGACCAGTAAAAGTAGATAATATATTAGAACATAAAATGCATAGTGAAGTATATGAAGTTACAGAGGTAGCTAAAGAAAAAATAAATAAAGCGAAGTTAAAAGGTAATAAAATAATATGCGTAGGAACAACAAGTGCAAGAACGTTAGAAAGTTCTAGTAATGCGAAAGGTGAAGTAGTTAGTGGTTGTGGCGAGACCAGTATATTTATATACCCAGGATATAAATTTAAAATAGTTGATAAATTAATTACTAATTTTCACTTACCAGAATCTACATTAATGATGTTAGTATCGGCATTAAGTAGTAAAGAGCATATTATGAATGCATATGATGTTGCGATTAAAGAAGAATATAGATTTTATAGTTTAGGCGATGCTATGCTTATAAATTAGGAAGGTGTTCATATGGATTTATTCGACTATGAAAGAGATAAAGTATTAGAAAAAAATGCACCATTAGCGTATAGAATGAGACCGCGAAAGTTAGAAGAATTTATAGGACAACAACATATAGTAGGTAAAAACACATTTTTATATAAGAGTGTAAAAGCCAATAGAGTTACAAGTGTAATATTACATGGAAGACCAGGAGTTGGAAAAACGACGTTAGGAAAAATAATAGCAGGTGAAAATAATTTTATCCAGTTAAATGCGACTACATCGGGAGTTAAAGATATAAAAGAGGCGGTAAAAAATAGTAAAGAAAACATATTATATAATGGTAAAAAAACGATATTATTTATTGATGAGATACATAGATTTAGTAAATCCCAGCAAGATACGTTATTACCATATGTAGAAGATGGGACAGTAACGTTAGTAGGTGCTACGACAGAGAACCCTTTTTATGAAGTGAACAATGCATTAATATCAAGGTCTAAAGTATTAAAATTAGATCCACTAACTAGTGATGATATAAAAAAAATTATAGATATAGCTATAAAGGATAAAAAAAGAGGGTTAGGTAATTATAATGTACGTATAAGTGAAAAAGGTATAGAATATTTATGTGATATAAGCTCAGGAGATGCACGTGTTGCATTAAATACTTTAGAAATAGCGGTATTAACGACAGACGTAATAGATGGTAAAAGAAATTTAACGGAAGAAATTTTGAAACAATGTGGTCAAAAAAAAATATTTAACTATGATAAGGGTGGGGATAATCATTATGATTATGCTAGTGCATTTATAAAAAGCATAAGAGGTAGCGATCCAGATGCAGGGCTATATTATTTAGCAGTTATGTTAAAAGGGGGAGAAGATCCTAAATTTATTGCGAGGCGTTTAATAATAAGTGCGTCAGAAGATATAGGAAATGCAGACCCACATGGTTTAATGGTAGCAACAAATGCAATGACGGCATTAAATTTTGTAGGTATGCCAGAGGCGAGAATAATATTAGCCCAAGCGACAACGTATTTAGCAAGTGCATCAAAAAGTAATGCATCTTATTTAGGAATAAAAAAGGCTATGGAAAGTGTAGAAAAATATCCAAATGCAAAAATGCCAAAATATTTAAGAGATAAGAGTTATGCAGATCAAAAAACGAAAGATGCACAGTATAAATATCCACCGAATTATGAAGGTAGTTATGTAAAACAACAATACTTACCAGATGAATTAGTAGGTGAAATATTTTATGAACCAAATGGAAATGGAGTGGAACTTAGGATAAAAGATAAACTTGAGAGGATAAGAGGGATAAAAAATGAATTATAGAATGAATATATGTTACGATGGGTCGAATTATAACGGGTGGCAAATACAAAAAAATACAGATAAGACGATACAAAAAGCAATAATGGAGTCAATAAAAAAAGCTACAGGTGAAGATGTAGATTTAATAGCATCAGGAAGAACGGATAAAGGGGTACATGCATATAACCAAATAGCAAATTTTAAATTGAAACAAGATTTTAATGCAAAAGATTTAGAAAAAAAAATAAATGATAATGTATTTAATGATATTGTAATAACGAGGATGAAAAAAGTAGACGAGAGATTTCATAGTAGATATAATGCGGTTAATAAAACATACGTGTATAAAATATTAAATCAAAAAGTAACAGATCCATTTAAAAGAAAACATTATTATCAATATAGAGAGCCTATAGATGTTGAATTGATGGAGCAAGGGATAAAATATTTAATAGGTAAAAAAGATTTCCAATGTTTTTCTTCAGTAAAAAATAATAAAAAAAGTACAATTAAAATAGTAGAAGATATAAACATAGAAAAAATGGGAAATGAAATAATTATAGAAATAAGAGGTACAAGCTTTTTATATAACCAAGTTAGAATAATGATAGGTACATTATTAGAAGTAGGTATAGGGCAAATGAAACCAGAAGCTATAGAAGATATATTTAAAAATAAAACTAGATCACATGCAGGTAGAACGATACCACCACATGGTTTATATTTAAAAAATGTAACATATTAGAAAAAACACCTTTCTACGGGAGTAGAAAGGTGTTTTTTATTTTTTATTTTTTATTTTTTATTTTTTTTGATGATTTCTCTGTAAGTATAGTAACTGTCTTTAGGATATCTTTTTTGAGTTTCATAATCGACGTATACGATACCAAAACGTTTAGAATAACCGTGCGACCATTCATAATTATCTAATAAAGACCAAGCATAATAACCTGTAATATTTAAACCATCAGCATTCATCTCATCAACAACTTGTAAATGAGATTTTAAATAATCAACACGATTAACATCATTTATAGTTCCATCGCTATTAAGTTCATCATCCCAACAAGAACCATTTTCAGTAACAACTATAGGTAAATCTGTATATTCGCGAACCATTTTTACGGTTTTAACGAAAGATTCTGGTGTTATATCCCAGCCAACAGCTGTTTTAGGTAAAGAAGAGTATCCCATCATACTTAATAAGAAACTAGTCGAATCATATTTAGCGGTAGTTCTAGTATAGTAATTAATACCTATAAAATCGCAATCAATACTAATTAATTTTAAATCTCCATCTTTAATGAATGAGAAACCAGACATTTTACTACCGAATAAATTAAGCATATAAGTAGGATATTCACCTTTAAATAAAGCATCTAAAAACCAACGATTAAAAAGACCATCAGAATTTATTTTAGCAAGGTTATCTTCAAAGGAATCCGTCAAACTATCTTGCCACATTAAACTTAAAGTAATGCCGATATCATTTTTTAATTTAAGGGTATTTTTATATAAGTCTACAACTTTACCATGTGATAATAAAAGATGATGCGACACTATAACGCCTTCTTCTACAGATTTTCTACCAGGTGCTAGTATGCCTAAAGTATGTGATAGAAATGAAGCACAAAAAGGTTCATTGTGAGTAATCCAGCTGTAAACATATTTATCTAAATGTTTAAAACAAGCTGTTGAATATTCAATAAACCAATCAACACATTGTCTATTTAGCCAACCTCCATCGTTGTAAGCCCACATAGGTAAATCCCAGTGGTAAAGAGTAACAGATGCTTTAATATTATACTTTTTAAGTTCTTTTAATAAATCAATATAGTAATCCATACCTTCTTGATTAAAAACACCTTTTTCAGGAAAGATACGAGGCCATGCTATAGAAAACCTATAAGAATCAACGCCTAAATCAGTCATAAGCTTTACATCTTCCTTGTAGAGATGGTAGTGGTCACAAGCGACGCTACCATCTTGTTTTTTATAAACATTGCCATCACCTTTAGCGAATTCGTCCCAAATACAAGGTGTGCGACCACCTAAGTTGCTAGCACCTTCTATTTGATATGCTGCTGTTGCTACTCCATAAATCATATAATTATCTCCTTTCGTACATTAAAATATTAATAAATATAAAAGTTAGGTAATAAATAGTAAAGTATTTAGAGTTATTATCTAAAAATATATAAATTATATATTTTATTGTAACATATGGAAAAATAAAAAAATGCATGAAAAATAAAAAAAATCATACGTATTTATACATAAGAGTAAAAAGTAATACAATTACAATATGTAACAAAAGTTAAATAGATAAGTTATAACAAAACACAAATAGAGTTAATATAAAAATGTTGCTTAAAAAATGAAAATATAATAAAAAGCTAATAAATAGGAATAATAAAATAAAATGAATAAATATAAAAAAAAATGAATGTATAAATATTGACAATGTTAAAAAACGGATATATACTTATAAAAAATACCCCCCCATATAAGGGTACAAAGGAGGAAAAAATGAGAAAAAAAATATTAATAGTAGGTGGTGTTGCAGGTGGAGCATCGACAGCAGCGAGATTAAGACGTAAAGATGAAAATGCAGAAATTATAATGTTTGAAAAGGGTGAGTTTATATCATTTGCAAATTGTGGGTTGCCATATTATGTAGGTGGTGCTATAGAAAAAAGAGAAGCATTATTATTGCAAACACCAGAATCATTTAATAATAGATTTAATGTAGACGTTAGAATATGGAATGAAGTTAAGTCTATAAATAAAGAAGAAAAAACAGTAGAAGTTTACAATATAAAAGAAAAAAAGAGTTATACAGAATCATATGACATATTAGTATTGTCACCAGGGTCAATGCCAATAGTACCACCAATTAAAGGAATAGATTCTCCAAATGTTTTCTCATTATGGAATATACCAGATGTAGATAAAATTAAAGATTATGTAGATAATAAAGGACCTAAAAAAGCCGTAGTAGTAGGTGGGGGATTTATCGGGTTAGAGATGGCTGAAAATTTACATGATCGAGGATTAGATGTATCACTAGTAGAGATGGCAGATCAAGTAATGGCACCTATTGACTTTGAACTTGCACAAATTGTACATGAGCATATGTCAACCTTAGGTGTTAGTTTACATTTAGGAGATGGAGTTAAAGAATTTAATTATGATAATGGAACTACTACGATAGAATTGAGTAGTGGAAATAAAATAGAGGCGGATATAGTAATATTTTCAATAGGTATACGTCCGCAATCAATGATAGCGAAGGAAGCAGGACTTAAATTAAATGAACGTGGTGGAATAGTTGTAGATGAATATTTAAAAACATCTGATGAAAGTATTTATGCTATAGGTGATGTTATCGAAGTTACAGACTTTGTGAGCAAAGGAAAAACAATGATACCTTTAGCAGGACCAGCAAATAAACAAGGAAGAATATGTGCAGATAATATAGCAGGGAGAAAAGTTAAATTTAAAGGGACACAAGGTACATCAGTTGCAAAAGTATTCGATATGACAGTGTCAGCAACGGGTAAAAATGAAAAATTATTACAAAGAGAAGGGTTAGTGTACGGTAAAGATTACCACGTATCATTAGTATTACCAAAATCACATGCAGGATATTACCCAGGGGCAATGTCAATGACATTAAAAGTTCTTTATGATAATGAAGGTAAAATTTTAGGAGCACAAAATGTAGGTTATGAAGGAGTAGAAAAAAGAATAGATGTTATAGCTACAGCTATGCGATTAGGTGGAACTGTATATGATTTAGCAGAATTAGAGTTATCATATGCACCGCCGTATTCATCAGCAAAAGATCCAGTAAACATGGCGGGATTCGTAGCAGATAATATTAGAGAAAAACAATACAAACCTATGTTATGTAGAGAAATAAAAGATTTAGATATGAATAAGGCTGTATTATTAGATGTAAGAACAGAGTTAGAAGCAGGATTAGGAAAAATTGAAAATTCAACATTAATACCAGTAGATGATTTAAGAAAAAGATTAGGAGAGTTAGATAAAAATAAAGATATAGTAATATATTGTGCTGTAGGTGTACGTGGATATATAGCATCAAGAATATTAAAACAAAATGGATTTGAAAATGTATACAATGTTTTAGGTGGATACACAGCATATAAATCATTAATGTATATACCAAAAACAATGAAAAATAATAAAAAAAAAACTGAAACAGTAGAAAATATTACAGATCCGTCACCAGAAAGTTGCAAACTAATTGAAATTAATGCTAAAGGATTACAATGCCCAGGCCCTATAATGGAAGTTTATAAAGGGCTAGAAAATGCTGCACCTGGTGACAGGTTAAAAATAGTAGCATCAGATATGGGATTTGCAACAGACATACAAGCTTGGTGTGACAAAACAGGAAATAAATTACATGAATGTAAAATTAATAGAAGAGAAATAGAAGCTGTAATTATAAAAGGTGGAGCTAAAGGTAAGAAAGCTGAAAAATCAGGAACATCATTAGTAGTGTTTAGTGGTGATTTAGATAAAGCGATAGCGACGATGATAATCGCAAATGGAGCGGCAGCTATGGGAGATGAAGTAACATTATTTTTCACATTTTGGGGACTAAATATAATAAGAAAAAAAGAAAAAGTAAGCACAAAGAAAGACATTGTAGGAAATATGTTTGGTAAAATGATGCCAAGAGGTGCTAGTAAATTAGCGTTATCACAAATGAATATGGGTGGTATGGGTAGTAAGTTAATCAAACATGTTATGAAAACAAATAATGTTGATATGTTAGAAAAAATGATAGAGGATGCACAAAAAAGCGGTATTAAATTTATTGCATGTAACATGTCTATGGAGCTTATGGGAATTCAAGAGAAAGAATTAATAGATGATGTTGAATTAGCAGGAGTAGCGGCATTTTTAAATAGTGCGGATAAAGCTAGCATTAACATGTTTATGAGTTAAGTGAAAATATGGACAAAAATGCAGAGAAACGAAAAATAATAAACCGTTTAAAAACTATTAAAGGGCATATAAATGGAATTGAAAACATGATAGAAAACGATAAGGGGTGCAAAGAAGTTTTAAACCAATTATCGGCAATAGAATCATCAATTAAAGGTGTATCTAAAATAGTAATCAAAAATTATGCAAAAGAAGCTGTGCATAATGATGCAACTATTGAAGAAATAGAAGACGTGCTAAATATAATGTTTAAATATATTACATAAAAAACCTGTATAAAGTCTAATTAGACTTTATACAGGCTTTTTATGTAACTATTTCTTCTTATTTACCTTTTTGTTTTTATATAATTTCTTTTTAGTTTTATTTTTCATGACAGAAAATCCGAATTTTCCAATAAAGTCACCAACTTCATAGTATCCGCCATGAGAATAGCAAATAGGTTTAGCTTTATCAAGTCTAAAAGTGTCATTTTCATCAAAATATTGTTCGTCAACAGATACAGAAAGTATATCAGCGATAAACATATGATGAGAGCCAAGTTTTTGAACAGACTTAATAGAACATTCAATATTAATAGGACTTTCTAAAATAGAAGGTGCAGAAATTTTTTTAGATTTAATAGGTGTTAAATTACAATGCTTAAATTTATCAAAATCGCGCCCACTTCTAACGCCACAAAAGTCAGTAGCTTTTGCAAGATCTGTAGTAGTTAAATTAATTACAAAACTTTTGTATTTATGGAGTAAATCAAAAGAATACCTAGTTTCTCTAACAGAGATGTAGGTCATAGGTGGGTTAGTGTTAATAGTGCCAACCCATCCGATAGTGATAATATTATGACTTTCTTTATTTTCAAAATCACCACAGCTAATCATGACAGCAGGTAATGGATAAATTAAATTACCAGCTTTCCAAGTACGTTTATTATTGTTGTTATTATTGTTATTCATATGATTGTCCTTTTAAAAAGTTATTAATGGGGAAGTATATTCAAAATTTTTCCTAGTTGAATTAGGCTTACAAAGATTATAAATATCTGTTGATTGAATTTCTTTGTTAAGTAAGTCCATAGCATTGCTATCTAAAATTGTATGTGCATTTTTTAAGTTAGTAACGACGGGTAAAGAACTTTTATTAATTAAGTCATTTAGAAGAAACGATTTATTACGATTAAAACCGAGTACACGTATGTACTTAGACGTAGTAAATTCGTCTTTTTTTATGTTTAAAATTAAGTGCAATAAAGTTCTTTGTAAAGATGTTAAGTTAAAATTTTTAGCTTTTAAATTAAATAAAAGATCATCAATATTAAAATTGTCGTTTGAAACTTCTATTAAACGGTTTAATAAAGGTTCTTTCATATTAGATATGTTAAGTAAATTTTCTTTAGATGTTGAACATAAAATATAATGTAATATTGGAGATAAGTTATTATAGAGAGGTAAATTTTTATTATTAATTATATTTTCTATGGATGATATAGAAGACGTTGGCAAACAATTTATAACACTATTAAAATTATTATTATAAATTTCGTTTCTAATAGACGTTGCCGATGTAATAGAGCCTTCAATATCATTGCTATGATAATTAGAAAGTAAACGTTTAATAGTTATAGGTTTAATATTGCTATTAAATGTTTCTAAAGCTTTTAAATATTCGATACCTAAAATATTATTTGGATTGTTTAAAACTAAATCATCGCAATCAAAATAATCATTATAAGCTAAGTTGCGAGCTTTAGGAAAAGATAGCCCTTTGTTTAAATATTTATTTAAAAGAGTAGAATATTTATTATTACCGTGTAATTTTTCATTGTTAAAAAAAGATGCAATACGACTTAAATGAGAAAGATCACCATTTTCAGAACCAAAAGATAAATAATCAACAATGTTAGAGCTGTTTAAAATATTGACACTTTCACGGGCGAAATATTCAGCACTAGAAGTTGCAAAAGGTACAGGTAATTCTAAAACTAAATCTACGCCATTTTTCAGTGCATTTGAAACTCTAATATTTTTATCAAAAATTGTAGGTAACCCTCTTTGGGTGAAGTTACCAGACATAACGACAATAACGTTATCGCTATTTGTTATAAGTTTACTTTGTTGTAAGTGATATAAATGCCCTAAATGAAAAGGGTTATATTCAGCTATTATACCTACGTTAATTTTAATCACCGCCTTTTGAATATTATAGCATATTTTCATTAAAAAGATAGGTGTTATATACAAACAAATGTTTGTATATATATGTTGCACAGGTTACATAACTTTGATAAAATGAAAAAAGAGGTGGATTATGGGTAAATTTAAAATTGAATCAAAATATAAGCCAACAGGAGACCAACCAGAGGCTATAAAATCAATATCAGAAAATTATAAAAATGGTAAAAAAAAGCAAACTTTATTAGGCGTTACAGGGTCAGGTAAAACTTTTACTATGGCAAATATAATAGAACAAATACAAAAACCAACTTTAATAATTGCGCATAATAAAACATTAGCGGCACAACTTTATAATGAATTTAAAGAATTTTTTCCAAACAATGCCGTTGAATATTTTGTGAGTTATTATGATTATTATCAACCAGAAGCATATGTAGCATCGACAGATACGTATATAGAAAAAGATTCGGCAATAAATGATGAAATAGATAAATTGCGACATTCGGCAACGGCAGCGTTATCAGAAAGAAAAGACGTTATAGTAGTGTCATCGGTGTCATGTATTTACGGTTTAGGAGACCCTATAGATTATGAAAACTTAGTAATTTCCTTACGTGTAGGAATGTTAAAAGATAGAGATGACGTATTAAGAAAGTTAGTAGATATTCAATATAATAGAAATGATATGAATTTTACTAGAGGCACGTTTAGAGTTAGAGGCGATATTGTAGAAATTTTTCCAGCATATTCATCAGAAATAGCATATAGAGTTGAATTTTTTGGAGATGAAATAGAACGAATAACAGAATTTGCACCACTAACAGGCGTGATAAAAGATAATATTTTACACGTATCTATATTTCCAGCATCCCATTTCGTAGCAAATAAAGAAAGATTAAAAAAAGGCATATTAGAAATAGAAGAAGAATTAATAGAACAAGTTAACTATTTTAAAAAAGAAATGAAATTAATAGAAGCACAAAGAATATTAGAAAGAACGAATTATGATATGGAGATGTTATTAGAAACAGGATTTTGTTCAGGTGTGGAAAATTATTCACGACAATTATCAAAAAGAGAAAAAAATAGTACGCCACATTCATTAATAGACTATTTTAAAGATGACTATTTAATGATAATAGATGAATCCCATGTAACGATACCCCAAATAGGAGCAATGTACAAAGGTGATAGATCTAGAAAAACAACGTTAGTAGAACACGGCTTTAGATTACCTTCGGCATTAGAAAATAGACCTTTAAAATTCGAAGAGTTTGAAAATAAAATAGATAAAATATTATTTGTATCAGCTACACCGAATGTATATGAAGGTGAAAATTCAGAGTTTGTAGCAGAGCAAATAATAAGACCTACAGGATTATTAGACCCAATAATAGAAGTAAGACCAATAGACGGTCAAATTGATGATTTAATAGGAGAGATAAATGGAGTAATAAACAAAAAACAAAAAGTATTAATTACGACACTTACAAAAAAAATGTCAGAAGACTTAACAAAGTATTTAATAGAAGTAGGAATAAGATGTAGATACTTACATTCGGATATAGACACGTTAGAAAGATTAGAAATAATAAGAGATTTAAGGTTAGGAGAGTACGATGTTTTAATAGGAATAAACTTATTAAGAGAAGGACTAGATATACCAGAAGTTTCATTAGTTGTTATATTAGATGCAGATAAAGAAGGTTTTTTAAGATCGGAAACTTCTTTAATTCAAACGGTAGGACGTTCAGCAAGAAATGCAGAAGGACGTGTTATAATGTATGGTGATAAAATTACAAAATCTATGGAAAAGGCAATAAATGAAACTGGTAGAAGACGTGAAATACAAAAAAAGTATAATGAGGAAAATGGGATAGAACCTAAAACTATAATTAAAAAAGTTCATGAAATTATAAAGATGTCGGATAAAAGTGGTGAGAAAAAAAGTAAAGACGGTAAATTAAAAAAAGATCCAGAATCTATGAACAATAAAGAATTAGATAGTGCAATAAAAAAGATGGAAAAAGAAATGAATAATTGTGCATTATATTTACAGTTTGAAAGAGCGATAGAACTTAGAAATAAAATAAGTGAGTACAAAAAATACAGGAGAAAATAATGGCTATAGATAAAATAGTAATAAAAGGTGCAAGAGAGAACAACTTAAAAAATATTGACTTAGAAATACCAAGAGATAAATTTATAGTGTTAACAGGTGTAAGTGGTTCGGGAAAATCATCACTAGCATTTGAAACGATATATGCAGAAGGACAAAGGAGATATGTAGAATCATTGTCATCATATGCAAGACAGTTTTTAGGGCAGATGGAAAAACCGAATGTAGATAGTATAGAAGGGTTATCACCAGCAATATCTATAGATCAAAAAACGACTAACCATAATCCAAGGTCAACAGTAGGAACGGTAACAGAAATATATGACTATTTAAGATTGTTATATGCAAGGATTGGAGTACCCCATTGTCACAAATGTGGTAAGGAAATAAAGGGGCAAACGATAGATCAAATAGTAGATCAAGTATTAAAAATAGAAACGGGCAGTAAAGTACAGTTGTTAGCACCGATAGTTAAAGGTAAAAAAGGTGAACACGTAAAAGTTTTAGAAGAAGCAAAAAAGAATGGGTATTTAAGAATTAGAGTTGATGGTGAAATAAGAGACTTGTCAGAGGATATAAAACTTACAAAAACTAAAAAGCATACAATAGAAGTTGTAGTAGATAGGTTAGTTATAAAAGAAGGAATACAAAAAAGATTAACAGAGTCTATAGAAAATGTTATGACTTTATCAAGTGGTGTGTTAGTAGTAAATATAAATTTTGAAAAAGATATAATGTTTAGTCAAAATTTTTCATGTTTAGATTGTGGAGTTAGTATAGAAGAAATAGAACCAAGATCATTTTCATTTAACAACCCGATAGGAGCGTGTCCAGTTTGTTTAGGATTAGGTAAAGAGATGAAATTTAATCTTGACATGATGATAGATAAAGAGAAAAGTTTGTTAGATGGTGCTATTTCTGTTATGGGATTTAAATCTATAAGTAAAAAAAGTGGATTTACGTATAACTTATTTGAAGGGTTAGCGAAAAAGTATAATATTGATTTAAATATAAAGTTTAAAGATTTAAGTGATGAAATAAAAGAAGTCATAATAAATGGAGATAAAAAAGGGAAGATAGAAGTAGTTTATACAAATAAAGATGGTACGAATAAATACATGTATAGATATGAAGGAATAATAAACACAGTACAAAGAAGATATAAAGAAACATCGTCAGAGAAATCGAGAAGAAATGCCGAACAATATATGACAGAGGAGAAATGTACAGCATGTAATGGAGACAGGTTAAAGCCCGAAATATTAGCAGTAACAGTAGCGGACAAAAGTATTGCAACTATAACATCTATGGCAATAAAAGATGCTAAAACTTTTTTTAAAGATTTAACATTAAATAAAACAGATGAAATTATAGCACAACCGATATTAAAAGAGGTAAATGCAAGGCTAGGGTTTTTATCTAATGTTGGGCTAGGGTATTTATCGTTATCAAGAGGTGCAAGTACGTTATCAGGTGGAGAATCACAAAGAATAAGACTAGCGACACAAATTGGTTCAGGATTAGTAGGTGTTGTATATATATTAGATGAACCTAGTATAGGATTACACCAAAGAGATAATGATAGATTATTAAAGACGTTAGAAAATTTAAAAAATCTAGGAAATACATTAATAGTAGTAGAGCATGATAGCGATACTATGTTAGCCTGTGACTATATAATAGATATAGGTCCACGAGCAGGAGAACACGGCGGTGAAGTTGTGTATACAGGAGATGTAGCGGGAATATTAGAAGATAAAAACTCTATAACAGGTAAATATTTATCAAAAAAAATAGAAATAGAAATACCAAAAATAAGAAGAAAGAAAACAAAAGAAGTTATAAGAATAGTAGGAGCAAGTGAAAATAATTTAAAAAATGTAAAAGTAGATATACCGTTAGGAATATTAACATGTGTAACAGGAGTTAGCGGTTCTGGTAAAAGTTCGTTAATAAATCAAATATTGTATAAAAGGTTAGCAAAAGAATTAAATAGAGCTAAAACAGTTCCGGGGAAACACAAAAGTATGAAAGGTTTTGAGAAACTAGATAAAATAATAAATATAGATCAAGGACCTATAGGAAGAACGCCAAGATCAAACCCTACAACGTATACAGGGGCATTTGATTTAATAAGAGATTTATTTGCAACGACTAATGATGCAAAAATAAGAGGATATAATAAAGGTAGATTTAGTTTTAACGTATCAGGTGGTAGATGTGAGGCGTGTAAAGGTGATGGCATATTAAAAATAGAGATGCATTTTTTACCAGACGTGTATGTTCCTTGTGAAGTGTGTAAAGGAAAGAGGTATAATAGAGAAACATTAGAAGTAAAATATAAGGAGAAAAATATATATGATGTGTTACAAATGACAGTAAGCGAGGCATTAAAATTTTTTGAGAATTTACCACGAATATATAAAATATTAAAAAGTTTAAATGATGTAGGATTATCGTATATAAAACTGGGTCAACCGAGTACAACGTTATCAGGAGGAGAAGCACAAAGGGTTAAGTTAGCTACAGAACTTTGTAAAAGAAGTACAGGAAAAACAATATATATATTGGATGAGCCAACTACGGGATTACATGCCTATGACGTGCATAAGTTAACAGAGATATTACAAAAGTTAACAGATGGTGGTAATACGGTAGTTGTAATAGAGCATAATTTAGATATTATAAAAATAGCAGATTATATAATAGACATAGGTGCAGAAGGAGGAGATGAAGGAGGTGAGATTTTAGTAGTAGGGACACCAGAAAAAGTAGCGAAGTGTGAAGAATCTTATACAGGAAAATATTTAAAAAAAATCTTAGGAAGTATAAATTAAAAATAGAATAAAAAAACAGTAACATGTATAATATATGAGGTTAGAGTTGAAAAGGAGAATAAAATGCCGAGTATTTGGTTTCCTAATTTAGATATTAAAATATTTAATTTAGATGAAGTAGCATTTAAAATATTTGGTGCAACTGTTTATTGGTATGCACTAATTATTTTAACAGGTTTGATAATAGGGTTATTAGCAGTAATATACAATTGTAAAAAAGAGAATGAAGACTATGAAATATATATGGACTTTCTTTTTTACGGTTATATATCAGCAATAGTAAGTGCGAGAATATATTATGTTATGTTCGAATGGGATACATATAAAAATGATTTAATAAGTATATTAAAAATAAATGAAGGTGGGATAGCTATATATGGTGCGGTTATAGGTGGAGTAGTTTGTGCATTTGTGTATACTAAAGTAAAAAAGTTAAATTTTTTAAATTTTGCCGACTTTGCAATAGTAGGGTTACCGATAGGTCAAGCTATTGGAAGATGGGGTAACTTTGTTAATCGTGAGGCATACGGAGGATATACAGATAGTTTTTTTAAGATGAGAATTTTAAAAGAAGAAGCGACTAAATTAACGGCAGATATTACAAACAACTTACTTGTTGTAGATGGATTTGAATATATACAAGTACATCCAACTTTTTTATATGAGTCTATATGGAATTTGTTAAATTTTATAATATTAATGACGTACTTTAAAAACAGAAAATTTAAAGGTGAAATATTTTTCATGTATTTTATAATATATGGAATAGGTAGATATTTTATAGAAGGGATAAGAGTTGATCAGTTGATTATAGGTGATACAGGTGTAGCGGTATCACAATTATTATCAATAGTTATGGTTTTAGTTAGCACAGGATTATTAATATATAATAGGAAAAAAATAAAAAAATCATAATAAAAAAAGACCGTTTAGGTCTTTTTTTATTATATTTTATAAAAAGATGGAACCCGTTTATCAAATGTTGCAATTTCGTTAAACCCGCAATGTTTAACGTACTGTTGTACAAGATCAAAACCATCTCCTATAGAATGATGACTATGAGAATCTGAACCGATAGTTAAAATTTTACCACCTAGTTGTTTATATCTAGTTAATATATTTTTAGCGGGGTAATAGTTATTACAGCCGTAACGTATAGCGGAGGTATTAAGTTCTAAACCTTTATCAAGGGTAATAATTTTTTTCAAAATAGCATCAAAAAGGTCTATATGGTCATCAAGATATAATGTAGGATCATCGTAATTAGAATAACGAGATATAAAATCTATATGTCCGATGACATCAAAATCATTAAGAGGTATAGATTGTAACATATCTTGAAGATACATTTCATAAGCGTCAAATTTTGTGTATTTAGTAAAATCGAAATCAGAATATAAACTTTTACCGTAAGTGGAATGTTGAGAACCTATAATAAAATCAAAATTGTAATCATGAACTATTTTATTAAAAATATGATGGTTATTAGGTAAAAATGTAAATTCTCCACCAAGCTTTAAACTTATTTTATTTTTATATTTATTTTTCAAAAAATTAAAATGCTTAATATAGTCATTAAAATCACCACCTATGATATTAGTTGAGTTAGATAAAGTTTCTATATGATCAGTAAAAGCTATATCTGTTAGATTATTTTTAATAGCTTGTTTTATTGAGATTTCCATAGGCTCTAAACTATCGCCAGAAAATTCTGTGTGTATATGGTAATCGGTGTGTATCATAAAGTCCTCCTACATTGAATTTAATATATTACATTATAACATAAAAGAATTATTAAATTTCACATATTTTATTGTTAAATAATGAAAAATTTAGTATAATTAGTAATGAAAATTATAATAGTTTAGGGAGGATAATATGTTAAACAAAAAAACAGTAGATGATTTAAATGTAAAAGGTAAAAAAGTACTAGTTCGCTGTGATTTTAATGTTCCGATAGTAGATGGAAAAATTACAGATGAAAGTAGGTTATTGGCTGCACTTCCAACGATAAAAAAAATAATTAGAGATGATGGAAAAATTATTTTATGTTCACATTTAGGGAAGCCAAAAGAGTTCACAGATGAAACGTCTTTAAAATTAGTAGTAAGGAGGTTAAGTGAATTATTAGATCAAGAAGTAATATTTGCCAAAGACAATACAGTAGTAGGTGAAAATTCTAAAAAAGCTGTAAGTGAGATGAAAAATGGGGATGTAATTTTATTAGAAAATACAAGATATAGAAAAGAAGAAACAAAAAATGAAGACTCATTTTCAAAAGAATTAGGAGAAATATGTGACGTATATGTAAATGATGCATTTGGTACATCACATAGAGCCCATTGTTCAACAGCGGGAGTTACAAAATTTGTTAAAGAATCTGCGATAGGGTATTTAATTCAAAAAGAAATAGAATTTTTAGGAAACGCTGTTAATAAACCTAGAAAACCATTTGTAGCTATATTAGGCGGATCAAAAATTTCGGATAAAATAGGGGTAATAAATAGTTTATTAGAAAAAGTGGATACGTTAATAATAGGTGGTGGAATGGCATTTACTTTCATCAAAGCGCAAGGGTATGAAGTTGGTACATCGTTATTAGAAATAGATAGGGTAGATTATGCAAAAGAAATGTTAGAAAAGGCAAAGGAAAGAGGAGTAACTATATTATTACCAGTAGATGTTGTAGTAGCAAAAGAATTTAAAGAAGACGCAGAGTTTGAAACTGTAAAAGTGAGTAAAATACCAAGTGATAGTATGGGGCTTGACATAGGAGTAGAGACATGTAAACTTTTTGCTAAAACTATAGAAAAAGCAGAAACAGTAATATGGAATGGACCGATGGGAGTATTCGAATTTGAAAATTTTGCAAACGGTACTATGGAAGTAGCAAAAGCATTATCTAAAATAGACGGACTTACAATAATTGGTGGTGGAGATTCAGCGGCAGCGGTAAACATTTTAGGGTACGGAGATGAAATGAATCATATTTCAACAGGTGGTGGAGCATCATTAGAATTTTTAGAAGGAAAAAAATTACCAGGAATAGAATCAGTAAATAATAAATAGTAAAAAGGAAAGATAACAATATATAGAAGGAGTAAAAATGTTATCCATTGATAATGGGATATTTAAAATAGTAGATAAGTTGATAAGTATAATAATATTGTCCGTAATGTGGTTTATAGGTAGTTTACCGATAATTACAATTGGAGTATCTACAACGGCGCTTTATTATGTATCGACAAAGCAAGTGTCCGATAGAGAAGGATACATAACGAAGGATTTTATAAAAAGTTATAAAATGAATTTCAAGCAAGGGATAACAGTATTTTTAATTTTATTTTTAATAAGCGGGATATCGTATACGAATATTGTTATTATAAATAAGATATTAGAATTGCGAACGATGTGGTATATATTGTTTATGACGCAACAATATATAATATTACTAGAATGTTTAATAGTAGGTATATATATATTTCCATTATTAGCCAGATATGATTTAGCGACAAAAGAGTTGTTTAAAACGGCGTTTTTCTTAGGGCATAAAAATATAGTAATAACATTAATTTTGTTAATATTATTAGCATTATTAATATTTATAAGTGCGTATAGTTATTTAGTATATATGATGTTACCTAGTATATACATATACCTTTCATCACATTTTATAGTATATGTATTTAGAAAGTACAATAAAGATTTTGATATATTAGATTAGAATAAGTATATATATTGGATATATAAAAGTTGATATATAATAAAAGTGTAAAACATTACTGTTACAAGGAGGAAATATTTTGTCACAATTTTTAAATAAAATTAAAGAGTTAGCAAAAGAGAATAAAAAAACTATAGTACTACCAGAGGCTACGGATATTAGAACATTACAAGCGACGGAAGAAATAATAAGAGATGATTTAGCAAATGTAATATTAGTAGGTAACAAGGAAGAAATAATTAAGCTTGCAAAAGGTTTAGAAATTTCAGGAGCGACTATATTAGATCCATCTAGTTATGAAAAATTAGATGAAATGGTAGAAGTTTTAGTAGAAGTTAGAAAATCAAAAGGATTAACAAAAGAAGAAGCTTATGAATTATTAAAAAATCCTTTGTATTTTGGGGTAACGTTAGTAAAAATGGAACTAGCAGATGGTATGGTAGCAGGTGCGGTTAACACAACAGCAGATGTATTAAGACCATCGTTACAAATAATTAAAACAGCCCCAGGGACAAAAGTGGTATCATCATTCTTTTTAATGATAGTACCAAATTGTGAATATGGAAATGATGGAGTATTTGCATTTTCAGATTGTGCATTAAATCAAAGCCCGAATGCAGAGCAATTAGCAAGTATAGCAGTAGATACGGCAAAATCATATAAAGCATTAACGAAAGATGAGCCAGTAGTTGCAATGTTATCACATTCAACTATGGGGAGTGCAGCGCATCCAGATGTTGATAAAGTAGTAGAAGCTACAGAAATTGCCAAGGAAATGGGGAAAGAATTTAAAATAGATGGGGAATTACAATTAGATGCAGCTATAGTGCCGACAGTAGGTAAATTAAAAGCACCAAAAAGTGATGTTGCAGGAAATGCAAACGTTTTAATATTTCCTGACATAGATGCGGCCAACATAGGGTATAAATTAGTACAAAGATTTGCAAAAGCAGAGGCTATAGGACCGATAACACAAGGTATAGCAAAACCTGTAAATGATTTATCAAGAGGATGTAGTGCAAGCGACATAGTATCTGTAACAGCATTAACGGCGTTACAAGCCCAATAATAGGAGGAATTAAAATGAATGTATTAGTATTAAACTGTGGTAGTTCATCGTTAAAATATCAATTTATAAATACAAAAACAGAAGAAGTAATAGCTATCGGTTTATGTGAAAGAATAGGAATAGATGGGAAGCATAAATATGAAGCTAAGGGAGAAACTATTAAAAGTGATGCAAAACTTACCGATCATAAAGTAGCGATATCAGCAGTAATAGATATGTTATTAAATAGTGAAACAGGAGTAATAAAATCTCTTAAGGAAATAGATGCGGTAGGACATAGAGTAGTACATGGTGGTGAATTTTTCACAAAATCAGCAATAGTAACAGAAGAAGTTAAAAATGCTATAAGAGAATGTATAGATTTAGCACCGCTTCACAATCCAGCAAACTTACTAGGTATAGAAGTATGTGAGGAGTTAATAAAAGGTGTAAAGCAAGTAGCAGTATTTGATACAGCGTTCCACCAAACAATGCCAGAAAAAGCATTTTTATATTCAATTCCATACGAAATGTATGAAAAACATAGAGTGCGTCGTTACGGTTTCCACGGAACGAGTCACTTATTTGTATCAACAGAAGGTGCAAAAATGATAGGCAAACCAGTAGAGGAATTAAAATTGATAACATGTCATCTAGGAAATGGAGCTAGTATCTGTGCTATAGATGGAGGTAAATCTGTAGACACGTCAATGGGACTTACACCATTAGAGGGATTAACGATGGGAACAAGAAGTGGAGATTTAGACCCAGCAGTTATATCATTTATAATGGATAAAGAAGGCATTACAGCTAAAGAAGTAGAAAGTATGTTAAATAAAAAATCAGGAGTACTAGGAATATCAGGAGTATCAAGTGATTTTAGAGATATAGAAGATGCCGAAGCTAAAGGTAATAAAAGAGCTAAAATAGCACTAGATATATTCCATTATAAAGTGGCAAAATATATAGGAGCTTATGCAAGTGCATTAAACGGAGTAGATGGAATAATATTTACAGCGGGATTAGGTGAAAATGGGAAAGCTTCAAGGTTAGCAATATGTGATTACTTAGGATATTTAGGAGTAGAAGCGGATAAAGAGAAAAATGATGTAAGAGGAGAAAACCGTGACTTTTCAAAAAATGGTGCAAAAGTTAAAACATTAATTGTACCAACAAATGAAGAACTAGTAATTGCAAGAGACACTAAAAAATTACTTGACAAATAATAAATAATAAAATATAATTTTTTAGGAAAGTATTTTAATGTAAAAGGAGTGGAAATATGAAATATAATATTAAGTCACTTTCTAACAACGCTAAAATGCTAATAGAAATAAAGAAAGAGATTGAAATTTCAAAAGATTATAATGTGACTAATGACGTAGCTGAAATATCTTTTTTAGGAAATTTAAGGTTAAGAGATGGTTTATATTTGTTAAATGGCGATATTGTAGTAGAAGGATCAATACCTTGTGCTAAATGTTTAAAGGAAATAGATTTTAAAACAGAGATTAACGTATCAGAAAAATTTTCGAATAATGATAGTGAAGATACTGGTGTAACAGAAGTTTGGGAATTTAAAGGTGATGAAATAGATATTGAAGAACTTTTAATGACGGAATTGCTGTTAAATCTACCATTTAAGGAAACATGTGAAGAGGATTGTAAAGGACTTTGTAAATATTGCGGTGTAGACCTAAATAAGACTAAGTGTAGTTGTAAAAAACCAATTGATCCAAGATTTGAAAGTTTACTTTCTTTACTAGAAGATACCAAGGAGGTGTAATCATGTCAATTTGTCCAAAAGGTAAGATGTCTAAATCAAAAAGAGATAAAAGAAGAGCGCAAACGTGGAAAATAGCTATGCCAAATCTTAATGCTTGTCCAAAGTGTGGAGAAATGGTAAGAACACATAGAGCTTGTAAAGCATGTGGAACTTATAACAAAAGAGAAGTAATAAAAGTTAGCTAATAAAAGCTAGCAATATAAAAAAAGTCATTCTATGAAAGTAGGTGACTTTTTTTATGTAAAATTATATAAAAAAGTGTTTTATTAAATTAATAAATGGTACAATAATATTTAATAAAATGACATTAACTATTTAAATTAACAAAAAAGAGAATAAGGAAATAAAAAACTGTTTTAAGTTATAGAACTAGGCAAAAATATATTAATATATTTGTAGGGCAATAAATTAGAAGTGAATAAAGAAATTATAAGTAACAATCATATCTATAAAGAAGTATTAAATTAGAAAGAATGAGTCTTAGAATTTTTTTATACAAAATTTCGGGAATAAAAAAAATAACTGGGCAAAATATAAATGATATACAAGATAGAATTATTTACGAAAGTATTAATTAGGGAAAGAGATTATATTGTTTGTATGGAGTAACATGAAAACACACAGGTTATTTTAGGCTATAAGGTTGTTAAAACAATCAGTTGGCTATTTGTATATAGGGTAAAGATGATAGGGGGGATGTGTATGAAAAATAGAAGAGATTAACAGTAATTGGCACAGTGGATTTATTGGGAAATAAAAATGAGTTGGATGAGTTGTATAGTAAAATGAAAAAATATTGAAAATGTAGAGGACAGTATGAATGTATAAGTATATAAAAAACAAAGAGCTAAAATTAAATGAAAATAGATTTATAGCAGTAGCGGGAAATGTAGGTGCAGGTAAATCTACATTAACAAAATTAGTTGGAGAAAAATTAGGATTTAAAACACACTATGAAAGCGTAGACACAAACCCATACTTAGAAGACTTTTATAAAGATCAAAGTAAATGGGGGTTTCATTTGCAATTATATTTTTTATCGCAAAGGTTTAAACAACAACATTTAATAACAAACAATGGATTTAATAACATACAAGATAGAAGTATATATGAAGACGTTGAAATTTTTGCAAAAAACTTATATGATTCAGGAGTTATGAGTGAAAAGGATTACAATACATATAGAGAACTATTTCATAATATGGTTTCACATTTAAAAAGTCCCGATTTGTTAATATATTTAGATGGTTCAATTGAATCTATAATAGATAGAATAGATAAAAGAGGTCGTGAGATGGAAAAACTAGTTAATCATTCATATTGGGAAAACATACATAAAAGATATGATAACTTCATATCAAAATATGATAAATCAAATATATTAGTTGTAAATATAGATGAAGTTGACTTATTAGAAAATGAAAAACAGTTAGATGAGTTATGTAATGAAATTAAAAAAATACTAAAACTAAAAAATTAAAGCTGTTAAAAACCATGTAATAAGGCTAAATAGTCTATATTATGTGGTTTTTATAATTATAAAAAGTAAATAAACATGGAGCAATGCTATTGAAAGTAAATATTATTTGTAATAAAATATAGTAAACATATTGTATAAAATGAAGAGAAGGTTATGAAAAAAAAACTTGATGAAAAATATTTGAAAACGATGAAAGAAATACTTAAAGATGATTATGAAAAATACATAAAATCTTTTGAAGAAGAAAGTTATAAAGGTATAAGAATTAACACGTTAAAAACTAACAAAGAGCAATTTTTAAAGTTAGTGGATCAAAAATTTGAGAATGTTATGTGGTGCGAAACAGGATTGTGCTATAGAGGTGAATTTAGAATAGGGAAAAGTATTTATTACAATGCAGGGCTTTGCTATTCACAAGAGCCAAGCGCTATGAGTCCTGTAGAAATATTAGAAATAAAAAAAGATGATTATGTATTAGATTTATGTTCAGCACCAGGAGGGAAAAGCACACAAATAGGAATAAAACTAGAAAATACAGGATTATTAGTTAGTAATGATATAAGCAATACAAGATCTAAACTAACTAGTAAAAATATAGAGCTACAAGGTATAACAAACTGTACAATATTAAGTGAAAACCAAAATAAGTTAAGTGAATATTTTGTTGGTTTTTTTGACAAAGTATTAGTAGATGCACCATGTTCTGGCGAGGGCATGTTTAGAAAAGACAAGGAGCTAATAAAAAATTGGTCACTAGAAAAGGTGGAACAATATGAAAATATTCAAATAGATTTATTAGAAAAGGCTTTAAAGATGGTTA
This sequence comes from uncultured Clostridia bacterium, assembly GCA_947313885.1. Lineage (GTDB taxonomy): Bacteria > Bacillota > Clostridia > Lachnospirales > CAMZNU01 > CAMZNU01. The sequence continues at coordinate 61,172 of CAMZNU010000001.1, read as the reverse complement.
AAGTAGGTGGTGAAATAGTATATTCTACTTGTACATTTAATATAAAAGAAAATGAAAATACTATAAAAAAAATATTACAAAAAGACGATATTGAATTAGTTAACATAGACATTAAAAAATATGGTTTAAATAATGGGTTTGGATTAAATGGAGTAGCTAGAATATTTCCTTATAAAAATAAAGGTGAAGGACATTTTATAGCGAAGCTAAAAAAAACGAAAGGAGAAGAAACAGACATAAATAGTAAGCCTTTTAAACAAAAAATAGAAGGGATAGAATATTTCCATGAATTTGAAAAAAAATATTTTACTAAACCTATAAAAAAAGAAGGGTATGTTTTCAAATCGCATGGAACATCTCTATTTATAGTTCATAAACATTTGGCACAGTTAAGTAAAATAAGAGTTGTAAGAAGTGGTTTTTATGTAGGAGAGCTTAAGAAAAAAAGGTTTGAGCCATCGCAGGCATTAGCATTATCAATTAAAAGCGACGACTTTAATGAAATAATAAATTTAAAAAAAGATGATAACAACGTAATAAAATATTTAAGAGGTGACACATTAGAAATAGACCATAAAAATGGTTGGGTTTTAATATGCGTAGAAAAATTCCCTTTAGGGTTTGGAAAATCGAATAATGGTAAAATAAAAAATAAATATGATAAAAAATTCATAGGTAATATTTAAAAAGAATAGTATAAGTGAAATATTTAAATAGAAAGGTAAATATGGAATATTTAATAGCAAATAAGGAAGATTTTGATAAAAGTGATATAAAACAATTTGATTTTATAATGGTAAGCGGTGATGCATATGTAGATCATCCATCATTTGGGGTAGCTATTATAGGAAGACTATTAGAAAAACACGGATTTAAAGTCGGGATAATACCACAACCAGATTGGAATGATCTTAATAGTTTTAAAATATTTGGAAAACCTAAATATGGTTTTTTAGTTTCGTCAGGTAATATAGATTCTATGGTAAACCATTATACGGTAGCTAAAAATAGAAGGAAAAAAGATTTTTATACACCAAAAGGTGAAATGGGAAGAAGACCAGACCGAGCAACAATTGTATACAGCAATAAATTAAGAGAGTGTTATGGTGATGTACCAATAATAATAGGTGGAGTAGAAGCAAGTTTAAGACGTCTTGCACATTATGATTATTGGGATAATAAAATTAGAAATTCAATATTAGTTGATAGCCAAGCGGACATATTGGTGTACGGAATGGGAGAGAATCAAATAATAGAAATAGCAGAAAATTTAAAATTAGGCATTAATATAGAAGATATTAAGTTTGTAGAAGGAACGGTAGTAAAAGATAAGGATATAAATAAATATTATAACTATATAATGCTACCAACAATATCAGAAATAAAAAAAGATAAGCGTATTTTTGGGCAAAGTTATGCGACACAATTTAATAATTTAGAATATGGTTCTAGTAAAACATTAATAGAACCGTATAAAGGATATTATGTAATACAAAACATAAGAAATAAACCATTAACAACAGAAGAATTTGATAAAGTTTATAAATTAAACTTTATGAGAGATTACCACCCTATGTATGAAGAACAAGGTGGAATACCAGCGATTACAGAAGTGAAATATAGTATTATAAGTAATAGAGGTTGTTATGGTAGTTGTGAGTTTTGTGCAATAACATTTCATCAAGGTAGAACATTACAATCTAGAAGTCACGAATCTATTTTGAAAGAAGCAGTTGAAATAACAGAAGATGAAAACTTTAAAGGATATATACATGATGTAGGAGGACCTACGGCAAATTTTAGAATTAAAGCTTGCGACAAACAAGAAAAATTTGAATTAGGTGCATGTGCAAAGAAAAAATGTTTAGGTTATAAAAAATGTAATGAACTAAAAGTAACTCATGATGATTATGTGGAGCTATTAAAAAAAGTAAGGAGTATTGATAAAATAAAAAAAGTATTTGTACGTTCAGGAATTAGATATGATTATGCAATATATGATAAAGATACAACATTTTTAAATGAACTTGTAAAGTATCATATAAGTGGACAACTAAAAGTAGCGCCAGAGCATGTATCAAATAAAGTTTTAAGACGTATGGGTAAACCACCAGTTGAGGTATATAATAAATTCACACAAAAATATAACGAACTAAACAAAAAGTATGATAAAAATCAATTTTTAGTACCATATTTAATGTCGTCACATCCAGCATCGGATTTAGAGGCTAGCATAGAGTTAGCAGAATATTTAAGAGATCTTGAATATATGCCAGAGCAAGTACAAGATTTTTATCCAACACCAGGAACATTATCGACGTGTATATATTATACAGGGGAAGATCCATTTACTTTCGAAAAAGTATATGTAGCTAAAAAACCTATAGAGAAAGCGACTCAAAGGGCATTAATTCAATATAGATTACCACAAAACTATATGTTAGTGCATAATGCGTTAGTAGAGGCAGGGCGTGAGGATTTAATAGGATTTGATAAGCATTGTTTAATTAGACCAAAAGGCACTAACGGGAAAAGAGGATATTATATAGAAAGCAATAAAGGTAAAAAGGCAAAGAATGATAATAAAAGTAAACGTAATAAGAGAAGTACGGAAACTAAAAATGATAATAGAAGGGGAAATGAAAGAGGTGATAAGATAAATAGAGAGAATAAAGATAAATTTAAAAATAAAGAAAATAATATAAAAAAAGCAAAAACTTATAAAAAGAAGACAATTAGAAACGTTCATAAAAAGAAAGGTAATTAAAATATGTTATATATAGAAGAATTAGTAGAAGATGAAAAAGTAGTAGAGCATTACTTATGTAAGGATAAAAAAAGTTTAAAAGCAAAATCAGGAAAAACGTATTATTCGTTAACGCTACAAGATAAGACAGGAACTATAAATGCTAAAGTATGGGACTTAAATAAAAATATACAAAACTTTGAGGCTAATGATTTTATTAAAATCGAGGGAACAGTACTTGTGTATAATGGTGACCATCAATTAAAAGTTACTAAAATAAGAAAAAGTAGAGAAGGGGAATATTTCGTAGATGATTATGTACCTGTTACAGAAAAAAACATAGACAATTTACATAGTGCATTGTTGCGACATATAGATGGAATAACAAATAAGTATATAAAAGAGTTATTAGAAAATATATTTATAAAAAATGAGAACATAGCAAAGAAAATAAAAACTCATTCGGCGGCAAAAGTAATGCATCACGGATATTCAGGTGGGTTGTTAGAACACACAGTATCTATAGCCGATATATGTGAGTATTTAAGTAGCCATTATAAGTTCGTAGATAAAAATATATTAATAGCGGGTGCGTTATTACATGATGTAGGAAAAATATATGAATTATCAGCATTTCCCGAAAACGACTACACAGATGACGGTAAATTATTAGGTCATATAATAATGGGTGTAGAAATAATAACAAAAGAAAGTGAGAATATTGCGGAGTTTCCACATGAGCTAAAAAGCATGTTAAAACATTGTATTATAGGACACCACGGGGAATTAGAATACGGTTCACCTAAGTTACCGAGTACATTAGAGGCATATGTACTTCATTTAGCAGATACGTTAGATTCAAAAGTTAAAATGTTCGAAGAACATTTTAGTAATAACAAGCAACAAACAACGTGGGTAGGTTATAATAGAGCGTTAAATAGAGATATGAGGAAGTCAAAATATGATGCCAAGTATGTAGAAAGTAGGAAAAATGCCAAATAAGACAAATAAAGGAATGTATACAGCAACAGAACTAAGCAAATATACATATTGTAATTATAGTTGGTATTATGAGAAGACGTATACAACAAAAGAATTAAGAAGGCTAAGTACGAATATTAATATAGAAGGGTATAAAAGCACTAATGATAATTATGCTAGAGGACGTAAGTTTCATGAAAATTATTACAAAAATCACAAGAAGAGTGAATTTATAAAAATAATTTTAATAGCAGTTATAATTATGTTGATATATATGGTAATTGGTAAAAATGGATTTAAATTTAATAAAAGTAATAACAGTAATAATAATATTATTAATACTTATATTTTATGATAAAAGAGAATATAAGAAAAAAAAGCCGAAAATAACAAAACAATTTTATAAGTTGTTTTATGCAGACGAAAAAGGTCACGGTAAAGAAGTTATAATGTGTAAGTTATTAAAATCAGAAAAATATAGAGTGAAAGGAAAACCAGACTACATAATAAAAAATGTTTTTGTTAATAGATATATACCTATTGAAATAAAAAGTGGTGAAATTAAAAATAAGCTAAAACCAAAAGAAAAAGATTTAATGCAGATCGGAGTATATTTTTTATTGATAGAGGACAATTTTGGGAGTAGACCGAAAAAAGGATTATTAGTTTACAAGGATTATATGTTTGTGGTAAAAAATAAAAGGCGAGTACGAAAAAAAGTTTTAAATACTATAAAAAGTATGGATAAAATGTTAGTTACAGGTAAGGGAGTAGCAGATGCAAGTTATAAAAAATGTGAATTTTGCATTTGTCGGAAAACTGTCTGTAAACATATTTAGGGAGGTAACAATTGTTTAGTAAAGAGATAATTTTAGCAAGTATTTTATATTTATTTATTGTAGGAAATGCTAAAGCGTATGTTAATTACAAAATAGGAGATATAAGTTCAAAAAAATACATAACGTTAAATCCGATAAAACATATAGAGCCAATAGGATTAATATTAATGATATTTTTTAGTGTAGGTTGGGGTACAGTTATAGAAACGAATTCATATAAGTACAACGATAGAAAAAAAGGGATTTTATTAGTAGGTGCAGTACCGATAATACTGAGTTTTACATTAGGATACATTGCAAATATGACCTTGCTTTTTGCACCGTCATTAAATGCCAACGTTATATATTTTTTAAATATGTTTATGTATATAAGTTTTGCTAATGGTTTTTTTAATTTAATACCGATCAATCCATTGCATTGCGAGAAAATATTTAGACTTTATGGAAATCCAAATATAGTTATGAAAATGTCAAGTTATGAAAAAATATTACAAATGTTGTTAGTAATATTTATTACGACTAATATATTTAGACAAGTAATAAATATTTTAATGTCAATAGTAATAATAAGTTAAATGAGAAAATAATATTAAATATGGTTACAGGTCTAGATGGATACATTGTAAAAAGGTGAAAAAATTTAGTCAGATAAAATATCAAGAGGGAACAATAATATATATGGTGCTTATATAATTTAATATTTTTTTGAAAGGTATATATGTAATTATAGGGTAAAGATCATATAATAAATGTGGAATAGTATATATTAAAAAGGTGCTGTTAAAATAATTATTGTTATAATTGGGAAGTGTATCGAAAGGTAGCATGTAGAATTTTTTTAGTGGGATATTTTCAATTCACTAAAGTTAAGAGATAAAAAAAGGAAAGTGGCAAAAATATTTAGATATTTAGCCTCAATTGTAGCTAGTGGGTTAAAGAGAAGTAATTTATAGATGAGTACATAATTGGAACATACTTATTAAATTAGGAAATGTCATTAGATCAATTGGATAATAAAAATGAAATAGTATTAAACTTAGATAAACAATATAAAAATTATGAATTATGCAATATCAAAAAAAAGACAATAAAAAAAGCCGTAAGGCTTTTTTTATTGTCTTTTAGAATCTTGCTTTTATAACATCACTTTCATCTAATAAACCAGCGTCAACTAAAGCACGTTGAAAAGATGCATTTTCACGAGATAAACGAACTGTAGCACCTGTAAAAGTATCGTAAGAGTTTTGAATAGAACGTGTAGCACCAACTACAGTATCGCTATTATATCCAAAGAAATTATCTTCATCAATACTTACGCTTAAAGGTACATAGTATTCTCCATAGCTATAATTGGTAAAATCAGCTAAAGAAAAAATAGTTTTAGCATCTAAACCTATTAAATTATCTTTAATAGCATCATAGTTACCAGTCCATCCACCAACAGAATGGAATCCGTAAGTAGGTTCCATAGAAATCGGAGTACCATTTTCAAAAGAAACGCCAGCCATAGTTAAAAATTCTTCAATAGTACTATCATTAGTTAATCCTTCAAAAGTACCTCTTTTAGTTATTACATATGAAAAGTCATCAAAGTTTAAAAATGGTATTTTTTTTAGTTCATCCCAAGATGCAGGTTTAATTAATCCACTAGAAGATGTTCTAACAGTTGGAATAAAATTATTATTTACAGTTAATGATGAAACAGTTTGAGAGAAGTCAAATCCGTCATCAAATTTACTTTCAAACATAAACCTAGTAATTGGGTCTACAAAAGCAAAAGCGACTGTATTGTTATCATTTACTCCTACAGCGAAAAATGACATCATATCATTAGTTTCTATATTGAACATAGAATCACCTTTAGAATAGTCATCACCTAGTATAGATAAAGTTGGTGTAACATCATAATTAATTTCTACAGTAGCTGATGGATCATTGCGGTATAAAGTTGAGTAATCGTCACCAACTTTAATAAAATTCATTTCAAAGTCTGTAATAATAGCATCTTTATCAAGGGTAAGAATAGTTTCAACTAATTGAGATGCATCTTCTAAAATAACCCCCTTTTTTTCACCTCTCCAAGAAAATCCACGATATACACCAGAATAGTCTTTATTTTCTGGAACTTTAAAACTACTATTTTTTAATATAGGTCCTTTTGATGTTGTAGCAGAAGTCACAACATCTTCAGTAAGATCATCTTCAGTAAGATCATCTTCAGTGAGATCATCTTTAGTTATGTAATCTCCATCTTTAGTTTCATCGTTAATTACAATAGCATCTCCATTTTTATCATTAGAACAACTAGATAAAGTAAGTGATAGCAATCCGATAATTAAAATGCTTTTTAGAAAAAATTTCATAAAAACCTCCTATTTAAATATAATATATTTTACAGTTAAAATTTTAACATAAAAAAATATTAATTGCACGACTATTCTCTTAAGGTTATGAATGTAGGTGCTGATTTACGTTTTTCTTCTTCTATATTTGCATAATGTTTTTTTGTCGTATTAACATCGGTATGTCCTAGTGCATCAGCTACTAGATATATGTCACCACTTTGATTGTATAGATTGGTTCCAAAAGTGCTACGAAGTTTATGAGGTGAAATATTTTTAGTTGAAATTACGGCACTAGAATATTTTTTAACAAGATTTTGAACAGTGCGTATATTGATACGTTTTTTTTGAATAGATAAAAAAAGAGGCAAATGATTATTGGAATCGTGATCGGTGCGACTGTTCAAATAGTCAACAAGAGCATTACGAACTTCATTTCCAAAGTATAAAGTAACTTCATCACCACCTTTTCTTGTAATTAAAACACTGTTGTTATCAAAATTGATGTGTCTAATGTCAATACCTACACATTCAGAAACACGCATACCAGTTCCTAGGAGGAGACTAATAAGTGCCATATCTCTTTTTTTAGTTATGTGGTGATATTTTTTTTGTGAAGGAGTAAGGTGATTGCCATTTTCGACTTCATCTAAAAGTATAGAGACTTCATGTGGTTCGAGGCGAACAATGGCCTTATTATGGATCTTAGGTAACAAAAGCAAATCCGCAGGGTTGCTATCTATAAGTTGTCGCTTAAAGTGATATTTAAATAAAGTTCTAATTGAAGCGATTTTACGACTTTTACCCCTTTCTTTGTTTACGAGGTTTTTAGATGTTCCATTTTTAGATTTTGAGAAGCTTGAATAGTAAGCAATGAAATCAATATAACTTTCTAAGTGATCGATGTTAACGATATTTAAGTGGTATATAGTAAAATTTTGCATTTCAATACATTTAAAATCTTCTTCGTAGCTAAGTAAATACTTAAAAAAAGTTTTCAGGTCGTTGGCGTAGGCAAGACGTGTAGTAGGTGCTGTTATGTTTTCAATGCCTCTAAAATATTTAGCAACAAAAGGTGGTAAACTTTTAAGTAATTCACGTTGTTTAATTGTTATTGCTATCATCTTGTGTTCGTTGTAATCATTCATAATATCTCCTATTATATTTTAAATATATTTTATCATAAAAAAAACAGTTAAAAAAGTTTAAGGAAATAAAAAAAATTTGCATATAAGTAATGGACGTATTAAAATAGTAAAAAAAGGAGAAAGTTATGGAGAAAATAATATATAATTTAGAAGAGACAAATAGAAAAATTTATGAAGGCTTTGGAATAAGTGAAAAATATTATTTAAAAACATTATTAGAAAGTGAATGGGCAGTAAAAAAAATAGAGGGGAGAAATTTTTTAAGTTATAGATCCGAGGGCAAGGAAAAAATATGTGTTGTAGTTAATGAAAATGGAAACCCTATAATAGTAAGAAAAAAAGATTTTACTGTAGTTATAGCTATCAATTGTATGAAAATAGGATTTATATTTAAAAATAGTTTAGAGAAAAGTAATTTAGAGAAAAAATAGGAGAGGTGTATATATGAAGAATATAAATATATTTGATAAATTAAATAAATTTCTAAATAAAAGAAGTATTACAGATATAGTAGAGCCAAATGTTTTCAATGATTATATAAATGGTCTTGATTTAGACGAAGAAATAAGGGATGAATTAAATGAGATAGGAAATAAAATAGATAAAGTTCTTAAAATTATAAAGAATAAAAAAAGAATAAGAGGGTATAATGAACAGATAGAGGAGCAAATATTAGAACTTGTTTATATAGAAAGTTTATCAGACGAGGATATAAAAGAATTAAATAATTTAATTAGTAGATATAGAAATTTAAATAATGAGTCAAAATTTTTGCAAAGACAAGTAGGAGGATTTTCAAAAACATTAGAGAGAATGAAAGAAATATCAAAAGATCCGGAGCAAAAATTAGCTACATTAGAAAATGCGGAAAAAAAACATAGAATACTACAAAGAGATATAAATTTGCTAAAAGGTGAAAAACAGGTAGTGATAGAGGAAAGTAGAGGATACGTAAATGCTTTAGAAGTAATGAATAAAATCACATTAGCAATAGTAATCATGTATGGATCGTTAATAATAGTTTTAGCATTTTCTAAGATTTTTTATGAAATAGAGATATTTTATCCAGTAACGTTAATAGTTATATCGTTGTTAATATATATTCCACTAGCGTATGTATTTAAGTTGAAGGGTAAAAAAGAAGTATTAAAAAATAATAGGAAGCAAAAGAGGATAACAGACATTATGAATAAAAAAATGTCGGTATATGCGTACTATGAAAGTTTTCTAGAAGTTACAAAAAAAAAATATGATTCAAACAACTCTATGGAAGTGAGAAGAAAAATAGAAAAGTTTAACGAGTATGAAAAAATAGAGAGTAGGAAAAAAAACACGTATGGTGAATTGCATATTGCGATAGATAAATTGGAAGAGTTTATAGAAAGTAGAAGGATACCAAACAACACATCGATAGATGCATTCGTCAAAAACGTGTCTATTGATGATAAAAAAGAGAGATTAGCAGACCTAACGAAAATGAAAGAAAAAAACATACAGACGTATAAAGAAATAGATATGGAGCATAAAAAACAGTGGGATGAAATTACAAGAGGAAAAGAGTTTGAAGGGGTTGATACTACGGAAATTTATAGTAGATTGCTAAAAATTTATTATGACGAACTAGAAAAAATAGAAGATGAAAAAGCTATAGAAAAATTATTAAGTGAAAGCGAATATCTATAATTGTTAGAAATGTGACTAATCTAGAAAAATATATATTAGATATGGATTGTTTCTACATAAAAGAAATCAAAAAATGGTGACTATAAACGAATATGAAAATATTGAGTAAATATATTTTATATTAGTATTAAATATGCTATAGTATATTTATACATTACATTAAAAAAATGGAGGTAAAGATGCGTAAAAAAATGGTAGCTGGAAATTGGAAAATGAACAACACAATATCAGAAAGTTTACAATATCTAGACGTAATAAAAGACAAGATTAATAATAATGATATAGACGTTGTATTTTGCGTTCCAAGTTTAAACATCATGAAAATTCAAGATAAATTGGAGAACACAAAAATAAGCGTTGGATGTCAAAACATGCACTTTGAGGAAAGCGGAGCATTTACAGGTGAAATATCAGCTAAAATGTTAAAAGAGGCAAAAGTACAATACGTTATAGTAGGACACTCAGAAAGACGTCAGTACTTTGGCGAAAATGATGAAATAGTTAATAAAAAAACAGTGCAAGCGTTAAAACATGGGCTAACACCTATAACTTGTGTAGGAGAAACTTTAGAAAATAGAGAACAAGGGATAACGATAGAGTTAGTGAGAACACAGGTGAAAGTAGCATTAAATAATATATCTAAAGATGATGTAGTAAAAGTTATATTAGCATATGAACCTATATGGGCTATAGGCACAGGTGTTACGGCGACAAGTGCACAAGCAGAAGAAGTATGTAAAGAAATCAGAAAAGTATTAACAGAAATATATGATAAAGAGACAAGCGATAAAGTAAGAATACTTTATGGCGGAAGCGTTAATGGTAAAAATGCTAAAGAATTATTTAGCATGGAAAACATAGATGGTGGATTAGTAGGTGGAGCAAGCTTAAAACCAGAATTTGAACAAGTTGTAAATTATTTAGAAGGTAAATAATATGAGTACAACATTATTATTAATACTAGATGGGTACGGTGAAACAAAAGAAGAATTAGGGAATGCTATAAAGATAGCAAATACAAAAAATATAGATTATTTAAAAAATAAATATTTATATTTAGAAGGAAAAGCAAGTGGATTAGATGTAGGACTTCCCGAAGGACAGATGGGCAATTCGGAAGTAGGGCATTTAAATATAGGCGCTGGGCGTGTGGTTTATCAAGATTTAACGAAAATCACAAAAAGTATAAAAGACGGTGGTTTTTTTAAAGAAGAAAAATTACTTAATGCTATGAATCGTTGCAAAGCAAATAATAGTGCATTACATTTAGTAGGATTATTGTCAGATGGTGGAGTACATAGCCACAATGATCATTTATACGGATTATTAAAAATGGCTAAAGATAATAAAGTGGAAAAAGTTTATATCCATGCAATATTAGATGGTCGAGACACACCACCAAGTTCAGGTAAACAATTCATAATAGATCTTGAAAATAAAATAGAAGAAATTGGAGTAGGAGAAATAGTTACTATTTCAGGACGTTACTATGCAATGGATAGAGATACTAGATGGGATAGAGTTGAATTAGCATATAATACGATCGTTTTAGGTGATGGGGAAAAACATAAAACACCAGAACAATGTATAACAGCAAATTATTCAGAAAATTTATTTGATGAATTTGTTAAACCAACATCTATTTTAAATGATAGAGAGAATGCTATTGAGATGAAAGATAATGATGAAGTGGTTATATTTAATTTTAGACCAGATAGAGCAAGAGAGATAATAACGGCTTTATGTAATAAAGAATTTGATTCATTTAATAGAAAAAAAGGATTTATTAAATTAAATGTTTTAACATTTACAGAATATGATAAAACGATTACAAATAAAGAAGTCTTATTCGAAAAAGAAGAGTTAGTAAATACATTAGGTGAATGCGTCGATAATGCTGGAATGAAACAAATAAGAATAGCAGAAACAGAAAAATACGCTCACGTTACATTTTTCTTTAACGGCGGAAAAGAAGAACCAAATAACAGAGAAGATAGAATTTTAATTGATTCGCCTAAAGTTGCTACTTATGACTTGCAACCAGAAATGAGTGTAGATATAGTAAGTGACGAGATAGTAAGAGTATTAAAAGAAGACAAACATAGTTTAATAATAGCAAACTTTGCAAATCCAGATATGGTAGGTCATACAGGAAATTTGGAAGCTACAGTTAAAGCAGTAGAGGCTACAGATTTAGCAGTTAAAAAAGTGTATGACGCTATAATAGAAACAAATAGTAATATGTTAATATGTGCAGATCATGGAAACGCGGATAAAGTAATTGACTATGATACTAAAAAATCATTTACAGCACACACAACAAATCCTGTTCCATTTATAATAGTAAATTATGAATGTAAGGGAATAAAAAAAGAAGGTCAACTATCTGATGTTGCGCCAACTATTTTAGAAATGTTAGGTTTAGATAAACCTAAGGAAATGACAGGCGAATCATTATTAATCAAATAAATTATATATTGGGAGGAGAATTACTTATGAAAGGTTTTATTGAGATTTTAGATGTATATGCAAGAGAAGTTATGGATTCAAGAGGGAATCCAACTGTGGAAGTAGAAGTAGTAGTAGAAGCTAACGACGGTTCAAATTGTCTAGGAAGAGCGATAGTTCCATCGGGTGCATCAACGGGAGCATTTGAAGCTGTTGAATTAAGAGATGGCGGAGATAGATACATGGGTAAAGGCGTTGAGCAAGCAGTTAAAAACGTTAATGAAATTATAGCAGATGAGATTATTGGTTTAAATGCATTAGATCAAGTTGAAATAGATAATGCAATGATAGAATTAGATGGTACACCAAACAAGGCTAAATTAGGAGCTAATGCAATATTAGGAGTTTCTATAGCAGTTGCAAAAGCGACGGCGGAAGCTTTAAACATACCATTATATCAATATTTAGGTGGATTTAACGCTAAACAATTGCCAGTACCTATGATGAATATATTAAATGGTGGAGAGCATGCGGATAATACAGTAGATATTCAAGAATTTATGATTATGCCAATAGGTGCAGATAGCTTTAAATCGGCATTAAGAATGTGTGCAGAAATATATCATAATTTAAAATCTGTTTTAGGAGAAAAAAAATTATCTACAGCAGTAGGTGATGAAGGTGGATTTGCACCAAACTTAGCAAGTTCAGAAGAAGTATTAGAATTAATAATAGAAGCAATTGAAAAAGCGGGATATAAGCCAGGTGAAGAAATCCGTATAGCGATGGATTCAGCGGCATCAGAAATGTATAATAAAGAAGATGGTTTATATTACTTCAAAGGTGAAAGTGAAATGAGTGGCAAAGAAGTAACAAGAACATCAGAAGAAATGGTTGAGTATTATAAAAACTTAGTTGATAAGTTTCCAATTATATCGATTGAAGATGGTTTAGATGAAGAAGATTGGGATGGATGGAAATTATTAAATGATACATTAGGTAAAAAAATTCAACTAGTTGGTGATGATTTATATGTTACAAATACAGAAAGATTACAAAGAGGTATTGATTTAAATGTAGCTAACTCTATTTTAATTAAAGTAAACCAAATAGGTACACTTACAGAAACATTTAATGCAATAGCATTAGCTAACAGAAATAATATGACGGCAGTAATATCACACCGTTCTGGTGAAACAGAAGATACAACTATTGCTGACATAAGTGTTGCGGTAAATGCAGGACAAATTAAAACAGGAGCTCCAGCACGTACAGATAGAGTTGCTAAATACAACCAATTATTAAGAATAGAAGAAGAATTAGGCGATTCAGCAGAATATTTAGGATTAAATGCATTTTTTAACATATAGAAGAGGAGACAACTTATGAGTACTATGTACATTATGCTTTCTGGAACATATATAGCATTCACTGTATTTTTTATTACTTTAATATTGATACAAAAAAAACGTTCTTCAGGAATGGGTGCTACAATGACAGGGAACACAGGAGATTCAACTTACTGGGATAAAAATAAAGGTGGATCAATAGAAGGTAAATTAGAAAAATACACAGTTATAAGTGGGATAATATTTTTCTTATTCACGTTAGTAATGACAATGATTTAAATAAAAAAAGGAATTCCTATAAAAAGGAATTCCTTTTTTTATTTAAACTATAAGATTTGACTACCTATAGAGCGGAAATAATAATGTCACGAGTTTTAGAAGGTAAATTTTTAATTCCGTCTTTAGTCAATTTATCTGTATAAATAGGTTTATGTATCGTTACAGTAATCGGGTTAGGCTTAATATATTTACTATCATTTTCATAAATTCCTAATATTCCAGTAATAGTTATTGGTTGAATAGGAACTTTAGGTTTAGTAGCTAATTTAAAAGCACCACTTTTAAATTCAGCAACTACTCCGTCTTTACTACGAGTACCTTCTGGAAACACCGCCATAGGACACCCTTTTTGTATTGTTTTAATAGCATCAACAATACAAGATGCAGATTGTCGCAAATCAGAACGATCTAAAAATACACAGTGTAACTGATTCATAATATAAGTAAGAAAAGGTATTTTAGAAAGTTCAATTTTAGAAATAAAAGACATATGAACATCTAGGGCATCTAGGAGAACAAGTATATCTAAATTACTTTGATGATTAGACATAATAACTATAGGTTGGTCTTTTAATAAATTTTCTTTTCCGATAACAGTAATAGGTATATTACTAGAATGTAACATATCAGTAGCAAATGTAGATACTAGATTTCCAGCTACATGAAAACGTTGTAAAAAATTCAAGTCGTTGGTTGTAGACTTATTAAATAAATGTTTAAACTTTAAAACTTTTAAAAAAGATTTAAATAAAAATGTTGATTTTTGCATAATGATCTCCTAAGTAATGTAATAAAACATAAATTCTAATTTAAATAGTATAATATTAAAAGGTAAAAAAAGGTGATAATATGAGACGAAATTTTATAAAATGCTTAATATATAGATTTATTTTAAATAAGCATATGTGTGGAATTATAGTATTTATGTGTGGACTAGTATTTTATATAAACTCATTTTTTTGTATTCCAGACTATGTAGTAGGGTTACTTTTTATGGGTTTAGGTGGATATCTTTTTTTAAAATAAAAAATGACCATTGAGGTCATTTTTTATTTTAAAAAAATTATACAGCTCGTTGAACTTTATTTGAACGTAAACATCTTGTACATATTTTAATAGTTCTATGTGTACCGTTTTCCTCAATAATTCTAATTTTTTTTATGTTTGGTTTCCAAGTTTTGTTCGCACGTCTAGAAACTTGGCTACGTGTAATACTTACTCTATGTCCAGTTTGAATACCTTTATCACAAATTTCGCATCTAGCCATTAGGAAGCACCTCCTTATTTATTTTATATAACTACAAAATTGATTTTATCATAGCAAAAAGTTTTATGCAAGAATAATTTTATTAAAAGTGAAGTAAAAAAATAAATAGGAATACAAGTTATATTTCATTGAATATATTGAAATATAACTTGTATATAGTGTATAATAATAGTATATATTTATTTTGAAATGTAGGGAGGTTAAGATGTCAATTAAATTTAAAAATAAATTAGGAGAAATCGAGATAGATAAAAGTGTAATAGAAAGAGTTACAGGGTTAGCTACTATAGAATGTTATGGTGTAGTAGGGATGGCAGCAAAAAATGTAAGAGATGGACTAATTCATTTACTAAAGAAAGAACATATTACTAAAGGGGTAGAAATTAAATTTGACGAAGAGGATAATTTAATAATTGAGTTGCATATAATAGTAGAGTATGGAACAAATATAACGGCTATATGCGAGACGTTAACAAGTACGGTGGATTATCATGCAAAAGAATTTTTAGGCATAGAGTGTAAAGAAATACATGTGTCGGTAGATGGAATACGTGTAAATAACTAAGTGGAGGCTTATAAAATGAAAAAAAGGACTATAGATGGAAGTGCTTTTAAAAAAATGATAATTAAAGGTGCGAATAAGTTAGATGATAATAAAGAGTTATTAAACTCTTTAAATGTATTTCCAGTACCAGATGGTGACACAGGCACGAACATGTCATTAACGGTATTATCGGCGGCTAAGGAAGTAGAAAAATCAAAAGATAATACTATTACAGGTATTTCGAAACTGGCATCTAATGGATCCTTAAGAGGTGCAAGGGGAAATTCTGGGGTAATAGTGTCTCAGTTATACCGAGGGTTTGCAACAGCATTTAAGGGTAAGGACGTTGCAACTATAGAAGATATAGCAAACGGGTTTGTTAAAGCTAAAGAGACAGCATATAAAGCTGTAATAAAACCAAAGGAAGGAACGATATTAACGGTAGCAACAGCATTAGCGGATAAAGCTATGGAAATAAAAGATGAAGTAACAGATGTAGATGAAATGTTTACTAAACTAATAAAGCATGGAAATATTGTATTAGATAAAACGATGGATATGCTAGAAGTTTTACGTGAGGCAAATGTTGTAGATTCAGGTGCAAAAGGATTGATGACAATTGTAGAAGGTTGGGGAGAATCATTAAGAACAGGTGAGGAAGTAACAATAAATGAATATAAAGCTTCAAGAGAGGAAGTAGATGTAGATATATTTAGTGGAGAAATAGATATAGAATTTGCTTATTGTACGGAGTTTTTCATAGTACTTGAAGAAGAAAACGATGAAATAGAAGATAAATTAAAGGGAAGCATAGGAAAGTTAGGAGATTCGTTAGTAGTAGTAGCAGATGAAAAAATAGTTAAAATACATGTACATACGAATAATCCGGGTAAAGCGTTAGAAGAAGCAGTAAAATACGGTAAAGTAGATAGCATTAAAATAGAAAATATGGAAATACAAAATGAAAAATTACAAAATGCGAGAAAAGCAAACAAACCTAAAAAGCCAGTGGGGATAGTTACAGTAGCACAAGGTGATGGAATTTATAGAATGTTTGATGATTTAGGAGTAGATGAAATAATAAGAGGCGGACAATCTATGAATCCAAGTACAGAGGAAATATTAAAATCTATCGAAAAAGTAAATAGTGATAATGTCATAATGCTACCGAATAATAAAAATGTATTTCTAGCGTGTGAACAAGCTAAAGAATTAGCAAAATCTAAAAAAATACATATTATATATACAAAGACGGTTCAAGAAGGTATAAGTGCATTAATAAACTACATACCATCAGAAGATGTTAAAAATGTAGTAGAAAGCTTAGAAGAAGGTTATGCTGAAGTAAAATCTCTGGAAGTTACGTATGCCGTAAGAGATATAACGACGGATATAGAAATAAAAAAAGGAGATTATCTGTATATATCAGATGGTAATATTGAATTTAGCAATAAAGATTTAGAAGAAGGAGTTATACAATTAATCGAGAGCAAAATAGAAGAAGATAGTATAATAACAATGTATTATGGAGAGGAAGTAAAAAAAGAGGATGCAGAAAAAATAGCTAAACAATTATCGGAAAAACATAAAGAATGCGAATTTGACGTGTATGAAGGACGTCAACCATTATATTACTATTTAATTTCTATAGAATAAATAAAAGAAGAACTTTACTTATTGGTAGGGTTCTTTTTTTAAAAAAGAGAGGTCGTATGGAATTAGAAGATAAAATAACGTCTTTAAAGGGAGTAGGGAAGATAACAAACAATAAACTAAAGAAAATAAATATAGAAACAATAGGAGATTTATTGACACACTATCCTAGAAAATTCGAGGATAGAAGTAAAATATTAAATATTGAAAATATAGAGTTAGAAGAAAATAGTTTAATGAGAGTTAAGGTAATAAAAGAAGGGATAGTTATCAGGAATAGAACGGTAAGTATAACAAAAATTTTATTTAAAGATGATACAGGGGAAATAGAAGGAATATGGTTTAATATGCCATATATAAAAAATGAATTTAAAATGAATGATAAATTTTACATATATGGTAAAGTGAAAAGTAATAAAAAAGGATTACAAATAGAGAATCCAGAATTTTGCAGAGAAGATGATTGTAATAAATTATCGATAGGTAGAATTGTGCCAATATATGATACAAAAGCGGGAATATCTCAGAAACTGTTAAGGAAATTGATATATCAAAGCTTAGAGTTAGTAGGTGAAGTGGAAGATTATTTACCAACGGCTATACTTAATGAAACAGGATTAATAGGAAAAAGTGAGGCGATAAAGGGAATTCATTACCCAATAGAAAATAATGAATATTTAAAATCTAGAGAGCGACTAGTTTTTGATGAAGTGTTCATATTGAGTAAAGCATTAAGAGAAATAAAGACTTTAAAAAGAGTGAAGTCAAAAATAAAAATAGAAAATTATGGATACGAAGAAATAATAAGTCAATTAAAATTTAAATTAACTTATAGTCAAAAAAAAGTAATAGATGAAATAATAGAAGATATAAAGGGAGGTAACTTATTAAATAGGTTAATTCAAGGTGATGTAGGGTCTGGAAAAACTATCGTGTGTGTAATAATAAGCTATATACTAATAAAAAATGGTTATCAAGTTGCATTAATGGCACCAACAGAAGTATTAGCAAAACAACATTATGAAAGTATAACGGAGCTATATGGTAGATTAAATATAAATACGGTAATATTAACAGGTTCGCAAAGAGTGAAAGAAAAAAGAGAAAATTTAGAAAAAATCAAAGATAGCAAATACAAGATGATAATAGGGACACATGCGCTAATACAAGACAAAGTAGAGTATAACAATTTAGGACTAGTCATAACAGATGAGCAACATAGGTTTGGAGTAAAACAAAGAACAACCTTAACAGAAAAAGGCAACTTACCACATACATTAGTAATGACAGCTACACCAATTCCAAGAACATTAGGAATAATAATCTATGGTGATTTAGATATATCAATAATAAATGAGTTACCTCCGAACAGAAAAGAAGTAGAAACGTATAAAGTTACTAGTAGTTATAGAGAAAGATTAAATAATTTTGTAATTTCAGAAATTAGTAAAGGGCGTCAATGTTACATAATTTGTCCATTAGTTGAAGAAACGGAAAAAGCAAAGGGTATAGCTGTGGAAAGTTACGTTGATGAAATATTAAAAGGTAATTTAGGTGGGTTAAAAATAGGTACATTACATGGAAAGATGAAAAACGATTATAAAAATGAAGTCATGAAAAAATTCAACGATAGAGAAATAGATGTTTTAATATCAACTACAGTAATAGAAGTTGGAATTAATGTTCCAAATGCTACATTGATGATAATAGAAGATGCACATAAATTTGGGTTATCACAATTGCATCAATTGAGGGGTAGAGTAGGAAGAGGTAGTAATAAATCATATTGTATATTAATATCAGATAGAAAAAGTAAAAAAACGAAAGAAAGATTAGATGTTATATGTAATAATACAGATGGTTTTAAAATATCAGAAAAGGATTTAGAAATCAGAGGAACGGGGGATTTTTTTGGAACAAGACAACATGGAATACCAGAATTTAAAATAACAAACATGTTTACAGATATGGAAATAATTAAAAAATGTCAAAACATAATTAATGAAATAAATAACGGTAATATAAAAATATTAGAGAAGGATAAAAAAAGGATAAAAAAAGAAGTTTTTTTATTTATGGATATTGTAAATAAAGAGATTTCATTGTAAAATATAGGAGAGATGTGTAATGAGAATTATATCTGGAAAAGCAAAAGGTAGGAAATTAAAATCATTAGAAGGTCTAAACACAAGACCGACAACAGATAGGCTAAAAGAAACATTATTTAATATAATAGCTATAGATATATTAGATTGTAAGTTTTTAGATATATGTGCGGGGAGTGGAGGAATAGGATTAGAGGCTTTTAGTAGAAATGCGAAAAATGTCACATTTATAGAAAACAATGGAGATGCAATAAATGTAATCAAAGAAAATATTAAATTGTGTAATGGTACAGAAAACACAATAGTGATAAAAAAAGATTGTATAGAAGCTATAAAGGACTTAAGTGTAGGAGGAAAAAAATACGATATTATATTTATCGATCCTCCATATGAAAAAAAACTATATATAGAATTAGTAGGGGAAATAGTAGAAAAAAATATATTAGAGGAAGATGGATATATAATAGTAGAAAGATTAAGTAGTGATAATAGTAATTGGTTATCGGAAATAAAAATAAATAAATTTAAAGAAAAAGTATATAAGACTACAACTTTTGAATTTTTAAGTATAGGGTAGGTGGTAAAATGATTAAGGTTATGTATCCAGGTAGTTTTGACCCATTAACATTAGGACATGAAGACATCATTAAGAGGGCTAGTAAAATGTTTGATGTTGTGATAGTAGGGGTTTTAAAAAATGAGACTAAAAAATCATTATTGACTATAGAGGAAAGAATGGAGTTAATAGAAGTAAGTACAGAACATTTGGGAAATGTAGAAGTTGTAACTTTTGATGAGCTACTGGTAGACTATGTATTTGAAAAAAAAATAAATTTTATATTAAAAGGATTAAGAAATAATAAAGATTTTGAGGAAGAGCTAGTGATGGCGCAGGGGATCAAAGTATATAATAAAGAGGTGGAAACATTATTTATGCCAACAAAGCCATCGTTATCATATATTAGTTCATCAATAGTAAAAAGTTTATTTTATAACAAAGGCACAATTGACAATTATGTAAATATTGACGTACTAAAAAAATTAGAAAGTAGGAGAAAAAATGAAAAGGATAGAGCCGTATTTAAAAATAATTGAAAAAGAAATACTTTTAGGCAAAACAAATGTACTTTCAAAAAAAGTGTCAGTAGATAGGGAAGTGGTGCTAGAAGCTATAGATGAACTCCGTGAGAATATACCATTAGAAATTAATGAATCTATAAAAATTATAGAAGGCTATAAAAATATGAAAGAAGATGCTTTAATCCAAGCACAAATAATTAGAGAAGATGCAGAAAACATAGCCACTCAAATTATAGATGAGGCAAAGGCGATAGCAGAAGAATTAATAGCAGAACATAATATATATAGAGAAGCGATAGCGAGAAGAAACAATTGTTTAGAAGATGTAAAAGACGAGGTAGAGGAGATGCGTCTAGAAACTAGAGAGTATGCCGACAGTATATTAGAAGAAACAGGGAAATCAGTAATATCTGTAGTAGAGCAAATAGAGGGAAAGCAGGCGGAACTAATAGAGTTCTACCGTGATTTATATGACTCCATAGACAAAATTCGCGAAAGTTA
Organism: uncultured Clostridia bacterium; assembly: GCA_947313885.1. Classification (GTDB taxonomy): domain Bacteria; phylum Bacillota; class Clostridia; order Lachnospirales; family CAMZNU01; genus CAMZNU01. Next base: position 40,207 of record CAMZNU010000001.1, on the reverse strand, counting down.
TAGAGAGTGACGGTTATTTTTTACTGTGAAAAGAAATATAATGGGAATTAAAATGAGTAGTGAAGAGTTATTATTGTTATTATTAAACACAAAGTTCGAAGAATCAAGATTAAGAGTTGGTGCAAAAAAGTAAGTTAAAATTATAGCAATGCAACAATGGGAAAGTTTACCAAGCATATAATTTACCGATTTAATATTTGATTTAGAAGTATACGATAGAGTTTGACCATGAATAGAAAACCCACCAAAAGCAAGGAGTCCACTAACTACAACTAAATCTGTTTTCAAAAGTGTCGAATTTTTTGCTATGTAAAAAATTCCAGTGGTCATCTCTAGAGAACCTATGAGCATACCTTCTATTTGATAAGGTGCAAGAAATGGTAAGATAGGAGTTAAGATAGATGTTAAAAAACTAGTTAAACCAATTACAGTGAATATAGAAGATAGAACGGAATAAAATATAATATATCCGCCTATAAGAAGTATAGTATTCATAGCATTATTTATGCTAGTGGATAGGACATCTGAAATAGGTGAACATTTCACATTATAATTTAAAAGCATACGATGTGTGTTTTTTTTTTGTAAAAAAATATGCTTCATTATTATGCCGTTAATAATTGCAGAAAGTAAGTGTACTACAAGAAGAAAATAACCTATTGATGTGCTATGAAACATAGTAACCCCAATAGTGCCGAGTATAAAAAGAGGACCTGCGTTATTTACAAATGTAATTAAATAATTAGCATCATGAGCATTAATGGTATTAGAATCTTTAAGTTCGGACAACACTTTACCGCCTAAAGGGTATCCGCTTGACAGCCCAGCAATAAAAGCGGTACCACCAAGTCCTGAGTGTGAGAAAAATAATTTCATAAAAGGTGTAAAAAACTTTCCCAAAAGATAAAACCCGTTGGTTTCTTTAAGAATATTGTTAAAAATTATAAAAGGTAATAAAGAAGGTATTACATTGTTAAACCAAAGTAGCAAACCTTCTTTGGCAGAATATACGACAACTTCAGGATTATTTATAATAATAACATTGAAAGAAATTATAGTAATTGTTATAATTAAAAAATGAAGCAATTGTAACTTTGACATAATATCCTCCCAAATAATTATATAGTAATAAAATAAGTATATGGGTAAATTAAAAAAATATGATATGGAGGTTTTATTATTAAAAAACAAAAGAAAGCAAAAAAATACAATGAAAAAAAATATAATAGACAAAAAAATATAAATTATAAAAAAACTAGAAGAAATGAAAATATTAGAAAAAAAGTACCGTTAGAAAAAAAAAGTAGAAAAATTAAAGAGGGGGTATTATCACTACTAATATTTCTAGTAATAATAATATATATATTTATATATGCGTACAATTTTTACACAGATAAAAAGATAGAGATAGCAACAGTCGATATAGGAGTTATTGATTTGTCAGTCATGGAAAAAGGTATAATTGTGCGTGATGAGGAAATTATAAAATCAAAATTGAATGGGAATATAATATATAAAATGGAAGAAGAAGACAAAGTACCGAAAAATGGAACTATAGCGTTAGTTATTAGTGAAGGTGTAGATATAGGGGTAAAAGCAAATGATATAAGAAATAATATGAGTTATTACGAAAATGAATATAGAAGAAATAAAGATAAAGTTGATAAAATAGATGCAAATATACGAAGTGAAATATATAAGGAAAATGAAAAGAATATAAAATCAATAGAAAAATTAAATAATGTAATTAGAGCTGAACTATTAAAAAAAGAAAAGATATTAATGATCGGAAGGACAGAAATATCAAAAGAAGTAGCAGAGGGGAAGGTAGGAGAAATAAATTCGAAAGCAAGTGGAATAGTTAGTTATCATATAGATGGGTTTGAGGAAATATATACACACGAGCAAATATCTAATATAGGATTAAAAGAAATAGATAAAAAATATAAAATGGATGTATTAGGGCAAATACGAAGTGTAGAAGCAGATGATACTATAGCTAAAGTAGTCAAGAGTAATACGTGGTATTTAGTTTTTGAAATAGAGAATGAGAAAATAAAAGAGATAAAAGAAAAAACATACCATAAAACATATGTAATGAATAATGGTAAGCCTAAGGAGATATATTTTTTTGTAGATAGGATAGAGAAGGATGCGGAAAAAAGCAAGGTAGTTTTTAGAAGTACAAAATATGTCCAAGAATATTTAAAGAGTAGAACGTTAGAATTTAAATTACACAACGAAGTATACAAAGGATACAAAATACCGACATCTACAATTGTAGATAAGGAAGTTTTAATAATAAAAAAGGGATTTTATAATATGAAGGATGAACATACGTATATATTATTAAAAAAAATGGGAGAAAGGAAAGTTGAGCTAGAGATAAATGCGTATATGAAAAATAATGGAGATATTTATATTTTAGAGAATGAAAATAAAGTGAATGAAGGTGATTTATTAGAAAATGAAGATGGTAATATATATCAGATTAAAAGAGGAAAAATAAAGGGGGTATATGCTACTAATTATGGATTCACTACATTTAAAGAAATAACCATAAATGAAAGTATATCAAAAGAACTAGGGATAACAATATTAAATGTAAAAGATAATAAACATATAAGAAGGTATGATACAATCGCAAAAAATGGAAATGAAATTACAGAAAATGAGAAGATAGGTAGGTAAAAATGACTATAGAAAAAAGATATGAAAATATATTAAATAAAATAAATATAGCTAGTGAAAAAAGAGAAGTTAATCAAAATAGTGAAGTCATGCTATTAGGAGTTACAAAAAATATAAAGGTTGATGTAATTCAAGAAGCAATAAATCTTGGATTAAAAAATCTTGGAGAAAATAAAGTACAAGAATTTTTAAATAAATATGACAAAATAGAAGGAAATGTAAATTGGCATTTCATAGGACACTTACAAAGAAATAAAGTTAAGTACATAATTGATAAAGTTGTTATGATACACTCTGTTGATAGTATACGATTAGCAGAGGAGATAGATAAAAGAGCCTTTAAAATAAGGAAAAAAATGGATATATTAATCGAAATAAATATTTGCGATGAGAAAAATAAAAGCGGAATTAGATTTGATGAGATAGAAAATTTCATAAATGAGATAGAAAAGTTTAAAAATATAAATATAAAAGGATTGATGATAATTCCTCCCAAAGGTAAAAAAACGACATTTTTAAAGGAAATATTCCAAAAAGTTTATAAAAAAAAGATTGACATTAATGCAACTAAAAGAGATAATATAGTTAGTTATTTATCGATGGGAATGAGTTCGGATTATGAAATAGCGATTGAATGCGGAGCTGATATAGTAAGAATAGGACAATCATTATTTAAAAGAGATAATATTACATAAAGAATATAGAACCAGTAAAGAGGGAGGTAGATATGGGACTAAAAGCGGTGGGGCAAGGGATAATGGGTTATTTGTCGGGTGCAAGCTTTGAAGACGAATATGAAGAATATGAAGAATATGAAGAATATGAAAGCAGTGGATCAAATGAACAAGAGACAACAAGTGCATCCAAAACAGTTAATTTAGTGAACTTACCAGGAATTGAAAAAGGCAAAGTTGTAATATCATCACCACAAACAATTGCAGAAGCGGATGCTGTGGTAAGTGATATACTTAAAAATAAAGTAGTAGTTGTTAGTTTAGAAGATGCGGAAAAAGAGGAGGCGCAGAGAATAGCAGATTTTCTGGGCGGTGCAGCAAATGCACTAAAAGGTAGTATAGAAAAAGTGGCGGGAGATATTTTTATAGTAACAGGAGAAAATTTTGAAATAACAGGAGACAAAGTAAAAAGACCAAAGCTAAGCAAAGGGAAACTGTATAACAACACAAAAAGATAGGAAGGTAAAATGACAAGTTTATTAATAATGAGTGTAAGATCATTTTTTTCATTTTTTAGTTTTTTAATATTATTAACGGTTTTAAGTTCATGGGTACCAGGAGCTAGAAGCAGTCAATTAGGTAAATGGTTGGACTTTCTTGTAGAACCTATTTTAGGACCCATAAGAAGAATGATATACAAATCACCGCTAGGCGGTCCTGGGATGTCTTTAGATTTTTCGCCGATAATAGCGTATTTAATATTAGGAGTACTAGAAAGAGAAATAATAAAATTAATAATAATTATATTTTAAAAGTATATCTTAAGATATACTTTTTTTATATGTAGACAAGGAGAAAGTATGTTAAAAAGAGAGGAATTATTAAAAAAATTTAGAGAAGAAGAAAAAATAGAAGTTGCAAAAATATATGATAAATATATAATGTGCGATAGAAGTGGACAAAATACATTTACAGACTTTGTATCTCCTAATATATTTTATAAAGTAAAACAAGTTATGGATAACGCCAACTATATAAAATTTTTTTATAGTGGTGGCATTAAAAATACAGAAAGAAAAATAATCTGTTTTGCGACAGAAAATAGTGTGGAGGATATTTTATTTCCGATAACGTCATTAAAAATAAAATATAATAAAAAATTTTCAAAAGGAATATTGCATAAAGATGTATTAGGATCATTGATAGGTCTTGGTATAGAGAGAAAGAAAATAGGTGATATAATTATTAGCGAAGAGGGTATATATGTGCTAGTTGAAAATGACATAGTAAGTTATGTTATGAATAATATAATCTATATAGGAAAAACTAAAATTAAAATAGAAGAAATTGAAATTGAAAAAATAAATATAAAAGAAAGTGAAGAGAAATTATATACGTCAACAGTAGCATCAAAAAGATTAGACGTTATAATAAGTAAATTATTTAACATGTCAAGAAGTGTAGCATCGGAGTTAATAAAAAAAGAAAAAGTATTTGTAAATTGGATAGTTGTAAATAGCAATAAATTAGAAGTAAAAGAAGGAGATATGGTAACAGTTAGAAAGTATGGTAGATGTAAAATAGAAAGATTTATAGGTAAATCTAAAAAGGGGAAGGAAAGAATAGAGTATTATAAATATTAAAAGATGTTAAATAAAAAATTCGTTTCATAAAAAAATCGTATAGAGGGAAAAAGATTAAAATAGTATAAAAAAATGAAGGATATATTTATATATGATGCAAAAACAATTATTATAACTACAAAATGCATAAAACAGAATAAAACGCCTTGAAAACTATAAAATACTATTATAAAATAATTTTGTAAATGATTTTTATAACGTATAATATAGGAGGTAACAATGTACAGATTAGAAGCAGATTCTGTAGGTACAAAAAAAATTCTAAAAGAAAAATATTATGGAGTACAAACACTACGCGGATTTGAAAATTTCCAAATAACAGGTAAAAAATTACATAAAGATTTTATAATATCATTAGCAGAAGTAAAAAAAGCTTGTGCAATAGAAAATCATAAATCAGGATGCTTAAATGATAAAGTAACAAAAGCAATAGTAGAGGCATGTGACGAAATAATAGATGGTAAATTACATGATGATTTTATTACGGATCCGATTCAAGGTGGAGCGGGAACGTCTATGAATATGAATATTAATGAAGTAGTAGCAAATAGAGCATCAGAAATTTTAGGTGGTAAAAAAGGTGAGTATATAGAAGTGCATCCTAATGATCATGTAAACTATGGACAATCAACAAATGATGTTATACCAACAGCGGGTAAAATGACATTAATAAAATTATTAAAAGTATCGATAGGGAAACTTGAGTTACTAGAAGTGGAGTTATCAAAAAAAGCAGTTGAGTTTGATAGAATTGTAAAAATGGGAAGAACACAAATGCAAGATGCAATACCAATTAGATTAGGACAAGAATTTAAAGCATATGCAGTAGTAATAAAAAGAGATGTATGCCGTTTTAAAAACTTATTAACTACAATAAATGCAGTAAACTTAGGTGGTACAGCAGTAGGGACAGGCTTAAATGCAGAGTCGCATTATGTTAAAAATGTTGTAAATACTTTATCAGAAGTGTGTAAAATAGATTTAGTTCAAAATGAGGATTTAGTAGATGGTACGCAAAATTTAGATGGGTTTGTAATGGCATCAAGTGTAGTAAAAACTTGCGCCGTATCATTATCAAAAATAGCTAATGATTTAAGATTAATGTCATCAGGACCAAGAGCAGGATTTGGAGAAATAAATTTACCATCAAAGCAAAATGGTTCATCAATAATGCCAGGGAAAGTAAACCCAGTTATACCAGAAGTTATGAGCCAAATAGCATATAACATAATGGGAAATGATGTAACGATAACATTTTCAGCAGAAAGTGGTCAATTAGAATTAAACCACTGTGAGCCGGTAATATTTTATAATTTATTTGAGTCATTAGAAATGTTATCAAATGGTGTTGATACATTTAATAATAATTGTATACAAGGTATTACAGCTAATGAAGAAAGATGTAGAGAATATGTAGAAAGTAGTGTTGGAACAGTAACGGCATTATGTGCTAAGTTTGGATATAAAAAATCAGCGGAGTTTGCAAAAGATGCAATGAGAAAAAATACAAATATACGAGATGAAGTAATAGGTAATAATATTTTAACGAATGATGAATATAATAAATTAGTAAACCCTATGAGAATGACAATGCCAGGTGTACCGGGAATAAACGAGTAATAAATTACAAGTACTGTTAATTATTTAATTATTTAATTATTTAGGAGAAGATTATGGATTTAAAAAAAGAGGCTTTAAAGTTTCATAAGGACAATGTAGGTAAAATTGCGATGATATGTAAAGCACCAGTGAACAGCATGGAAGACTTATCATTAGCATATTCACCAGGAGTAGCAGAACCATGTTTAGAAATACATAAAGATATTAATACAGTATATGATTACACGGCAAAAAGTAATATGGTGGCAGTAATATCAAATGGTACAGCTGTATTAGGGTTAGGTAATTTAGGAGCATCGGCAAGTATACCAGTAATGGAAGGTAAAGCGATATTATTTAAATTATTTGGAGGGATAGATGCATTTCCAATATGCTTAGATACAGAAGATCCAGAAGAAATAATAAAGACAGTTAAATTATTAACGTCAACATTGGGTGCGATAAACCTAGAAGATATAAAAGCACCAGAATGTTTTATAATAGAGAAAAAATTAAAAGAATCTTTAGACATACCAGTATTTCATGATGATCAACACGGAACGGCAGTAGTTGTATTAGCAGGATTAATAAATTCATTAAAATTAGTAAATAAAGATATTAAAACGGCTAAAATTATTTTAAATGGACCTGGGTCAGCAGGAATAGCAATAACAAAATTATTATTAAAAAGTGGTGCAACTAATTTAATTATGTGCGATAGATCAGGGGCGATGTACGACGGAAGAAAAGGTAAAAACCCTAATGAATATAAAGATGAAATAGCAAAAATAACAAATTTAAATAAAGAAGATGGTACATTAGAGGATGTATTAAAAGGTGCGGATGTATTTATAGGGGTATCAGCGGCAAATATAGTAAGTGAGGAAATGGTATCTAGTATGAATAGTGATGCTATTGTATTTGCATTAGCAAACCCTACTCCAGAAATTATGCCAGAAAAAGCATTAAAGGCAGGAGCAAAAGTAGTTTGTACAGGACGTTCAGACTTCCCAAATCAAGTAAATAATGTTTTAGCATTTCCAGGAATATTTAGAGGAGCGTTAGATGTTAGAGCATCAGAAATTAACGATGAAATGAAAATAGCGGCGGCATATGCAATAGCAGAATTAATATCAGAAGATGAATTAAAATCAGAGTACGTAATTGCAGATACATTTGATAAAAGAATTGCACCTATGGTAGCTATGCGAGTTGCAGAATGTGCTATTAAATGTGGAGTAGCGAGGAATAAAGAAGTAACACCACAAATGGTATATGATAATGCGGTAAAATTATTATCTAAGTAGAAAGGTATAATAAATGAGAAAAATTAAAAGTTCAATAATAGTGGAAGAAGTAGCAAAACTGTGTATAGATGCGAACTGTAATTTATCATCAAGCATATACAATGGATATAAAGAAGCAAAACTAAAAGAAAGGGATAAGTTAAGTAAAGATGTATTAGAGATACTAATAGAAAATGCTGATATAGCAAAAAACGAGCAAAAACCTATATGTCAAGATACGGGAATGGCAGTTGTATTTATAGAAATGGGAAATAAAGTAGTAATAGAAGGCGACTTATTAGAAGTAGCTATTAATAAAGGTGTAGCAAAAGGTTACGAAGAAGGATATTTAAGAAAATCAGTTGTTAAAGACCCAATAAGACGTGAAAATACAAAAGATAATACACCAGCGGTAATACATTATAATATTGTAGAAGGTGACAAATTAAAAATAGTGGTAGCACCAAAAGGATTTGGATCAGAAAATATGAGTGCGTTAAAAATGTTAATGCCATCAGATGGTATGGAAGGTGTAAAAGACGTAATAATAAACACTGTGAAAAATGCAGGAGCTAACCCGTGTCCGCCTATAATAGTTGGTGTTGGCATTGGCGGAACTATGGAAAAATCGGCATTACTAGCTAAAGAAGCGTTATTAAGAGAAGTAGGGGAAAGTAATAAAGATGACTATTGGAAATCTGTAGAGGAAGAAATGTTACAAAAAATAAATAAGTTAAATATAGGTGTAGGTGGATTTGGTGGTATGACAACAGCGTTATCAGTAAATATAAATACGTATCCTACACATATAGCAGGATTACCAGTAGCGGTAAATATAGGATGTCATGTAACTAGACATTCAGAAATAATATTGTAGGAGAAAAAAATATGAAAATAAAAACTCCATTAAGTAATGAAGATGCTAAAAAATTGAAATTAAGTGAGATGGTATATATAACAGGATATATATATACGTTAAGAGATGCAGGACATAAAAAATTAGTAGAAATGATAGAAAAAGGCGAAAAAATGCCCTTTGATTTTGAAGGTAATATTATGTATTATGCAGGACCATGCCCAAATAAACCAAATGAAGTTATAGGTTCAATAGGACCTACAACAAGTATAAGAATGGATAAATATTCACCGACGTTAATAAAAGAAGGGCTTAAATTCATGATAGGAAAAGGCTATAGAAATGACGAGGTAAATGAGACGATAGACAATTGTGATGGAATATATTTTGTAGCAATTGGTGGTGCGGCGGCAAAAATGTCAAAGTGCGTAAAGTCAGTAGAAATTATAGCCTTTGAAGAATTGGGAACAGAAGCTTTAAGGAAATTATATGTTGAAGATTTACCAGTAGTAGTAGCTACAAACTGTAGTGGTGAAACGATATATTAGGAAATATTAAGAGTAGATAAATAAAAGATGAATTCTGTATTGCGTGAACTGTAATCTATGTTAAGTACACTAGAAAAAAAGCGTTTAAATATACAATAGTAAAAGATGATTTCTGTACATTTGTGCAGGAGTCATCTTTTTTGATTCATTGAATTTGTAATTATTGTAATAATAGATAAATTAATATGTGCTGTTTTAGCTTATTAAATTTTTTGAAAATAATATTTTTCTTTATTTTTATCGTGTATAGAAGTTTTTTTGTTTTACAATCTTCAAAACAAAAATGTAGAAATAAAGTATTTAATTGTATATAATAAATTAAAAAAACATTTTTCACACTGTTTTGATAAAAATGATTCATTTAACTTTGAAAAATTTAAACAACAAATTTCAAAGGATGAAATAAATATTCTTGAAGACTCATATGGGATGGATTGGTTAGGTAAAAGTTATGCTAGACTTTTAGCAAGCGATGAAGCAACAACACTTTTAAAGGAAAATGAGGAATGGAATAAAAATAAAGAAAATGAAAAATCAGAGAATTTACTTATTAAAGGCGACAACATAGAAGTTTTAAAACATCTTTCTCATGCTTATTATGAAAAAATAAAAATGATATATATTGATCCTCCGTATAATACGGGAAGTGATGGTTTTTTATATCAAGATAATAGAAAATTTACAGTCGAAGAACTATCAACTTTAGCAGGGATAGATGAAGAAAAAGCAAAAAGAATTTTAGATTTTACACAAAAGAAAAGCAACTCCCACTCTGCATGGCTTACTTTTATGTATCCACGTCTTTACATTGCAAAGCAACTTTTAAAAGATGATGGAGTTATTTTTATATCTATTGATGATAACGAAGTGGCACAATTAAGGTTGTTGATGGATGAAATATTTGGAGAGGAAAATTTTGTTGATTTAGTATCCAGAAAAATTAAATGTTATGATAGGGATAAATCTTCAAAGGAGTTTCAAAGGCTGTATGATTCGATTTTAGTATTTTCGAAAAATAAAAGCTTATTAAAAATGAAGCAGATCATAAAGGGGGTTAAACGATATCCTCTATCTGATGATATTGGATCTTATAAACTAAATCCTCTTCAAAACAGAGGACCTAATGGATATAGAGAAAAAAGACCTAAAACCTATTATCCGATATATATATCGGAATCAGGAACAGTAAGCGTTGAAAGGGAACATAAAAATGATAAAGAGATATATCCTGAAAAAATTGGTAGTAAAGATGGCACATGGAGTTGGTCGAAGAACAAAATAATTAATGAAAATAAAAGAGTTGTTATTGATAAAAATAGGCTGTGTGTTAAAATATATGAAGATAAAAACAAAGATAATAATAGATATGCATCAGAAGAAAATATGCAATTACAATTTTTGAATGCCAACGGGTCATCTAGAATGACACTACTTAATATGCAAGCCTTATTTAACAATCCAAAGCCTGTAAATTTGATAAAGTGGTGCATAAACCTAACTGTTCATAAAAGCGACATTATCCTAGATTTTTTCGCAGGTTCTGGAACAACTGGAGATGCAGTAATGCAACTTAATGTAGAAGATAATGGAAACAGAAAATATATTCTCGTGCAAATTCCAGAGATTATTGATCAAAATAAAGATGCAACAGCTTATGATTTTATAAAAAATGAATTAAAAGTTGATGACCCAACTATTTTTGAAATTACAAAAGAAAGATTAATAAGAGCGGGTAAAAGAATAAAAGAAGATAATAGCGATAAAGATTTATCGAATGTGGATTTTGGATTTAAAATTTTTGAAACAATACCAATTTGGAAAGATTATAATTTTGAAGAAGAAAAATTTGACCCGCAAATAGCACTTTTTGATGAAAGTAAATTATCTAATGAAGATATAAATGTACTTCTTACTACGTGGAAAACTTACGATGGAATTGCATTGACAAAAAGTTTGAAAGAAATTAACTTAGATGGATACAAAGGGTATTATTATGGTAGTAAACTGTATTTAGTAGATAAAGAGTTTAAAACGAAAAATCTCAAAAAGTTGTTAGAAGAAATTGATGAAAATGAAGAATTTAATCCAGCAACAATAGTTGTCTTTGGCTATAATTTTGAATCTAAGACAATGCGAGAACTTGCAGAGAACATTAAAAATTATGCAAATAAAAAACATACAGATATTGATTTTATTACGAGGTATTAGAATGGGTAAATTTAATTTCGAAAAAAACTTAGCACATCAAAGTCAAGCAGTTAAAGCAATCATTAACGTATTTGATGGTGTTGAAATAGTAAAACCACAAGGTATAGGGAAAGAAAATATAAATCCTTTTTTTAATAAAGGTTTAAATAAAAAAATTGTTAAAAATATAGAGAGTTGTCAAGAAGAAAATAGTATAGAGAAAAATGCAACGTTTAAAAGTAATATTGTTGATATTATGATGGAAACAGGAACAGGTAAAACATACACATACACTAAAACTATTTTTGAACTTAATAAACAATATGGAATTTTTAAATTCATTATAGTTGTACCGACAATACCTATTAAAGCTGGAACAATAGATTTTTTGAAATCAGAAAGCTCTAGAGAACATTTTAAAGAACAATATGGGAAAACTATAAAATTACATATTGTAGAACGTAAAAAAACTACTAAAAATAAAAAAATGTATATGCCACCTTCAATAATTGACTTTGTAGGAGCTGGAAACTTTGAAAAAGATAAAATACAAGTGTTAATTATTAATGCGGGAATGATTAATTCAAAAACTATGCAGGAGGAATTTGATAGAACATTCCTTGATAAACATACAGTTCCTTTTGAGGCACTTGCTGTTACAAAGCCATTAATGATTATTGATGAACCGCATAAATTTAGCACGAAAAGTAAGACGTGGGAAAATATTAAAAAAATCAATCCACAGTTTATTATTAGATATGGGGCAACTTTTAAGGAAAATGAAAACCTAGTATATAACTTAACAGCTGTTGATTCTTTTAATAAGAATTTAGTAAAAGGTGTTATTGGACATGTTGCAGAATCGAAAGGTGTTAAAAATATATTACTTGAGTTTGTAGATTCAGATTGTAAGGAAGGAAGATTTAAACTTATAGAAAGTGGTAGAAATAAAATATTTAAAATTACTAAAAAAGAAAGTTTAGAAAGAGTGCATAATGCAATGTCGGGACTATACATTGAGAAATTAAATAAAAGCACCGCACTGTTATCTAATGGATTAGAGTTGAAAAAAGGAGATAAAATAAATCCTTATTCTTATTCGGAAACATTACAAGAATATATGATACGAAAAGCTATAGAATCTCATTTTAAGAATGAAAAGAAATATCTTAAAAGAAAGGTAAAAATCAAACCACTAACTTTATTTTTTATAGATAACATTGATGAATATAGAAATAAAGAAGGAAATATAAGAAAAGTAGTTGAAAAATATATAAAAGCAGAGGTTGAGAAAATATTAAAAACAGAGAAAGATGGATTTTATAAAAATTACTTAGAGAGCACCTTAAAAGATATTTCAAAAACTCACGGTGGTTATTTTTCAAAAGATAATAGCGATAAAGATGAAAAAATAGAAAAGGAAGTAAATGAAATATTACATGACAAACAAGCAATATTAAATTTAAATAACCCGCGAAGGTTTATTTTTTCAAAATGGACATTAAGAGAAGGGTGGGATAATCCAAATATTTTTCAAATTTGTAAATTGAGAAGTAGTGGATCAGATATTTCAAAACTTCAAGAAGTTGGACGTGGACTCAGATTACCAGTAAACCAGTATGGTAACCGTGTTAAAGATGAGGAGTTTTTCTTAAATTATTTTGTTGATTTTACAGAAAATGATTTTATAGAAAAGCTAGCCTGTGAAATTAATAAAAAATCTGGTGCTATATCAAGAGAAGAAATACCGACTAAGTTATACGATAATATGATTAATCAGATTGTTGAAAAATATTATGTTTCAGTAGAGTCATTGCTGGAAAAATTAGATGAGGAAAATGTTATTAAAAGAAGTAATGTTTTTAAGGAAAATGGATTTAATTATATAAAGAAAAATTACCCACTTATTTTTAATGGTATCGGATCAAATAAGGTAAGAAAAGCAACAGATAAAAAGATAAAGATTAAAATTCGAACAGAAAAATATTTAGAATTAAAAGAACTGTGGGAAAAGTTGAATGAAAAAGTTATTCTAGAATATAAAATATCAAGTGAAAAAGAATTTAAAGAACTGTTTGTAGAATTTTTAAAGAAAAATACCAGCTTTTCAAAAGAAAGAGTTGAAGAAAGAATAAAAAAAATAAAAATAGAAAACGATAAAGCTATAATAAGTGAAGAAACAAGTATTTCAAAAACCGATATAGAATATATATGTACAATGAAATATGATGAATTTTTAAAAGAGTTGTCTAAAAAAATAAATATTAATTTAAAAACGGTGCATAGTAGTTTTGTTGAAGCAAATGTAGAAATAAATAGTTATTTAAATCAATCGACGATAAGACTTTTGAAGCAAAAATTTGATAATTATCTAATGTATAATGCTATAAATAAATTTGGTATTGGATATCAAAAAATAACGAACTCAATTCACCCAACAAAATTTACAAATGATAATGGAGAAGTATTAAATGAAATTTCTAGTTCAGATATTGGGGTATCATATGCTGACTGCAAAGTGGTGAACAACTACTTTTTAAATGAATTATTTTATGATTCAGAATTAGAAAAAAATAATATTGAAACAAATGTAGAAGAAGTTATTATTTTTACTAAAATTCCTAAAAATTCAATAAAAATTCCTGTTGCAGGTGGTAAAAGTTATTCACCAGATTTTGCTTATGTTTTAAACTATAAAGACGGAAATAAAAAATTATATTTTATTGTTGAAACTAAGAATGCCGAGGAAGAAAGTTTAAGAGAAGAAGAAAAGCAAAAGATTAGACATGCGGAAAAATTTTTTGGTGATGCAGTAAAAATTAAATTTAAAACACAATTTAGTAACAAAAAAATTCAAGAATTACTTCAAGAAATATATTAATAATAGAAAGAAAGTAAACTGGAACCTATATAATGGACACTAAAAAAAGTCTATTGATATAGGTTCTTTTTTTATATAATAGAATATAAGGAGTTGAGGTTATGAGTAAAGTATTATTTACCAAAAATGAAGTTGAAAATTTAAGAACAAATAAATATGTTAAAAAAGTTAGCCTAAAGGCAATAACGTATACGGATGAATTCAAGGTACATTTATAGCCGAGAGTGAAAACGGAAAGCAATCTAGAGTTATATTTGAGGAAGCTGGTATAAGTGTTGAGGTGGTAAGTTACGGGAGAATAGCAAGTGCTACCGCGAGATGGAAAAAAGCATATAAAGAAAAGGGTGTTATGAGTCTTATGGATACTAGGAAAGGAAATAGTGGAGACCTCTTGAACGAAAATTAACAGATATAGAAATCATCGAAAGAAAGGATGCAGAAATTGCATATTAGAGGTCAGAATTAGCAATTGTAAAAAAGTTAGATTTGAACGAAAGGCAGGTGTGAGACGGTAATTTAGAAGCTAGAACTATATTTATACTAATAGAAAAACTAATTAAAAAACATTCTCTAAAAAAAATGACAGGATACCCTTGTGATGTAGCAGGTGTTTCAAGGTCTGGGTATTATAACTATCTAAAAACATTAGATATTGAAATGAGAAAGAAAAAAGGGCTTAATTGCTAAAAGCATCATATTAAAAGCTTTTGAAAAACATGGATATAAAAAGGGTTCTAGGTCTATAAAAATGTATTTAGAAATGAAATGGGTATTATATATAACAGGAAAAGAATCCAAAGAATTATGGGGAAATACAATATAATATGCCTGTTTAGAAAAGCAAATCCATATAAAAAGATAGCAAAAGCAACTAGAGAACACCTTGTTGTTCCAAATGTTTTAAACGCAATTTTAAACAAGAAAACCTGGTAAGGTACTATTAACAGATATTACTTATATGCTATATAATAACGGTGATATGGCGTATTTATCGACTATAAAGATGGTTCGACTAATGAAATTCTAGCCTATCACCTTTCTAAAAGAACTACTTTGGATATAGTGACAACAACAATCAAAAAACTCTTCTTAAACAAGTCTGTAATTTTGCCTAAAGATGCCTTTGTTCACTCAGATCAAGAGTCTCATTACACTAGCCCTAAAGTTCAAAAGTTACTTAAACAATATAATTTGGGTCAATCAATGTCACAACGTGGAAATTGTTGAAATAATGCACCGCAAGAGTCTTTTTTCGGACATATGGAAGATGAAATTAATTATAAGGTGTGCGGATCATTTGAAGAACTACAGTATTTAATAAATGACTATATGCATTATTATAATAACTTTAGATATTAATGGAATTTAAAAAAGCTGACTCCTGTAAAATACAGAAATCAGCTTCTTGCTTCATAATTTTTCTATTGTGTCCTTGACTTGGGGGTCAGTTTATAAATAGTAATCATCTTTTTTGTATATTTTAACTAAATAGCTTTAGTTTCATTTTTAAGCCAAGCAACTTCGTCATCGTTAAGGTATGGACTTAAAGTATCAAAAGTTTTTTTATGATAATCATTAATCCATGTAAGTTCCGATTCAGTAAGTAAATGTTTATCAATAGCATCTAAATCAATAGGGAAGAAAGTAACGGTATCAAACTTACAAAAAGTATCACCAAAACTTTCGAAAGATTTAGAAACTAGCATAGTATTTTCAGTACGTATTCCGTATTGACCTTCTTTATAAACACCAGGTTCATTAGTGAGTAGCATATTTAAACGAATAGGTGATAAAGTAGAACCAATGCCAGATGGACCTTCATGAACGTTAAGTACGTAACCAAGTCCGTGACCTGTTCCACATTTATAATCCATACCAGCGTTCCACATAGGTATACGAGCTAACATATCGATTTTAGCACCTTGAACATTTTCTATAAAGGTAGCTGTTGATACAGCTATTACAGATTTTAAAACTAGAGTAAAATCTTTCTTCATTTCTTCAGTTAAATTTCCAAGGGAAATAGTACGTGTAATGTCTGTAGTACCGTCTAAATATTGTCCACCGCTATCGATTAATAAAAAACCAGAAGGTTTAATAATAGAACAGTCATTTTTTTTAGCCGAATAATGTAGCATAGCGCCGTTACTATTATAGGCACATATAGTTTCAAAACTAGGCGCTAAATAATTAGGTTGCAAAGAACGGTACTTAGTTAAAATACCAGTAACATCGAATTCGGAAATTTGATTTTGAATATTTTCTTTAATATATTTAATAGATTTTACTAATGCAACACAATCGCGAATAGTTGACTTTTTAATATTTTCAATTTCGACTTCATTTTTAGAAGCTTTTAAATCTTCAGAAATATTAGTATCACTATTAACGATATTTAAATTTTTGCAATTTTTAAAAATCGAATAATTTAATATAGAAGGTTTAAGAAAAATATTAACGTCGTTAAGATTTTTTAAGTATTCATAAATATAATTATAAGGTTTAATAGTTATATTTAATTTAGATAAATAATTTTTAACATTAATGATTTTAGATTCGTCAATAAATAATACGACATCTGTTAATGAAACAATAGCATAACTATTAAAAATAGGGCATTCCGATGAATCAGAACCACGAAGGTTAAAAATCCATGCTATATCTTCTAAAACATTAATAGCTGTTAAGTCACAATTTTTTTCTTTTAATTTCTCTCTAATTGATTTTATTTTATCGGTAGTTGAAACACCAGAAAAGTTAAGAGTGTGTTCAAAAACAATATTATTGGTTATTGTAGGTCTAGAAGTCCACAAAGGGCTAATTAAATCTAACTCTGTATTTAAAGTTAAAGATTTTAAAGACAGAAGTTTAGAGATGGTATTAAAATCTTTAGTTGAAATTGTTTTACCATCTAAAGCGATAGTACCGTTGTTAGGCGTATTATCACAAGCGAAATTTATATATGTTGGTGTATTTTTATGCCCTATTTTTTGTAATGTAAACGTATCGTTATCAAGTTCGTTATTAGCTTGTATAAAATAACGTCCATCAGTCCATAAATTAGCTGTATCTTTTGTAATTACCACAGTACCATTAGAGCCTGTAAACCCAGAAATAAATTTAACAGTATTATAATGTGCTGTTTTATATTCGCTTAAATGAGGGTCAAAGCCTGTTAAAATATAAGTATCGATATTATTTTCTTGCATTTTAATACGTAAGTTAATTAAATTTTCTTTATTGTTCATATAAACCTCCTAAAATTGTATGTAATTTTATTTTAGTATAAAACTTTATATATATAAAATCAATTTATAAAAAAATAAAAAACTAGATATCCACAATAGGGTATCTAGTTTTTTGTTATTTGTAATAAGTTATTTGTAATAAGTTATTTGTATTAATTATTTTTTAGCATTTTCTATAATAGATAATGCATACATATCAGCTGCTGCATAAGTAGAAATTTTTTCTTTTCTAGCTAATTCAACAACTTTTTTAGTTGTGTCATATATTTCATCTACTTTTTTATTTATATTATCAACATCATATTTTTCTTTTAAAGCTTCTGGTGCACAGTTTATTATTCCGCCGGCATTAACGATATAGTCAGGTAAATATAATATATTAAGTTCTTCTAATATATTTCCTACTTCTGGTACAACTAAAACATTATTGGCCGCACCACAAACTAATTCACATTTTAAATGTCTAACATTATCAACGTTTAAAATAGCTCCTAATGCACAAGGTGCAAAAACATCACAATCAGTAGTAACGATATCGTTAATAGGAACAGCCGTAGCACCGTAATTTTTAACGGCGAAATCTATAGCCTCTTGATTAATATCAGTAACTTTTAATATAGCACCATCTTCATATAAATGTTTAGCTAAAAGCATACCAACAGATCCTAAACCTTGGATAGCAACAACTTTACCTTTTAGACTATCAGAACCAAATTTTATACTAGCTCCGGCTTTCATTCCTTGGAAAACACCACGTGCTGTAAAAGGAGATGGATCGCCTGTAATAGCCGATGTTCCCATAACATAAGGTGTAACAGTGTTTACAATATCGATATCGTGAGTTGAAATATTAACATCTTCAGCTGTGTAATATAAACCGCCTAAAGAATCAATAATTCTACCATATGCTTTAAAAAATTCTTCAGATTTAAGTTTTTTAGGATCACCGATAATAACGGCTTTACCGCCACCTACAGCAAGACCAGCCGCGGCATTTTTTAAAGTCATACCACGCGATAATCTAAGTACGTCATATATTGCATCTTCATCAGATTCATAATTCCAAAAACGAGTACCACCACATGCAGGACCTAAAGTAGTATCGTGAATAGACACGATACATTTAAGACCAGTTTTTTTATCAGTAGCAAATAATACTTTTTCGTGTCCGTAACCTTCAATTTGTTTAAAAATACTCATAATAACCTCCCATAGAATAAAATAATAATTAAATTAATGATTTAGCAAATTCATAACCCTTATTTAAAGCTTCTATATTAACATCGAATAAATGTTTTTTAGATTCCCCGAACTTATCTTTTAGGCCAGCTATTAAACTATCCATTGTAACGGTATCAGTAGTAGCAAGGAATGCACCTAGAGATACGATGTTAGCAACTTTAACATTACCTAAATCTTTAGCAATTTGATTACAAGGTATAGGTAGTATTGTTATATCTGTTCTAGTTGGTTTAGTAGATATAAGACTTTCGTTATATATAAGGAAACCATTTTTAGCTACAGAATTTTCAAAAATATCTAAAGATGGCTTATTCATAACAACGACAGTATCAGGAACATCAACAATAGGTGATCCTACTAAACTAGTAGAAACGACAACAGAGCAGTTAGCTGCTCCGCCACGCATTTCAGGACCATATGATGGCATCCATGTTACAGACTTATCTTCTATCATTCCAGCAAGTGCTACTATTTGCCCAGCTGTTAAAACGCCTTGACCACCAAAACCAGCAAAAATAAATTTACCTTCCATTATTTCACCTCCTTTTTAACGCCAAGAGGATAAACAGGTATCATATTTTCTTCCATCCAAACAAGAGATTGTTGTGGTGACATACCCCAGTTAGTAGGGCAGTTAGAAAGAACTTCAACTATAGAATATCCTTTATTGTCTATTTGATTTTGAAAAGCTTTTTTTATAGCTTTTTTAGTAGCGATAATATGTTGAGGGTTGTGAACAGAAGTACGTTCAACATAACAAACGCCATCAATTGTAGCTAAAATTTCCGACATTTTGATAGGATTACCGCCTAAACTTTCGCTTCTACCTGTTGGAGAAGTAGTAGTTTTTTGTTCCATTAAAGTAGTAGGTGCCATTTGTCCACCTGTCATACCATATATAGCATTATTAATAAAAATAGTTGTTAAGTTTTCACCACGAGCCGCCACGTGAATAGTTTCTGCTGTACCAATAGATGCTAAATCTCCATCACCTTGATATGTAAAAACTATTTTATCAGGATACACACGTTTAATTCCTGTTGCAATGGCAGGTGCTCTACCGTGAGCAGAAACGTGCATATCACAATTAAAAAATTCGTAACACATAACAGCACAACCAACAGGGGCAACACCTATAGTATCTTGTCCAATGCCAAGTTCTTCGAGAACTTCGGCAACTAAACGGTGAATAATACCGTGAGTACATCCAGGGCAATAAGTGAAAGGTTTATCTGTAAGCATAGTTGTTTTTTTAAAAACTTGTTTCATATTAAATTACCCCCCTAAGTTTTTTAATTTCATCTACGACGTCAGAAGCTTTAGGAATAACGCCACCTTGTCTTCCATAGAAATTAACAGGTTTTTCACCGTTAATAGCAATTTTAACGTCATCAATCATTTGACCTAAAGACATTTCAACTACTAGAACAGAATTAGCATTTTTACAAGCTTGATTAATTTCGTCAGTAGGGAAAGGGCTTAAAGTTATTGGACGAACAAGCCCTATATTAATTCCTTCTTTTTTAAGTGTGTTCATAGCAGAACGAACAATTCTAGCGGTAGTTCCATAAGCAACTACAACAATTTCCGCATTTTCTATATCGTTATATTCAACCATAATTTCATTTTCAGTTATAACATCAAACTTTTTAGCTAGATGCTGTATATGTTTTTCTAATTTATAAGGATCTAAATATAAAGAGTTTGCAATGTTAGGTTTTCTACTACTGTTACCAATACTAGTAGTTGCCCAAGTTTTTTCTGGTAAAGGTTCTTCTTTAGGAACTGTAATAGTAGCAGGTTCCATCATTTGTCCGAGAACACCATCGGCTAAAACAACTACAGGTATTCTATATTTATCCGCAGTGTGAAAAGCTTTTTGTGTAAGTTCAACAGCTTCTTGAACTGTAGAAGGTGCATAAACTACTAGATGGTAATCACCATGCCCTCCGCCTTTAACACTTTGGTAGTAATCAGCTTGTGCAGGTTGTATCCCGCCAAGTCCAGGACCACCACGCATAACGTTAACGATAACACAAGGTAATTCAGCACCAGCTAAAAAAGATATACCTTCTTGTTTTAAACTCATACCAGGACCTGATGAACTAGTCATAACACGCGCACCAGAACCAGCAGCACCATAAACCATATTAATAGCCGATACTTCACTTTCAGATTGTACAAAAGTTCTACCAAGTTGTGGCATTTTTAAAGACATGTATTCAGGTATTTCATTTTGCGGTGTAATAGGGTAACCAAAAAAGCATTGGCAACCAGCGGCAATAGCAGCTTCGGCTATTGCGATATTTCCTTTAATCAATTCTTTTTTCAATTTTAACACTCCTCTATTTAAATACAGTTATAGCTATTTCAGGACAGATTAGTCCACAAAATGAGCAACCAATACATTTACTAGGATCGATACACTTTAAAGTAGGATATCCTTTTGCATTTAGTACATCGGATGAAATTTCTAAAATTTGTTTAGGACAAGCGTTAACACATAATGAACAACCTTTGCAAGTATCTTGTGCGATTTCAATATAAGCCACATTGCACCTCCTTAATATTATTTTAGTATATTGTAACATATAAAAATAATTTATTAAAGGAAAATATACAAAATACTAAATTTAAAAATGAATTAAATAAACAAATATGTGACAATTAACAAACAAACAACTAATAATGAAAACAAAACAAGTGATAAATGCAAAAGAATATAAAAACGAAATAAAACTAATTCAAAAATGTGATTATAACGTAGATATAGTTAAAAAGAAAACAAAAAATGAATTTATGAATAGTGAAAATTTCATTTTTAAAAATTAGTTTAAAATAAGAACAAAAAAAAACAAATGACATAATATATAAAATACATAGCTTAAGGAGGTTGTTATGAAAATATTTATATTTGGAACGGACTCAAGGTATGAATTTATTATGAAATTTTTAGAAAGTAGAAGTTACGAGAAGACGGATATTATTGAGGAAAGCGACGTAATAATATTGCCATTTAAAGGAATAAGCGATGAAGGTGTTATAAATGATAGTAATATTAAAATTGACAATGAGTTTATAAAAAAATTAAAATCAGATACAGTTATTTTTACAGGTGTGAAAAACAATTACTTAACTAAATTATTTTTAGGCAAAGTAGAATATTATGAGTTTATGGTAAGTAAAGAAATAATTACGAAAAACTCTATAGCGACTATGGAAGGATTAATAAGCCATATAATAAAAAATCGAAATAAAACTATTTATAATAGTAGATTTTTAGTATTGGGATATGGTGAATGTGGAAGTACAATAGCAAATACATTATCTTTTTTAGGCGGTAAAACAGATGTAATTGATAGAAACGAATATAAATTGATAAGGGCAAATATGAACGGCGTAAAAAATGTAACAACAGTTCTTGAAAATGAATACGATGTAATAATAAACACTATACCGAGGAAAATTATTACGAAATCCATATTAAATAAGTTGAATAAAAAAACATACTTAATAGATATATCATCAAAACCATATGGATTTGATTTAAATTATGCTAACGAAATAGGAATAAAAAGTGAATTGTTAGAAAAAATACCTAGCAATTATGCAGTGAAAACGTCAGGTGAAATATTAGGTGAATACATTTTGAAAATTATGGAGGGGTAAAATGTTAAAAGGTAAAAAAATAGGTATAGGAATTACAGGTTCATTTTGTTCTATAAATGGAGTACCAGATATTTTAAGAGAGTTGAAAAAAGAAGGTGTAGAAATATATCCATCGGTTAGTGAGAAAGTATTGGAACAAGATACTAGATTTGCAGTAGCAAAAGATTATATAAAAGAAATAGAAGAAATATGCGGTAGGGAAGTATTTACAACGACAGTAGAGGCAGAACAATTTGGTCCTAAAATACAACTAGACTTAATGGTTATACTACCTATAACAGGTACTAGTATAGGCAAATTTGCAAATGGGATAAATGATACAGCGCCATTGTTAGCAGGAAAAGCAACGTTAAGAAATAATAAGCCAGTGTTGTTAGGAATATTAACAAACGATGGGTTAGGATTAAGTGGTAGTAATATAATGAAGCTAATGGCGACAAAAAATATATTTTTTGTACCATTTGGTCAAGATGATATAGTGAAGAAAAAAAATAGTTTGACGTGTGATTTTTCTAGAGTAATAGATAGTGTTAGAGAGTCTATAAAATATGAACAAATTCAACCAGTGATAATTGAAAATTTCAAAAAATAGGAGGTAGTATATGTGTGGTATAGCAGGATATAGTTGTTTTAATAAAAATTACACTGTTAATAGTGAAGAAGAATTTAAAAACATAGAAATAATAACATGTATGACAGATAGTATAACTAGGAGAGGACCAGATGGAAGTGGATATTTTATAAATGATAAAGCAATATTAGGACATAGAAGATTATCGATAATAGATATAGAAGGTGGAGTACAACCGATAATTAGTAGCTGTGGTAAATATACAATAGTGTACAATGGCGAAATATATAATACAGATGAGTTAAGAGAACAATTAAAAAAATTAGGTGCAAAATTTTTAACTAGTAGTGATACAGAAGTAGTTTTAAATGCGTATAAATATTTTGGTGAAGAATGCCCAAATAAATTAAATGGTATATTTGCATTTGGGATATGGGATGACAATAAAAAAAGAGTATTTTTATGTAGAGATCATGTTGGGGTAAAACCGTTGTACTATACAATAGTAAAAGATACTTTAATATTTGGTTCAGAAATAAAAGTACTAGAAGCACACCCGCTAGTAAGTCTAGAAATAACAAAAGGTAGTTTAAAAGAGGTATTAGGACTTTTCCCATCTAGAACGGAAGGAAATGGAGTATTTAAAGATATAAAAGAAATAAAATATGGTCATTATGGTATATTTAATGAAAAGGGGTTAAGAGAGGAAAAATATTGGGAAGTAAAAAGTGAGCCTTTTAACTTAACTTATGAAGAAACAGTAGAGAAAGTAAAATTTTTAGTTACAGATGCTATAAAAAGACAAATGGTATCAGATGTTCCTATAAGTACATTTTTATCAGGAGGATTAGATTCTAGTATAATTACAGGTATAATAAGTAATGAACTAAAAAAAGAAGGTAAAAGATTAAGTACGTATTCTTTTGATTATGAAGAAAATAGTGTATATTTTAAATCAAATAAATTTCAAATAGATGAAGATAGAAAATGGGTAGATAAGATGGTGAAACATTTTGATTTAGACCATACGTATTTAGAATGTAATATTGATACGTTAGAAAAGTATTTAAATAAAGTAGTAGATGCTAAAGATTATCCAGGTATGGCAGATATAGAATCTTCATTAATGTATTTTTGTGAAGAGGTAGGAAAAAAACATAAAGTTGTAATGTCAGGGGAATGTGCAGATGAAATTTTTGGAGGATATCCGTGGTTTCATAGTGAAGATGCATTTAATACAAATACATTTCCATGGATACGAAACGTAGATTTTAGAAATAAGATGTTAAAAGATGATATTAGAGATGAGTTAAATATTGAGGAATACATTCAAAAAGCATACGATGTATCTATAAATGAAGTGCCAAAATTTGAAGATGATAATAAGGAAGAAAGTAGGCGACGTGAAATAAGTTATTTAAATGTAAAATGGTTTATGTCAACACTGTTAGAAAGAATGGATAGAATGAGTATGAATAGTGGGCTAGAAAGTAGAGTACCTTATGCAGATTATAGAATAATTGAATTTATGTGGAATGTTCCGTGGGAATATAAAAATAGAGGTATGGAAAAAGGGTTATTAAGAGATGCATTTAAAGATGTATTACCAAATGATCTATTATATAGGAAGAAAGTGCCTTATCCAAAAACATATAATCCAAAATATGAAAATTTATTAGGTGAAAAATTGAAAAAAATATTAGAAAATGAAAATTCGCCATTAAATAAAATAGTAAATGAAGAACAAGTAAAATTACTAATAGATTCACCGAAAGATTATGGTAAACCATGGTTTGGGCAATTGATGGCAGGACCACAATTAATGGCATATTATATACAGTTAAATTATTGGTTAGAGAAAAATAAATATAAATAGAAGAGATGTAAAAAAGTTATGAGTAAAAAATACTTGTAACTTTTTTGTTTGCTAAAAACAAATAGAGGTGATTTGTGTAAAGTGTTACAAAAAACACTTTTAAAAATAAAAATATATACATTATTACGTATAAAGGAAAAGGTTGATATAACTATTGCTAATATATATATAACATGTTAATATAAATGATATAAGTATATATTATTTATTATATATACTTATGAAAATAATATAAATTTTAGGAGGATAAAACATTGAAAAATGTAGATGTAAGTAATGCAATGGTAATAAAGCTTGGAAATGAGTTACCTGAATATCCAAAATTTAAAAAACATATTAGAAGAGCACCGGATAGGATGTTTAGATTAACAAAATCACAAACAGAAATAGCGTTAAAAAATGCATTAAGATATATACCAGAGGAGTTACATGAAAAAGTTGCCCCAGAGTTTATGGATGAGCTAGTAACATTAGGACGAATTTATGGGTATAGATATATGCCAAAAGAAAATATATCTGGAAAACCGATTGATGAATATAAAGGTAAATGTATAGAAGGAAAAGCTTTTCAAGTAATGATAGATAACAATTTAAATGAAGAAATAGCATTATACCCATATGAGTTAATAACATATGGTGAAACAGGAGCGGTATTTCAAAACTGGATGCAGTATGTATTAGTGAAAAAATATTTAGAAGAGATGACAGACATGCAAACGTTAGTAATCGAGTCAGGGCATCCGTTAGGGTTATTCCCATCAAAAAAAGAAGCACCTAGAGTTATAATTACAAATTCTTTAATGATAGGTATGTTTGATAATTTAGAAGATTGGGAAATAGCGGAGCAAATGGGTGTTGCGAATTATGGACAAATGACAGCAGGCGGCTGGATGTACATAGGACCACAAGGTATAGTTCATGGAACGTTTAATACAATTATAAATGCAGGACGTAAAAAATTAGGGTTAGGAGACAATGAAGATTTAAAAGGTAAGTTATTTGTAACATCGGGGTTAGGTGGGATGTCAGGAGCGCAACCTAAAGCTATAGAAATAGCAAACGGTGTTGGAATTATAGCAGAAGTTGATAAATCTAGAGTAGAGACTAGACATAGTCAAGGGTGGGTATCAGTAGTATCAAGTGATTTAAAAGAAGTTTTTGAAATAGCGAGTAAACATTTAAAAGAAAAGACTACAATATCAATAGCGTATCATGGAAATATCGTTGATTTGTTAGAATATGCAGAAGAAAATAACTTTCATATAGATTTATTATCAGATCAGACGTCATGCCATAATGTATATGATGGTGGATATTGTCCGCAAGGAATAAGTTTTGAAAAAAGAACAATAATGCTTTCGAACGATAGAGATAAATTTATATCGTTAGTAGATGAGACGTTAAAAAAACATTTTGAAGTTATAAAAAAATTATCAGCAAAAGGAACATACTTCTTTGACTATGGAAATGCATTTTTAAAATCTGTATATGATGCAGGTGTTACGGAAGTTTCAAAAAATGGAATAGATGAAAAAGATGGCTTTATATATCCGTCATATGTTGAGGATATATTAGGACCAGAATTATTTGATTATGGGTATGGACCGTTTAGATGGGTGTGCTTAAGTGGAGATCCAGAAGACTTAAGAAAAACAGATAAGGCAGCGATGGATTGTATTGATCCAAATAGAAGAGGACAAGATAGAGATAATTGGATTTGGATAAGAGACGCAGAAAAAAATAAATTAGTAGTAGGAACACAAGCGAGAATTTTATATCAAGATGCAGAAGGACGTACAAAAATAGCACTTAAATTTAACGAGATGATTAAAAACGGTGAAATAGGTCCTGTTATGTTAGGGAGAGATCACCATGATGTAAGTGGAACAGATTCACCATTTAGAGAAACATCAAATATAAAAGATGGATCAAATGTAATGGCAGATATGGCGACACAATGTTTTGCAGGTAATGCGGCAAGAGGAATGAGTTTAATAGCTCTTCATAATGGAGGAGGAGTTGGGATAGGAAAATCTATAAATGGTGGTTTTGGTATGGTATTGGACGGTAGCGAAACAGCAGGAAGAATAATAGAGTCATCAATGATGTGGGATGTTATGGGAGGAGTTGCTAGACGTTCATGGGCTAGAAATGAAAATTCAATAAGCACATCAGTTAAATACAATGAAAATTATAAAGGTAAGGGACATATAACGATACCATTTATACCAGATAATAAATTAATAGATAAACTAATAAACAAACAATTTAAAAAGTAATTAAAATATTAAAATATATATTTAATTTAAATAGGAGGAAATAAAATGGCTAAATTAGTACAATGTATTCCAAATTTCAGTGAAGGTAAAGATGAAAAAGTAATACAAGGGTTAGTAGATGTTGCAACGTCAGTAGGTGGAGTTACGTTATTAGATCATTCTAGTGATGGAAGTCATAACCGTTCTGTATTTACATTAGTGGGATCTGTAGACGGTATAAAAGAAGTAGCGTTTTTATTAGCAAAAAAAGCATTAGAAACTATAGATATGAGAAAACAT
Organism: uncultured Clostridia bacterium; assembly: GCA_947313885.1. Lineage (GTDB taxonomy): Bacteria > Bacillota > Clostridia > Lachnospirales > CAMZNU01 > CAMZNU01. The sequence goes on along the minus strand of CAMZNU010000001.1, from coordinate 12,678 downwards.
AAAGGTGAACATCCGCGTATGGGAGCTATGGATGTATGTCCATTTGTTCCGATTAAAGATATAACAATGGAAGAAACTATAGAAATATCAAAAGAAGTAGCAAGTAGAATGCATGATGAATTAGGGTTAACAGTAACATTATACGAAAAAGCGGCATCAGCACCACACCGTACAAACCTTGCAAAAGTTCGTAAAGGACAATTTGAAGGTATGGCAGAAAAATTACAAGAAGAACAATGGAAACCAGATTACGGAACAAAATTACATGAAACATTTGGATTAGTAGCAGTAGGTGCAAGAATGCCATTAGTTGCATTTAATGTTAACTTAAGTACGTCAGATGTTGGTATAGCGAATAAAATAGCAAAAATAGTTAGAGGTTCATCAGGAGGATATAGAAACTGTAAAGGTATAGGAATAATGATAGAAGAAAGAAATATAGCACAAGTTTCTATGAATATGGTTGATTTTGAGGGGACACCACTATATAGAGTTTTAGAAACTATAAGATTTGAAGCTAAAAGATATGGTGTGACAGTAGTAGGTACGGAAATAATAGGACTTACACCAGCAAAAGCCTTAATTGATTGTGCGGAGCATTATTTACAAGTAGAGGATTTTGATTATAGTAAACAAGTATTAGAAAATCACTTATTAGGGTAGAAAATATGAGTATACTAATAAAAAACATAAAAGAGTTAGCAACGGCAAAAGGGAATAAACCGTTAAAAGGGATAGAACTTAGCAACGTAGAAATTAGTAATGATCAGTGTATTGCTGTGGAAAAAGGAATAATTACTTATGTAGGTAAATTAAAAAATGCGCCTGTTTGTGATGAAGAAATAGATGCATCGGAAAATTTAGTTACGGCAGGACTTGTAGATAGCCATACACATTTAGTATTTGGGGGGTGGAGACAAAAAGAGTTACAACTAAAGTTAGAAGGTCAAAGCTATTTAGATATATTAAAGCAAGGTGGAGGAATTTTATCGACGGTACAAAGTACTAGAGATGAAAGTGAAGAACAATTATACGTTAAAGGTAAAAAGTTGTTAGAAGAAATGTTAGAACATGGGACGACAACTATAGAAAGTAAAAGTGGGTATGGTTTAAATTTAGAAACAGAGCTTAAGCAATTAGAAGTTGGAAGAAGATTAAATAAAGATAGTAAAATGGATTTAGTATTAACATTTTTAGGGGCACATGCATTTCCAAAAGAATATAAAGATAAACATGAAGACTTTATAAAATTAATATGTAATGACATGTTGCCAAAAGTAAGTAAATATGAAGACGTTAAATATTGTGATATTTTTTGTGAAACGGCAGTATTTAATGTTGAAGAAACAGAAAAAATATTAACGATAGCAAAAGAATTAGGATTTAAAGTTAAAATGCATGGAGATGAAATAGATTATATAGGTGGAGGAGAGTTAGCAGGTAAAGTAGGGTGTATTTCAGCAGAACATTTAATACAATCAAGTGATAATGGAATAGAGGCTATGGCTAAAAAATCAGTAATAGGTGTTTTATTACCAGCTACATCGTTTTATTTAGATAAAGACTATGCAAGAGCTAGAGAAATGGTTAAAAGAAACATGGCAATAGCTATAGCTACAGACTTTAATCCAGGGTCGACACCAAATTTAAATTTACAATTTCCTATGATGTTAGCATGTTCAAAATATAAGTTAACACCAAAAGAAGCATTAAGTGCAGTAACGTTAAACGGTGCATGTGTAATAGAACGTGGTGATGAAATAGGAACTATAGAAGTTGGTAAAAAGGCAGATATAGTAATATGGAAAGCACCGGATTTAAATTATTTATTTTATAGATATGGAAGTAATCAAGTTAAAACAGTTATTAAAAATGGCGAAATAGTTGTAAAAAGATAAAGGGGATAATATGTTAGTAAACTTAAAAATAGAAGATTATATAAATTTATTAGGAAGTAAAGAACCAGCACCAGGAGGCGGGTCAGCAGCGGCTTTATCAGGGTCACAAGGATCAGCATTAGTTGCTATGGTATGTGAATTAACAATAGGTAAGAAAAAATATGTAGAGTATAACGACTTAAACGTAGAAGTGCTAGAAAAAGTAAACGAAAGTAAAAATAAATTTTTAAAATTTATCGATAAAGATACAGAAGCGTTTAATGGAGTATCAGCAGTTTTTTCAATGCCAAAGGAAACGGATGAAGATAAGGCTAATAGAAAAACAGCTATGCAAAAAGCTTTAAAAGAAGCTGTATTAGTGCCGTTTGAAGTAATGGAAGAAACATTAGTAGTTACTAAACTAGCTAATGAGTTAATAGGTAAGAGTAATACTAATGCATTATCAGATATAGGAGTTGGTGTTTTAAATTTTGATACATGTATAAAAGGTGCATGGTTAAATGTTTTAATTAACTTATCGAGTATTAAAGATGAGGAGTTTGTAAAAGAGTATAAAGAAAAGGGATTAAAACTATTAAATGAAACATCAAAACTAGCTAATGACATATATATTAAAATAGAAAAGGAATTGGTGTAAAATATGATAATTATAAACGGTGAAGGGTTAACGATAGAGAACGTAGTAGAAGTATCAAGGTTTAATAAGAAAGTAAAATTAAGCGATGAAGCAAAAAAAGCGATTTTACATAGTAGAAGTATAGTAGAAAAAATTTTAGATGAAGAAAAAGTAGTTTATGGAATATCTACAGGGTTTGGTGAGTTTAGTAAAGTTTTCATATCAAAAGAGAAAACGTCATTGTTACAAAAAAACTTAATACTTAGCCATAGCGTTGGAGTAGGTAATTTTTTTTCAAGAGAGCATGTAAGAGCTATGATGTTACTAAGAGTAAATTCATTATCAAAAGGGTATTCAGGTATAAGATTACAAACAGTAGAAAAATTAATAGAATTATTAAATAAAGGAATAACACCAGCTGTACCGTGTAAAGGATCAGTAGGTGCGAGTGGAGATTTAGCACCGTTATCACATATAGCATCTGTTGTATTTGGAGAAGGATTAGTTTTAGATAAAGATGGAAAAGGCGTATGTGCAAGAACGGCATTAGAAGAAGCAGGGATTGAAGAAAATCCGTTAACGGCAAAAGAAGGACTAGCGTTAATAAATGGAACACAAGTAATGACAGGTGTTGCAGCTATTACGGCATATGATGCAGTTAACTTATTTAAAATAGCAGATATATCATTAAGTGTATCACTAGAAGCATTAGATGGTTTAAAAGATGCATTTGACTCAAGAATAGCGATGATAAGACCTCATGGAGGGCAAGTAGTATCTGTAGAAAATATAAACAAAATAACAAAAAATAGTTATATAACAGCTAACAATACGGAAAACAAAAGAGTGCAAGATGCATATTCATTAAGATGTTCAACACAAGTACATGGTGCCTCAAAAGATTCATTAAGAAGAGTTATTGAAACAATAGAAATTGAAATGAATTCTGTAACAGATAATCCGATAGTTATGCCAGATACGGGTGAAATAATTTCAGGCGGAAACTTTCACGGGCAACCTATAGCGTTAGTAATGGATTATTTAAAATTAGCGATATCAGAATTAGGAAACATTTCAGAAAGAAGATGCAATAGAATGGTAGACCCACATTTAAGTAATGACTTACCACCATTTTTAACAGATAAAGGTGGAATATGTTCAGGGTTTATGATTGCACAATATACAGCAGCGGCATTAGCATCAGAAAATAAAGTTTTAGTACATCCAGCATCAGCGGATTCAATTCCAACTAGTGCAAACCAAGAAGATCATGTATCAATGGGAACTATTGGTGCTAGACAAAGTGATGAAATTCTTAAAAATGTAGAACATATTTTATCAATAGAGTTAATGATGGGTTGCCAAGGACTTAATTATAGAGGGGATAAAACTTTTGGAGATGGAACGACAAAAGCATTAGAGTCTATACGAGAAGTTGTACCGTTTTTAGATGACGACGTAATATTAGCGCCACATTTTGAACAATTAAGAAAAATAATAGCAGATGGTACGATAGTTAAAAATGTAGAAAGTAAAGTAGGTAAATTAGCTATATAGAATAAAATAGTAAAAAAACTTCTGTTTATATAAACTGGAACCTATATAATGGACACTAAAAAAAAGTCTATTGATATAGGTTCTTTTTTTATACAATAGAATATAAGGAGTTGAGGTTATGAGTAAAATATCATTTACTAAAAATGAAGTTGGAAATTTAAGAACAAATCAATATGTTAAAAAAATTATTCTAAAGGAATAACGTATCAAATTATATTTTATAGTAGATAGTGAAAATGTAAAGCAATCTAGAGTTGTATTTAAGTTGATATAAGTGTTGAAACGTTAGATTATGAAAGAATAGTGAGTGATATAGGAATATGAAAAAAGCATATAAGAAAAGGGTGTTATGTGTCTTATGGACAAAAGGTATAGTTTTACCTAAAGATAACTTTGTTCATTAGGATCAAGGTATCACTACACTAATAAGATTTTGGATTTTCAACACTAACCTAGAGAGGGAAGTATAAAAAGAAAAGTAATAAAAAACAGTGAAAAAGCTATATGTTTGCAAATATAGTAAGTTTAATAAAAAAGTTTTGAAATCTTGACAATTGTGTAGTAATTATGAATAAAAAGTAATAATAGTTTGAAGAAATTTCAGGGAGGTAGTAAATTGATATATACATGTACGTTAAATCCGTCATTAGATTATTTTATTAAAGAAGATGTATATTTAGGTAAATTAAACCGTGTTGAAAATACAGTATATGATGTAGGTGGAAAAGGAATTATAGTATCTGTACTTGCGAACAATTTAGGAATTGAAAGTACAGCTATTGGATTTTTGGGTGGTTTTACCGGTGAATTTATTTTAAATGAGTTAAAAAAGTATGAAAAAATAAATTTAGATTTCACAGGGATAAAAGATAATACTAGAATAAATATAAAAATAAATAATGGAATAGAAACAGAAATAAATGGTGCGACACAAAGGATTACAAAAAATGAGTGGGCTGTATTTTTAGAAAAGCTAGAAACTATAAAAAAAGGTGATGTTTTAATATTATCAGGTAGTGTATGTAAAGGTGTTACGGATAATATGTATAAAACTATTATGGAAAAAGCGAATGAAAAAGGAGTTCTATTAATAGTAGATAGCACTAAAGAAAATTTAATTATAGGTTGTAGACAGAAGGCGTTTTTAGTAAAGCCAAATAAAAAAGAATTAGAAGAGGTTTTTGAAGTTAAAATAAAAGGTGAAAAAGAAATTATATATTATGCAAAACAACTACAAAAGTTAGGAGCTAAAAATGTTTTAGTGTCATTGGGAAGAGAAGGGGCAATTTTAGTAACAAAAAATAGCACTTATAAAGGATATGGGGTAGAAGGCAATGTAATAAGTACAGTAGGAGCGGGGGATAGTATGTTAAGTGGTTTTTTAATAGAGTTTTTAAAAACCGAAGATTATGGAAAAGCACTTAAGTTTAGTTGTGCATGTGGTAGTAGTACAGCATTCTCAGAAGGTGTTGGAAATAAAGAGGACATATATAAGATAGTAGAACATATAAAGATGATAGAAATGCAAAGTTAAATAGAAAGAAAATAAAAAGCAATAATAAACTCTACTGTAACTTGCGTTACAGTAGAAAGAAGCATTTGAATATTATAAAAGTAAAAGATGATTTCTGTATTGTACAGAAGTCATCTTTTTTAAACTCCGTTGATACATATGGTTATTATAACAATAAATAAACTTATCTATGTATTTTAGCTTACTAAATTAAAAACTTTATTTTAGCTTATAATTTAGTAAGTTTCTCAGCATATGTTAAGTTAGAGAGAACAATATTTTATTGTATCTTCCAACCCTAACTGTTTATTGTTTTCATACGTCTTTTTCAATTTCTATGATGATTATTAACTTTTTCAACTCGACAATATCTATATCAATCCAAATTTTTCAAAAAAATACTAGATAATTTACTCTTAGTATTTTTTTATAACTTTTTTAAACTTTCTTGATATGTAATAGATTTTGAGAAAACTTTCTTAATTAAGTATTTTGTTTTCCTTTTATTAAACGAAACGTATTTTAAGTATAATGTAAATTTATTATTTAAAAATAGAAATGACCGATGCTAAGAAATTTAAAAATAAGTTTTAGGGAACTCGTAATAAGAAATAAAACAAAGACGTAAAGATCAACATAATATGTTATAAAATAACATATTGCATTATATTATAAACTTTTTTAAAAAACAATTGAAAAAGTTTGCAATATAAAGTATACTCAATTTATATATAAAAAAATATATATTGTGAAAAATAAAATTAGGAGAGGTGATTTTTTGAGCAAAGATAGAAATGTGAAAGTATCTATTGAAAATCTAAGTACAGCATTTGAAATAATGGGTTCACACTACAAAGCTGTAGATGATGTAACGTTTGACTTATATGACGGTGAAATGTTTGCTATTGTTGGTGAGTCTGGTTGTGGTAAAAGTGCATTAGCACTTTCAATAATGGGGTTACATGACGATAGTGTAAAAATAGAAGGTTCGATAAATTATAAAGAAAAAGACTTAAACAAAATGAATAAAGAGGAAAGAAGAAAAATAAGAGGCTTTGACTTTGGAATGATTTTTCAAGAGCCATTAACAGCTTTAAATCCTTTAGTGAGAGTAGGGGAACAAATTAAGGAAGTTTTAAGCATACATACAAGTTTATCAGATAGCGAAAAAAATAACAAAGTACTAGATCTATTAGATGAAGTAGGTATACCTAACAAGGAAGTTGTAGTTAAAAAATACCCACATGAATTATCGGGTGGAATGCGCCAAAGAATAGTTATAGCTATAGCACTTGCGTGTGATCCAGATGTAATTATTGCTGATGAGCCAACAACGGCACTAGATGTTACTATACAAGCTCAAATTTTAAAGTTAATTGATAATTTACGTATAAAACAAAACACATCAACAATTTTAATTACACATGATTTAGGCGTAGTAGCAGAAGTTGCAGATAGAGTAGCAGTAATGTATGCAGGGCAAATAGTAGAGATGGGAACTATCGATGATATATTTGACAATCCAATGCATCCATATACTATTTCATTATTAAGATCAATACCAAATAGTGATAATAACAATAAAAAATTATACGTAATTGATGGCATAGTACCATCGTTACAAAATATAGATAGAACAGGGTGTAGGTTTTCAGAAAGAATAAAAGGGCATGATGACTCTATTCATGAAGAAAATCCCCAATTACGCGAAGTAGAAGAAGGGCATTTTGTAAGATGCACGTGTTATAAGGAATTTGATATTGAAAAATCACAGGAGGTGTAATTATGTTAGAAATTAAAAACTTAAGTGTACATTTCCCAGTGAGGGGTGGTATATTAAATAGAGTTTTATCTGTTGTTAAGGCAGTTGATGATTTATCAATCAAAATCGAAGAAGGTGAAGCTTACGGGTTAGTAGGTGAAAGTGGATGTGGGAAAACAACAACAGGAAGATCGATAGTAGGTTTAAATAAAATCACATCAGGAAGTATTTTTTATAATGGTGATGAGATAACAAGTACAATAAAGAAAAATAACTCACCGATAAGAGAGCACATTCAAATGATATTTCAAGATCCATATTCTTCATTAAATTCACAAAAAACATTGTATCAAATAGTGGCAGAGCCTCTTAGAAATTTTGGAAATAGAAGTGAAGAAGAAATAAGAAAAAGAGTATTAGAAATGACACTACAAGTTGGAATTTCTGAAGATGCACTTTATAAATATCCCCATGAGTTTAGTGGTGGGCAAAGACAAAGAATAGGTATAGCGAGAGCATTAACATTAAACCCAGCGTTTATAGTAGCCGATGAAGCAGTTAGTGCATTAGATGTTTCTATACAAGCTCAAGTTATAAATTATATGGAAGAAATGCAAGGAAAATTTAATTTAACATATTTATTTATTTCACATGACTTAAATGTAGTAAAACATTTATGTAGTAAAATAGGCATTATGCATAAAGGTCGTATAGTAGAAGAAGGAACAGTGGAAGACATATTTGAAAATCCACAGCATATATATACTAAAAAACTATTATCATCAATTCCGACAGAACATCCACGTGATAGAGAAAAGGTGTTTAAATTTAGAAAAGAAGTGGCAAAGCTCCATAAAGAAACAGAACATTTATTTTATGATGAAAGCGGAAGACCATACGACCTAAAAGAAATATCACCAACACATAAAGTAGCAATCAAGGAGGTAAATAATGTATAAATTTATTTTAAGAAGATTAATCATAATTTTACCAGCATTATTTTTAGTTAGTATTGTAGTATTTTTTACTAGTGAAGCATTGCCAGGAGATCCATCTATGCAAGAATTAATGAATAGACCAGATGCTACAATAGAAGAAATAATGAAAATACAAGAAAGATATAACTTAGACAAACCTCCACTAGAAAGATACACTTTATGGTTAAAAGGTACATTAAAAGGTGACTTAGGCAAGTCATATACATTTAGGACAGACGTTGCAAATCTAATAAAAGAAAAAATGTTTAATACATTTTTCTTAGGAATGACGTCGCTAGTAATAATGTTTAGTATAGGCATACCTCTTGGAGTATTTTCGGCTAAATATGAGGGTAGTCTTTTTGATAGGACAGTATTAGGATATAACTTTTTCACCTTATCCGTTCCAAGCTTTGTATTAGGGATATTAATGTTGTATTACTTTGGATATACATTAGGATGGTTTCCGACATCAGGTAGTATTAACCCAAGTGTGTATGATTCGGGAACACAAATACAAAAGCTAGGCAGTAGAATTTACCATGTAATATTACCAGCATTCACAGCAGGGATTTTGTCAACAACGACAATAATTCAATACCTTAGAAATGAAATCATAAAAAATAAAGGTAAAGACTATGTAAAAACAGCTAGAGCGAAAGGGCAAACAGAAAATATAATCTATAATACTCATATATTAAGAAATTCATTTTTACCAATTTCATCAGTATTAGGGTTTTACATAACAGGGATTTTTGCAGGATCAGTAATAACAGAAACTATTTTTTCATATCCAGGAATAGGTAAATTTTTCTTAGATGCTATAAATTTAAGAGATACACCGATAGTTACAGGATTAGTTTTATTTATGTCAATATTAACTCTTATGGGTTCATTAATATCGGATATATTAATTGTATCAGTAGATCCTAGAGTTAGAATAGATTAGGAGGATAGCATGATAAAAAACAAGAGAACATTTTTCTATAATTTTAAAGAAGAATTAAAAAGTCATCCTCTATCGATGTTTGCTGTTATATTATTAATTTCAATAATAGCATTTGCATTTATATATTCATTAACAGTTGACATGGATGCACTTTACAAAATAAATCCACGTGGTAGAAATATGCCACCTATGACAGATGGATATTTGCTAGGCACAGATAAAGGTGGAAAAGATATATTCAAGTTATTAGTAGTAGGTGTTAGAAATTCAATTATGATAGCGTTATCCGTTACGACATTATCATCACTAATAGGTATAAATTTAGGGGTTATGGCAGGATACTTTGGTGGGAAAGTAGATAATATCACTATGCGTGCAGTAGATTTTATATCTTTATTACCATCATTTATTTTTCAAATAATTTTAATAATTACAATTAAAAACTACACACCAGCAAAGTTTGTGTTAATATTAGTACTATTTAATTGGATTGGTTATGTAAGAATGATAAGAGCTTCAACTCTAGGAGAAGGTCAAAAAGAATATATAATGGCGTCGAAAGTTTTAGGTACGCCAAATTATAAAATAATATACAAACAATTGATACCAAATCTGGTGCCACTTATTAGTTTAAGGATTATATTAGGATTGGCATCTAGCTTAACTATAGAAACAGGACTTACTTATTTAGGATTTGGATTACCAGCGAATACGCCAAGTATAGGACAATTAATTTCGTCATCAAGAGAAATATCTACAATGCAAAACTATCCTTGGTTATGGATGCCAGCAGTTTTTGTCTTGTTAGTTATGATGCTTTGTATAAATGCAACAGGTCAAACTGTAAATCGAGCATTAATGGCTAAACAGAAAGCATAATTTTAGTAATAAGTTATTTTTAATTATATATTATGAAATTTAAGGGAGGAACATTATGTTAAAAAAATTAATATTACCACTATCATTATCAATGCTAGTGTTTGCTAGTTGCGGAAGCAAAGAAACAGTAGAAGATACTACAAAAGACGATGTTAAAGTGGAAGATAAGAAAGAAGATAAGAAAGAAGACAAGAAAGAAGACAAGAAAGAGGAGAAGAAAGGTTTTGTTTTAAATTCACCATATGGTCGAGTTGTTGAGAACGAAGGCGACAAGGTATATAGTGATGCTGTACTTAAAGTTGGGTATGTTAGTGATACACCAATAAGAGGTATGTTTTACCCAGCATTTACAGAATCAGTACCTGATAGTTCTAAAGACCCACAAATAATAGGAAGTCTTTTTGAAGCTACAGATGATTCAAAACTAACTAATGGTGGAGTAGTTGACTACGAAATATCAGATGATCTTAAAAAAGTAATATTTACTATTAGAGATGATGTTTTTTGGCATGATGGAGTGCAGTTAACTACAGCCGATATATATCAAGCGTTAAAAGTAATAGCACATCCAGATTACCCAGGAGTTAGATTTAATGAACCACATACACTAATTACAGGGGCAAAAGACTATAATGAAGGAAATGCAGATGAAATCAAAGGTGTTTCACTAGTTAATGATTTTGTAATGGAGTTTAATTACGATGAACCTTACGGATTTTTCCCTAATGCAGGAATTTTCAACTATGCATTACCAGAACATATATTTAAAGATATACCAATTAATGCGGATATGTTAGAACATGATGCTATAAGAAAAAATCCATTAGGATTTGGACCTTACAAAATCAAAACAATTGTTCCAGGCGAAGTTGTAATAGCAGAACCATATGAAGATTATTATAGAGGAGCTCCGAAAAATGGTGGTTTTGAATATAGAACTGTAAACCCAGATATATTAGATGCCGCAATGAGAAAAGGTGAATTTGATATTATTTTAGGATATCCAACAAGTACATACGATCCAGATAGAGTACCATCAAATTCACAATTTATATCAGATTTAGCAGGAGTTTATAGTTACATGGCGTTTAAATTAGGAACTTGGAGTGATACGGAAATGGAAGTTATGCCAAATCCAGAATCTAAAATGTGGGATCCAGAACTTAGAAAAGCAATGGCATATGCATTAGACAATGAAACAATGGCATCTGCTTTTTACAATGACCTAAGAGTACCAGCAACATCAATTTTAACACCTAGAGCAAAAGATTTCTTTAATCCAGAATTAGAAGGATACATGTTCAACCCAGAAAAATCTATGGAAATATTAGCAAATGCAGGATATGTAGATATTGATGGTGATGGATTTGTTGAAACACCAGATGGTGAAGAGTTAGTAATTAACATGGCACACATGTCAGGATCAGATGCAGAAGATATGGCTAATTTCTATATCCAAAACTTACAAGAAGTTGGATTGAATGTTGGTCTTACAGATGGAAGATTAATGGAGTTTAACTCATTCTATGAAAGAGTTGGTATAGATGATCCAAGTATAGATATATATTTTGGAGCTTGGTCAACAGGATTTAATCCAGATCCATCAGGATTATATGGACCAAAAGCGAAGTTTAACTTTACAAGATATATTGATGATGAAGGATTACAAATACAAAAAAATATAGCTAGTGAAGAAGCTATGTATAATATAGATATCTTAAAAGGGTACATGAACGAGTGGCAACAATATATGTTTGAAAATCCTATAGCAGTTCCAACGTTATGGAGATATGAATTAACACCAGTAAATAACAGAGTTAAATATTATGATGCAAATAATGAAGGTGGTACTAAATTAAGTGAAATAGAATTATTAGCTGAAAAACCAATAAGCGAATAATTATAAAAAGATAAATTAAAAATACTTATTTACATTACAAAAAAAGAGTCTAGTTATAGGCTCTTTTTTTGTTTGTAAAACTCAATTATAAAAGGTAAGTTAAAAAAGTCTAGTTATGACTATTTTTTGTAATTTTGAATAAATAAACAACAACAGAAAAATATGATATAATAAAAAAAATAAGTATTAAACAGGAGGGTATATGGTTAAGACAAATAGATTAAGTAATGGAATTAGAGTAGTATACGAAAAAAACGAACATGTAAGAGGTATATCAACAGGGATTTGGGTTTCCAATGGTGCATCTAATGAGGAAGAAAAAGAAAGTGGAATATCACATTTTATAGAACATATGCTATTTAAAGGCACGGCGAAAAGAACAGCAAAAGATATAGCAGAGGAGATGGATTTAATAGGTGGACAATTAAATGCATTTACAGGACGTGAATACACATGTTATCACACAAAAACATTAGATAGTCATTTTGAAAAAAGTATAGAAATATTATCAGATATGTTTTTTAATTCAACGTTTAGCGAAGAAGAAATAGAAAAAGAAAAAACCGTAGTAATAGAAGAAATTAATATGTATGAAGATTATTTAGATGAATTATGTTATGATACGAT